>CAMTVU010000038.1:0-82148 GCA_947085245.1 uncultured Chitinophagaceae bacterium | reverse complement strand
GCGTTTCAATGTAAAGTGCGATCCTGAACTGGCGCTGGAATTACGGGAGCAACATACCTGTGTGCTGCCCGGTTTTCACACCTGCCCGCCGTACAAGACTTTGGCAGGCGGGTGAATAAAAAACACTGGAATACAATTGTTGTGGATGGTTCGGTTTCTTTTAAGCTGATCAAAGAATGGATTGATCATTCGTATGAATTGGTGAAGGGGAAAAAGTAATAACAGGGAAGCACCGCACATTTATTAATTTGCAATTCGTTATGCAAATTCAAAGCAAACTCCCCCACGTTGGCACCACCATCTTCACCGTAATGAGTGCATTGGCAACAGAATACAAAGCTGTCAATCTCGGACAGGGATTTCCTGATTACCCAATGAGCGAGGAGCTCACCGTCAAAGTATATGAAGCCATGAAGCAGGGGCACAATCAATATGCACCCATGCCGGGATTGATGAGCTTAAGGGAATCCATTGCAGAAAAAGTACAGCAACTTTATCAAACAACCATCAACCCCGATACCGAGATCACCATTACTCCGGGCGGTACTTATGCCATCTATTCAGCATTAACAACCATTGTTCGTCCGGGTGATGAAGTGATCATTTTTGAACCGGCGTACGACAGCTATATTCCCAACATCGAGATCAATGGCGGTATTGCCATTCCATTACCATTAACGTATCCTGATTATAAAATTGACTGGGACCTGGTGCGTTCATCCATCAACCCAAAAACAAAAGCCATCATCATCAACTCGCCACACAATCCTACAGGAAGTGTGTTGGATAAAAATGATATGGAAGAACTGAAACAAATTGTAGCAGGCACTAATATTTTTATTATTAGTGATGAAGTATATGAACACCTCATCTTCGATGAACTGAAACATGAAAGCATGTTGCGTTATCCTGAATTACTGGAAAGAAGTTTTGTTTGTTTTTCATTTGGCAAAACCTATCACTGCACCGGTTGGAAACTGGGTTACTGTATTGCACCCTCTGCTTTGATGAAAGAATACAGAAAGGTTCACCAGTTCAATGCGTTTACCTGTTTTACTCCGGCGCAGGTTGCACTGGCAGAATATATAAAAAATAAAGAAGCGTATTTATCGCTGCCCCGTTTCATGCAGCAAAAGAGAGATTATTTTATTGAGCTGATGAAGAATACCAAATTTGATATGCTTACTACCCACGGCAGCTATTTTATTTGTGCAAGCTATGGCCGCATCAGCAATGAAAGCGATAAAGAGCTGGCCATCCGCTTAACAAAAGAAGCAGGTGTTGCCACCATTCCCGTATCAGCCTTTTATCATAACGGCAAAGATGATAAAGTGGTGCGCTTTTGTTTCAGCAAACAAAACAGAACATTGCAGCAGGCTGTGGAGCGGTTGATGAAGCTGTGATTATTTTCTTTTGCTTTTTTTGTATTTACTGTAAACAATTTCTTCCATTGTTTTATTATACACTTTGCTTTCAACCCACGAAATAATATCGAGATAAGCAAACGATCTTGTTTCAAACCTGTTCTTCTCTAAGTGTTTGATCTCCTGCAGGAATTTTTTCAACGCATCTTTGATTTGCTCAGGCGATTTAAAACTGTTCTTCAAAAAACGGAACACTGCTTCTTCCACCACAGTTAAGTTTTTCATCCTGGCCATAAAACGATGTACAGACTTGGCCAATGAATCAAGGATTTCATAATTCCCCATTTCATAGTGGCAAAGCAGGTGCATCAGCCGGGCATAACTCTGTAAATCAATCCTGAGATCCATGGGGCCGTTGATAATACGGTGCAGATAATCAATCGCCTTTTCATAATCACCGCTTCCAAAATACAGCGTTGCTATTTTATAATTGAATACAAGAATGCGGTGCTGATCAACAAACAAAGCATATTCGTTCAGCTTGTTTTCAATTTCTTCAACCAGCTTTAATCCTTGCCTGAACGTGCCCTTCATTAAATACCCATTGATCTTTGCGCTGTTGATGTAAATGGAAGTATGAATGCGGAAGTTGTCATGAATGTTTGCTTCCTGTGTATTGGCATAATCTTCAAACTGTTTCAAAACAAGATCAAACTTTTTATAATTACGCAAATCAAAATGTGCATTCAGCAATGCATGCATGCCTTTGATGTAGTGGCCGGTTTCAACCGTTTTAAGAAAAGGATTTTCTTCATACAGATCAACCCACTTTTGACTGTAGCGGTAATACATAATAAAGTCCTGGCGTATAAACGCATACCAGCAATAGCTTTGATAGAGATAAAGTTTTTCATAAAATCCATTCACCTGTGCAAGGTCTTTAGGTAAATAACTTTTGAAAAACGTTTTAATATCTTTTTCATCTTCTTCATTTCTTGCATGACCATTGATGACATACCAGCGGTAAAGCAGTAATGCAAGATTAGAAAGCCTTGTAACCCGATCAATATGGCTGCTGATCTCCAATGCTTCTTCAGCCATTTTTTCTGTCTTCTCTGTAGTGCTTCGGGTAATGTGAAGGGTTTCTATTTTCTTCTCCAGTGAAATCAACTGTACAAGTGTATTAAACTTTTGATTGACCCTTGCCACTTCTTTTGCTTTTTCAATGATGCGGAGGCTTTGCTGTTTTAATCCTTTATTGTACAGCAGCCGGGCATTGTCTAAAAGTTCGCTCAACTGCAGATCTACATTTTCACCTGTTTTGAGTAAACGTAAGCTGGCAAGCAGTTCTTTGTATAAATGTGTTTTAAGATTGGCCAGTTTGGTTTTACTGTTATCGGTTAATTTTTTCAGGAGCGCTTGTTCATCATATTCCTGCATCTTGTCCAAAGCATCATAAAGCTGAATGATCTTGAGGTCTTCTTTTGACGAGCTGCGTTTGATGTAGAGTTTAAAATGGCGTTTTTCTGCTTTTTCTAAAGAATGAACCAATTGAAATAATGTATCTGAAAACTTGGTGGCCATAATGTTTTTTTTTCGTGAAAGCCCTGTTGCTCCTGCGTTTCAATGCCATTTAATGATTTTGGCATCATAAAAAGCCGTGCATTTTGATTTGATGTACAAAACCCACGGCCTTACTTTTACAGCAGATTCAGGCTTTGAAAATTATATGGCAAGCAATCGTTGGGTAAGCATCGTGAACGGCCATGAAAGAATGCTGCAAAGCAGCAAAGAACAAAAGTACAGAACTCTTTTTTTATATGGCAAGCAATCGTTAACGGTCGGCTGTTTCTACAGTTGACCTTTTTCTTTTTGCAGAAACTTTGCTAAGATAATATAAAATTCATTTCCAAAATATTCTTTGACTTTCCTTTTTAAGTCTTTTGCATAATCATTACGGCAATCATTCAGGCCAAACTACTAACAACCGTTCTTAAACGTTCCCGAAAATTTTATGTCTTTCTTTTAATTATATCATTTACTTTTGTTGCTCAATTTTTGAAACAATTGACAAACGCAAATACATATCACACTCAGGAAGTTAGTGCCAACAACAGCACTACCCACTTCTATGTATTTTCTCCACGACCTCGACGCATCGTCTGATAGGACGAGCCATTCACCACGGCCCCTGTCAGTGAACTACTCCCCGGTAATTACTCTTTGGATTGGTCATCCCGGTTTTGTTAAGCAATTACAAACATGGAAAATCAGGAATTAGTTATACGTGTAGCCAATAGTGACGATGTGCATTATGCCGATACCATTACAAACGAAATGGAAGAAAGCGCCAAAGCCCGTGGCACCGGTATTGCCAAACGCAGCCCCGAATATCTGGCCAACAAAATGAACGAAGGCAAAGCAGTGATTGCACATACTCAGGATGGAACATGGGTTGGCTTTTGTTATATTGAAACATGGAGCCACGGAGCGTTTGTTGCCAACAGCGGTTTGATTGTTTCGCCTGCTTTCAGAAAAAGCGGAGTGGCAAAAATGATCAAGGAAAATATTTTTCAGCTTTCACGCCGGTTGTTTCCCGACGCAAAGATTTTTGGATTAACAACAGGATTGGCAGTCATGAAAATCAACAGTGATTTAGGGTACGAACCAGTTACCTACAGTGAGCTTACGCAGGATGAGGAGTTTTGGGCCGGTTGCAAAAGCTGTGTGAACTTTGATATTCTCATGAGCAAAGAGCGTAAGAACTGTATGTGTACAGCAATGTTGTACGATCCCAAAGATCATTACGAACCTGAAGAAACAAAACAATTCTTTGAAGAAAATAAAAAAGGCTTTGAACGGTTACTTCGTTTCAAGGAATGGAAATTCTTACGGGCATTCCGTCGCAAAGACAAAGAAGAAAAAAATGGCGGCGAAAGCAAAGTGAGAAAGTTCTTCCATTATTTTTTTCATATATAGGCCCCTAACCCCCGCCTCCCAAGGTAATACGGCGGGCAGGCCTGAAGGGGGACAGGGCAAAGCTTTCTTAATTCAAACCAATTTCAAATATTCAACTTAAATAATTATGGCTGATAATATTAATAAGAATGTTGCCAGCACCCCTTTAGGGGAAGGGGCTAAAATTGTACTCGGCTTCAGTGGTGGACTTGATACTACTTACTGTGCAAAATATCTCAGTGATGAAAAAGGATACGAAGTGCATTCGGTGATCGTTAACACCGGCGGCTTCGATGAGGAAGAATTAATAAAAATTGAAGCTCATGCATACAAGCTGGGTGTAAAATCACACACAACTGTTGATGCGGTGAAAGGTTATTACGACCGCATTATTAAATATTTAGTATTTGGCAATTGCCTAAAGAACAATACTTATCCGTTAAGTGTAAGTGCAGAAAGGTTGAGCCAGGCATTGCACATTGCCGAACATGCAAAGAAATTAAATGCTGATGCAGTTGCACATGGCAGTACCGGTGCAGGTAACGACCAGGTACGGTTTGATATGATTTTTCATATTATGATTCCCGGTGTTGAAATCATCACTCCCATCCGTGACTTGAAATTGAGCCGTGAAGATGAGATCACTTACCTGAAGAGTAAAGGCGTAGAGATGAATTTTGAAAAAGCTGTTTACTCAATCAATAAAGGACTGTGGGGCACAAGTGTTGGCGGCAAAGAAACCCTCAACAGCAAAGGCATGTTACCCGAAGAAGCATGGCCCACACAATTAAGTGAAAGCGGAGTTAGGAATTTAGAATTGGGATTTGAAAAAGGCGAGTTGAAGAAAGTTGATGGAAAATCATTTGCTCACCCAAGTGAAGCAATACAATATTTACAAAGCATTGCCGGTCCGTTTGCCATTGGCAGAGATATTCATGTGGGCGATACCATCATTGGTATTAAAGGAAGAGTTGGGTTTGAAGCCGCAGCACCAATGGTTATTTTAAAAGCACATCATGCTTTGGAAAAACATGTGCTCACCAAATGGCAACTGCAATGGAAAGATACATTGGCACAATTCTATGGCAACTGGATGCACGAAGGACAGATCCTTGATCCGGTGATGAGAGATATAGAAGCATATTTTGAAAACAGTCAGCAGAATGTTACAGGATCTGTATTTGTACAATTGATGCCTTACCGTTTCCAGGTGATTGGTATTGAAAGCAAGTATGATCTCATGAGTGCTAAGTTTGGCAAGTATGGTGAAATGAATACCGGATTTACAGGTGATGATGTAAGAGGGTTTTCAAAAATATTCGGAAACCAGACAAGCATCTGGCGAGAAGTGAACGCCTCCTCTAACTCCCCCCAAGGGGGAGAATAGCTGTAGCACAGCCCACACTAAAATGAAAAGTAAAATAAAATTTAAATTTGATTATGTCTGATACTAATAATGATATTTTGAAAAGTGAGAGCGGTGCGGTGATGGTCCCGCCACTGCGGGATCGGAAGGGGGCCGTTGGAATCATTGGTGGCGCCGGATATACCGGGGGCGAATTGATCAGATTGCTGATCAATCATCCTACTGTTGAACTTTCGTTTATTCACAGCAGGAGCAATGCAGGTAAACCGGTATATACTGTTCACCAGGATTTGTTTGGTGACACAGAACTGAAATTCACAGACTCCCTCTCCTTTGGAGAGGGCCGGGGTGAGGTAGATATTGATGTATTGTTTTTGTGTTTGGGACATGGCGAATCAAAAAAGTTTTTATCAGAGAATGTAATTGATGAAAAGATAAAAGTAATTGACCTTGCCAATGATTTCAGGTTAAGTGCAGATTCACAGATCGGCAATCGAAAATTCATTTACGGTCTTCCTGAATTAAACAGGGAAAAAATTAAAACAGCAGGCAATATTGCTAATCCGGGATGTTTTGCTACCACATTGCAACTGGGTTTATTGCCATTGGCAAAAGCCGGTTTGCTGAAAGAGGTTTATACAACAGGCATCACCGGAAGTACAGGTGCGGGACAGGGTTTAGCTGCAACTTCACACTTCAGTTGGAGGGCTAATAATATCCAGGCATATAAAACATTAACGCATCAGCATCTTCATGAAATTCATGAATCACTTCATCAGTTACAGGAGAGTTTTCCCCCCTCTCCTTTTGGAGAGGGGCCGGGGGTGAGGTTTGTTCCGTGGCGTGGTGATTTTACAAGAGGAATTTTCATCAGCTCACAATTACATTGCGATGTAAGTCTTACAGAGTTGAATAAACTCTATGAAGATTTTTATGCAAACGCTGCTTTTACACATGTAACAAAAGATCCTGTTTTCTTAAAGCAGGTGGTGAATACAAACAAGTGTATCATTCAATTAGAAAAAGTTGGCGACATGCTGGTTGTTCATTCAGCAGCAGATAATTTATTGAAAGGCGCCAGCGGACAAGCGGTGCAGAATATGAATTTGATGTTTGGATTAGATGAGGCAGAAGGATTGAAATTAAAAGCAGGTTATTTTTAAACCTGCAGAACGCCGAAAGCAAAAAGCTAAAGGTAAAAACACGTTCTATATGAGAGATTATAAAAAATATGATGTTTGGGTAAAAGCTCATGAACCAACTCTGTTTATTTATAAAAAAATTATTGTACAAATGCCTAAATCAGAACAGTTTGATTTAACAAGCCAGTTGAAAAGAGCGGCATATTCCATACCATTGAATATTGTAGAAGGTTGTGGTAGAAACACAGATAAGGATTTTGTTCATTTTCTTGATATTGCTTTTGGCTCCGCTCAAGAAGTTGAATACTGCTTATTGTTATCAAAAGATTTAGAATATTTACACTTGAATGACTATCAACTTGCATTTGAGAAAACAAACGAAGTAAAAGCCAAACTAATTAATTTAATTAAATCAATCAGGCAGTAATACTTTTAGCTGCTTGCGTTTTGCATTCAGCATTTGGCGTTCTGCTTTAAGCTTTTTTATTATGAATTTATTCGACGTTTATCCCATCAACAACATCACCATTACAAAAGCCAAAGGCAGTTATGTATGGGATGATAAAGGTGAGCAGTATTTAGATCTCTATGGTGGGCATGCCGTGATCAGCATTGGTCATACGCATCCTCATTGGGTAAAACGAATTGAAGAGCAGTTGAATAAAATTGCATTCTATTCCAACTCCATTAAAATTCCGTTGCAGGAGCAACTGGCAGAAAAGCTGGGTAAGGTTTCCGGTAAGGAAGAGTATCAACTGTTCTTGTGCAACTCCGGCGCTGAAGCAAATGAAAACGCATTGAAACTGGCAAGCTTTCATAACGGAAGAAAAAAGATCATTGCTTTCAGTAAAGCTTTTCACGGCAGAACATCATTGGCAGTTAGTGCAACAGATAACAGGAATTATATAGCACCGGTGAACGAAACAGACAAGGTTATCTTCCTTCCGTTCAATGACGAACAGGCTTTAGAAGATTGTTTTACAAAACAAGGCGGTGAAATTTCATCTGTGATTGTTGAAGGCATACAGGGTGTTGGTGGTATTAATGTAGCGGAAACTTCTTTCCTTAAAAAGATCAGAAGTTTGTGTGATGAATATGGTGCGGTTTATATTGCAGATAGTGTACAGTGTGGATATGGAAGAAGCGGCAAGTTTTTCAGTCATGATTTTGCAGGAGTAAATGCAGATATTTATTCAATGGCAAAAGGGATGGGCAATGGTTTCCCCATTGGCGGAATAATTATTGCTCCTCACATTAAACCCAAACATTTTCAATTAGGAACAACATTCGGAGGTAATCATTTGGCCTGTGCCGCAGCATTGGCTGTGCTGGAAGTAATGGAAGAAGAAAAGTTGATGGGCAATGCTGTGATGATTGGAAAATATCTGAGAGAAGAACTTGAAAAGATTGATGTATTACAAAACGTAAGAGGAAGAGGATTGATGATTGGTTTTGATGTACCGGACGAATTGAAAAACCTCAGGAAAAATTTACTCATCAACCAGAAAATATTTACAGGCGAAGCAAAACCAAATGTGATTCGTTTGCTGCCAAGCCTGGCATTAAAGAAAAGAGACGCAGAGCATTTTATTGAAGCGGTGAAGGAAGAAGTGGCCCCCTCTAACTCCCCGCCAGTTGGCGGGGGAGAATAGCATGGCACATGCCTCGCTTTTTTAAATGTTTGATTGGTTACAATGTGGTTGATATGCGATGAATAAAGTCTTGTTGTTAAAATGAAAGGTATATGGTTTGGATTAGTAATGAAGCACCGCTCTTTCTCCTTTGGGGAAAGAGATGGAGATAGGGGCTAATAGCAGAACTGTTGATAACATAAAAATAAAAGACAGAACAGATGAAACAATTTATCTCAGTTAACGATGTAAGTAACATCAACACACTTGTGCAAAAAGCATTGGCATACAAAGCCAATCCATCTGCTGATAAAACATTAGGCGCTGGCAAACGCATGGGATTGATTTTTTTAAATCCAAGTTTGCGTACAAGACTAAGCACACAGATTGCTGCTGAAAATTTAGGCATGCAGCCCATTGTGTTTAATGTTGGCAGCGAAGGCTGGAGCTGGGAGTTTGAAGAAGAAGCGATCATGAGCGGAACAACTGTTGAGCATGTAAAAGATGCAGCACCTATTCTTGGAAATTATTTTGATGTATTGGCTATAAGAACCTTTCCATCATTACAAAATAAAAAAGACGATTACAGTGAACTGTTCATTAAGCAGTTCATTAAGTATGCAGGTGTTCCTGTGGTGAGTTTGGAAAGCGCAACACTTCATCCATTACAGAGCTTAACAGATATAATTACAATCAAGGAGCAAATGCTTTTAACTCCTCCTCCTTTGGAGGAGGTTGGGAGGAGGCTTAAAATAGTTTTAACATGGGCGCCGCATATAAAACCATTACCACAATGTGTGGCCAACAGTTTTGCACAATGGATCAACGCATGGGGCGAAGCAGATTTTGTAATAACACATCCGGAAGATTATGAACTGGACGAACAGTTCACCAAAGGGGCAACCATTACTCATAACCAGGATGAAGCATTGAAGGATGCCGATTTTGTGTATGTAAAAAACTGGAGCACTTATACTGATTACGGAAGAATTTATTGCAACGATCCGGGATGGATGTTGACAGAAGAAAAACTGAAAGCAACCAACAATGCCAAAGTGATGCACTGTTTACCCGTAAGAAGAAATGTGGAACTGAGTGATGAAGTGTTGGATAGTGCAAACAGTATTGTTACACAACAGGCAAGTAACAGGGTGTGGGCAGCACAGGCTGTATTGTCAGAAATTTTAGCCCCCTCTAACTCCCCCGAAGGGGGAGGAAAATAAACCCTCCGATATGAATAGAGATAATTTGAATAGTCAAAATTCTTTCTCCTCCCCCTCGGGGAGGTCGGGAGGGGCTTTGTTTGTTATAAAAATTGGTGGAAACATTATTGATGATGAAACAAAACTTTCATCATTCCTGCAATTATTTGCTGCAATTGAAGGAAAAAAGATTTTGGTGCATGGTGGTGGTAAGGTTGCGACCAAGATTGGTGAAAGCCTGGGAATTGAAAGCAGGTATGTTGATGGAAGAAGAATAACTGATGCTGCCACTATTGATCTTGTAACAATGGTATATGCAGGGCTGATCAATAAAAAAATAATTGCTCAGTTACAATCCTTCAACTGCAATGCTATAGGTGTAACAGGGGCTGATGGAAATTTAATTCCTGCAAACAAACGGCCGGTTAAAGAAATTGATTATGGATTTGCAGGTGATGTATTATCAGAAAAAATTGCAACAGTAAACTGGAAACATCTTTTAGAAAATGGTTTTATTCCGGTTGTTGCGCCCATCACCCATGATGGCAAAGGACAATTACTCAATACCAATGCCGATACCATTGCACAGGAACTGGCAAAAGCAATGAGCAAATTGTATAATGTTGAACTGATTTACTCGTTTGAAAAAAGCGGTGTATTGTTTGATGCAAATGATGATGCAACTGTCATCAGCCAGATCAATCCGGCATCTTATCAGAAATTAAAAACGCAGGGTAAAATATTTGCAGGTATGATCCCGAAATTGGACAATGCTTTTGCAGCGCTCAACAGTGGTGTAAAAAAAGTAGTTATCGGCAAAGCAGAAGAATTACATCTCCTGGTAAAAGGAGAAGCGGGAACATCCATTACAAACGGATAAAAAAAAACAAAAATGGCAAACCAGGATATCAACCAACTTCACACGCAGGCTATTGAACTGTTGAAACGGTTAATAGCAACGCCGTCGTTTTCAAAAGAAGAAAATGAAACAGCAGAGATCCTGTGTGATTTTTTTCAATCGCTCGGTGTGGAATATGCAAGAGTTGGAAACAATGTATATGCAAAGAATAAATTTTATGATGCATCACGCCCAAGTGTGTTGCTTAATTCGCATCACGATACAGTAAAGCCCAATGCCAAGTACACCAAAGACCCTTTCTCTCCAATTATTGAGGAAGGAAGGCTTTATGGTTTGGGAAGCAACGATGCAGGGGGATGCTTGGTGAGCCTCATTGCAACATTCCTGTATTATTATAATGAAGAAAACCTTGCACACAATGTGGTGTTTGCTGCAAGTGCCGAAGAAGAAATCAGCGGGGTGAATGGAATTGAACTGGTGCTTCCTTATCTCGGCAATATCAATTTTGGTATTGTAGGCGAACCAACAAAAATGGAAATGGCTGTTGCAGAAAGAGGACTAATGGTAATTGATTGTATTGCAAACGGAAAAGCCGGCCATGCTGCACGCAACGAAGGAGAGAATGCATTGTATATTGCCATTGATGATATTAACTGGATACGTAATTGCAAATTTGATAAGGTAAGTCCGTTGCTGGGCGAATCAAGAATGACGGTTACGGTTATTGGTACAGAAAACACACAACACAATGTGGTGCCACCGCAATGTAAGTTTGTAATTGATGTACGGGTGAATGAACTTTATACTTTTGATGAAATGCTGGATGCATTAAAAGCAAATATCAAAAGCCAGTTCAAACCCCGTACTACAAGAATGAAATCTACCTCCATACCTATGGATCATCCATTGGTGAAAGCCGGTATTGCATTGGGAAGAGGATATTATGGTTCGCCTACAACAAGTGATAAAGCACTGATGCCCTTCCCTGCGTTGAAGATGGGCCCTGGCGACAGTGCAAGAAGTCATACTGCAGATGAATTTGTGTATGTGGAAGAAATAAAAGAAGGAATTGATTTATACATCAAACTTTTAAACGCCATTTTATAATC
This sequence comes from uncultured Chitinophagaceae bacterium, assembly GCA_947085245.1. Lineage (GTDB taxonomy): Bacteria > Bacteroidota > Bacteroidia > Chitinophagales > Chitinophagaceae > Lacibacter. Next base: position 70,517 of record CAMTVU010000038.1, on the reverse strand, counting down.
AGCTTAACGCTCAAAGCTGAAGAAAGTGTTCAGCCTTTTGCGTTTGGCTTTAAGCAATTATTATGAAACTTTGGAGTAAAGAAAACAGCAGCACATCAGCATTGGTAGAACAATTCACCGTTGGTCGTGATAAAGAATTTGATCTGCTCCTTGCAAAATACGATGTGCAGGGCTCCATTGCTCATGTTACCATGCTGGGCGAAGTTGGTTTGATGAGTAAAGAAGAAACACAACTTGCAATCAATGGACTCAATGAAATTCTTGATACCATTCACCACTCACCCCTGCCCGACCAAGCGATAGCAAGGGCGGGATTCACCATTGACGAAGGAGTAGAAGACGTTCACTCGCAGGTTGAAATACTGCTCACACAAAAAATAGGTGATGCCGGTAAAAAAATTCACAGCGGCCGAAGCAGGAACGACCAGGTGGCGGTTGATATTAAACTTTATCTCCGTGCAGAAATCAGTAACATCAAAGAGGAGGTAAAGAATCTTTTTGATTTGCTCATTGCGCAAAGCGAAAAAAATAAAAACGTTTTATTACCGGGTTATACGCATTTGCAAATTGCCATGCCATCATCTGTTGGACTTTGGTTGGGCGCCTATGCAGAAAGTTTGGTTGATGATCTGGAATTACTTGCAGCTGCATATCATGTTGCCAATAAAAATCCATTGGGGAGCGGTGCCGGGTATGGTTCATCTTTTCCATTAAACAGAAAACGCACAACTCAACTCTTAAACTTTCAAACGTTAAACTGGAATTCTGTGTATGCACAGATGAGCCGGGGTAAAACAGAAAAATTTACAGCCATTGGTTTAAGCGCAGTTGCAGCAACACTCAGCAAATTGTCAATGGATTGCTGTTTATATATGAATCAAAACTTTGCATTCATTTCTTTTCCCGATGAGTTAACAACCGGCAGCAGTATTATGCCGCACAAAAAAAATCCGGATGTGTTTGAATTGATACGGGCCAGGTGTAATCGTATTCAATCCATACCCAACGAATTGACTTTGCTCATCAATAACCTTCCATCAGGTTATCACAGGGATCTGCAACTCACAAAAGAAATCTTATTTCCTGCCATTGAAGAATTGAAAGCCTGTTTGCAACTGATGCAACTGATGCTCAGTAATATGAAGGTGAAAGAAAATATATTGGCAGATGAGAAATATAAATACCTCTTTAGCGTAGAAGCAGTAACCCAGTTAGTAATACAGGGGATTCCTTTCAGGGAGGCGTACAAAAAAATTGGAAATGATATTGAACAAGGTGTTTTTTCTCCTCCCCTTTTGGGGGAGGTTGGGAGGGGGCTTCATGAAGGCAGTATCGGAAATTTATGTACAGAAGAAATTGTAAAGGAGATGGAGAAGGTAATTTCAAAATTCAAGGCATAAAAAAAGCCAAACACTTGTGGCGAATGGCTTTCAAAGGGTAAGCTCAACTCTGTTAATCTGTTACAAATCGCTTTAAGCGGCGAAACTGTCTTGTTTGCGGCGACTCGAAAGACTCCACCAACAGATTCATCACTAATTTGATTGAATGAATAACAGAGGAACTTTTGCGAATGGCAGTTTTCATAACCATTGGATTTAAGACTATAAAAATAATAATCATTCCAAACTCCTGCAAGAGTAGAAGCACTGCTTTTAATCTGTCATTTTTACTGGCCTTATTGTACGGAACAATTTATATTAGCAGTATGGTGTTTCTTCTTGCAGCTTGGGGAATTTACTTTTTTCTGCACAGTTTTATGGCTAATGAAGCTGTAAAACAGCGGCTGGCTAATGGTTTGGGGCTTTCCAAAAGAGGATACAGAATTGCTTATAACCTGTTCAACCTTATTGCACTTGCCTTTTTGCTGCTGCTTTTATATCAAACTCCATTTTCTTTGCTTTATAGCAAGGGTTCGGTTGTAACAATTGCTGGAGCGTTGGTTTCTTTAGCAGGTTCTGCAATTATGGTTTTTTCAATGAAGAATTATGACCTCAATGCTTTCCTGGGCTTTAGAGAAGAAACAAGGATGCCGCTTCAGGTAAAGGGGTTGAATAAATATGTACGTCACCCGCTTTACAGCGGAACCATTTTACTGGCGTTGGGTTTTTGTATAGCTCTTCCTTATACAAAGAACTGGTTGCTGCTGTTGCTGATGATTGTTTACATTTTCATTGGCATGTATTATGAAGAAAAGAAATTGCAGCATTATTTTGGTGATGAATATAAAGTATATCAGCAGAAAGTAAAACAACTCATCCCCCATCTGCTGTAATTGATTGATTTGTTTTCTTATATTGCAAACAAATCTTTATCCATGAACCGAAAACTTCTGCTTCTTTCCGCAGGTTTTTTATTTGCTGTATCACTATCGGCACAAATTAAAAATCCATTTACTTCCATCAGGCCGCAACTTGAAAAAGTGATCAACGATTATCCCAATCAATTTTCTTCTATCAAAGGAACACAGGATCAGGGCAACCCCAATACCATCCAATATACATCAACGGTTGAAATGAAAGGTGCTGTTGAAAGCAAAGTCATCGGGTATCCGTTTAAATCAAAAATTCACTGGCTGTGGGAAACAAAATTGTTTGTTACCGAAGATATGGCTGAGCTGAAAAAACAATACAAGGCTTATTACAATGACATTGCGGGCAAATCATTTATGAGCAAGGGGCACAACAACAATATCAATGCAACCGAACCTTACAACGCACCCTCAGAAGAATTGCGTTTGTGGACCAATCAGTTTCGCATGAATGATGTTACCGGTGAATTCAGCAGCCTTGTTATTGATCTTGTTGCAGAGTATGATAAATTTGAATGGGTCATTTACCTGCGTGTATATGATAAAGAAAAAGATGAAGACATGAAACCGTCCAAAGATAAAAATGATCCGTGGAGATATTAGGCAAATAAAAAAACAACAATGTCACACACCGTTTATCCAACCTTCACCACAGGATTATTATTTTTCTTTGCTCCCAAATAATTCCATGCCCACATCAGTGTAAAGCTGGGAATGAAGTCGAAACCCGGCAACAACTCTTCCACAAAGTTGAAGGCAGAACCGAAAGCGCCTTTCCAGCCACCAAAAGTTTTAAAGAAAATAAAGGCTGATACAGGCGCCCACACAATATCTCCAAACTCACCCAGCACAGGAAGAGCGTATGTTGCATAACCCACCGCATCCATTGCAAGGCAAAACAAAAGAGAGGTTTGTTGTTTGTTCATGTTGAATGTAGTTATAAATCAGAGTAAGAGATTACAAATGCAATACCAACGTTGCATACATGACGGAATGACGCCTGTTAAATTTTCAACCCAAACCTCCCGGGCTGTTGCAGACAGATTGAAAAAATTAAATACTCCATTAAAACCCCGGAGGCTTTTATAAGACAGGTTTTAATTAGCTTTAAGAACTAAATATTAAAGCCATGCTGCGTTCAACTTTCATTGTTCTCGTATTTTTTGTATCAACTGTTTTATCTGCACAGCAAAATTATTTTTATCCCAACAGCGGTAATTTTAATCAGCAGATCCCCACACCCGAACAGTTTCTTGGTTATGCCATCGGCACACAGCACACACGCCATGACAAGCTGGTTGAATATTTCCGTGAGCTTGATCGCCTGAGTGATCGTATGACCATGCAGGTAATTGGCGAAACCTTTGAGCATCGGCAACAAATCACCGCTGTGTTTACTTCGCCGCAGAATCATGCAAAAATTGAAGACATACGCAAAGCACATTTGGCAGGACAGCAAACAGGCAACACCGCAAATATTCCTTTGGTCATTCATCTTGGATATAATGTGCATGGCAACGAACCCAGCAGCAGTGAAGCAGCGATGTTGACTGCTTATTATATCGTAGCATCACAAAGTGAAGAAGCAATAAAGTGGATGAATGAGATGGTGATCTTAATGGATCCTGTCATCAATCCTGATGGTCGTGACCGACATACGCATTGGGCAAATATGCACAAAGCCGAACCACCCGTTGCAGATCCATTTGACAGGGAGCATACAGAAATATGGCCGGGCGGTCGTTTCAATCATTATTGGTTCGATCTTAACCGTGATTGGTTTCTTGGTACGTTTCCTGAAACAAGAAACCGCCTCAAATTCTTTCATCAGTGGCGGCCTTATGTACAAACCGATCATCATGAAATGGGAAGCGCTTCTACTTTTTATTTTGATCCGGGTAAGAGCAGCAGCAACAATCCAACTGTTCCCGATTATCTCTACAAAAATATTTATCCAAAGTTTGGCGAATATTTTTCCGAAGCAGCTAATAAAATCGGCTCCATGTATTTTACTAAAGAAGCGTTTGATAAACTCTACCCCGGCTATGGCAGCAGCTATATTAATTTTTATGGCGGCGCCGGATTTTTATTTGAACAGGGAAGTAGCAGGGGGCACTTGCAGGAAACAACCACCATCCCCATCACTTTTGCATTTACCATCCGAAATCAATTTACGGCATCGCTCACCACCATCCGTGCATCATTGGCAGAGAAAAGTTCTTTGCTTGCTTTGCGCAAAGAATTTTATCGTGTAAGTAACCAACAGGCAAAAGCTTCACCTATTAAAGCATATGTGTTTGGCGATGCCAATGATGAAACAAAAACAAGAGCGTTTGTTGATATGCTCCTGCTGCATGAAATAGAAGTGTATGCATTGAACGGAACAATGAATGCAGATGGAAAAAAGTTTGAAGCAGCATCAGGTTATATTGTTCCAACAGATCAACCGAATTATATGATGGTGCGGACGGTATTTGAAAAACAAATCCTTTATTCTGACAGCATCTTCTACGATGCATCAACATGGAGTTTACCTTACGCATACAACCTGCCTTTTGCAGAAGTGAAAACAGCAGGAACAATAGGCAACCGCATCAGCCAATTACCACAACGCATTGTTCCTGCTGTTATAAAAAGCAATTATGTATATGTATTTGAGATGAAAGATTACAATGCACACAAAGCAATCTGGCAACTGCAACAGGGCGGCGCTATTGTGCAAACAGCTTTCCGTCCGTTTACTGTAAACATCAATGGCAAGGTAAAAGAGTTTGGATACGGAAGTATTTCAATCCCCGTTAACCTGCAACGCATCGGTGCAGATTCATTGTATGTATTGGTGAGCAATACAAGTGCAAATGCACAGCTTCCTGTTTATTCACTTAATACCGGGTATAATACAGATGGTGTTGATATGGGCAGCAACTATATACGCAGCATGAAAAAACCGGAAGTAATGATGCTCATTGGTACCGGTGTGGCAGCAACAGAAGCAGGTGAGATATGGCATTTACTGGATCAGCGATTGCAAATGCCCATCACTAAAATGGATATTCTCAACTTCAGTCGTGCAACTATTGATCGCTACAACACAATTGTGATGGTAAGCGGTACCTATCTCCTGCTCGATAAAACTGCAACTGATAAATTAAAAACATGGGTACAAAGTGGTGGCACTCTCATCACCATTAAATCAGCAAGCGAATGGGCCATCCGCAACGGGTTTACCAAAGAGAAGTTGTATGCAGACAGCAGCAAGCAACCGGTGCAGCGATATAATTTTGATGAAGCACCTGAACGGGAAGGAGCCAAAGCATTAGGCGGCTCTATTTTTAATGTTGACCTGGATACAACACATCCCATCGGTTTTGGATTTACACAACGCAGCATTCCTGTTTACAGAAACGGCTTAACGGTTTTAATGCCATCAACCAATCCATATACAACGGTTGCACAGTACGGCAGCAATCCGTTGATTGCGGGTTACCTGCATCCCACATCATTAAAAAAAATAAAAAACAGTGCGGCAATTCTTGTTTGTGCAGAAGGGAATGGAAGGGTGATTCTTTTCAGTGACAATCCCAACTTCAGGGGTACCTGGTACGGCACCAATAAACTGTTTTTAAACGCTTTGTTTTTTGGAAGCATTATGAATGTACCGGCGTTTTTAAATGAGTGATGCTGTTTTGTTAAACCTCCGGGGTTTTTGCAGCCTCTCCAATTATTATTGAGTTGGTAAACAAAACCCCGGAGGTTTATACAAAAAAATGAGCAAAATCAGTTATTCAACTGATTTATTCGGGTAATTGTAATAAGATCAGTCAGTTCATGGCATTGCTTTTTTTTATAGCTTTCGCCCTGAATTTTTAATGACGATCATCAAAAGAAAAAACATAAAACTTCACTTGTATGAAAGAGGTCTTTGAGCTGTTGCAATTTTTTATTGCACAACCGTGGCCCTGGTATGTAGCCGGGCCCCTGATTGCTGTAGTCATGTTTATTTTATTGTATTTCGGACATGAATTTGGCATCTCTGAAAATTTCCGGATCATGTGTGCTGCTGATGGGGCAGATAATGTGAATGAGTTCTTTAAAATTGACTGGCGAAAAGGAGAATGGAATTTACTGGTAGCGCTGGGCGCTGTTTTTGGAGGTTACCTTGCCAGCCATTATTTTATTGGCAGCGAAGGAAATGTTGCCCATGTAAGCGATGCCACATTGGGGGCGTTAAGCAATATAGGAATTGATACATCCAAAGGAACGGTGCCGCTTGTTCCTGATTTCATCAGTTGGGAAGCATTGCTGAACTGGAAAGGTTGGTTCATGATTGCCGGCGGAGGACTCATGGTTGGTTTTGGCGCCCGTTATGCAGGTGGTTGTACAAGCGGGCATGCCATCAGCGGACTGTCTGCATTGCAGCTTCCGTCGTTAATTGCTGTTGTAGGTTTTTTTTCCGGCGGATTGTTTGTCACCTATGTAGTTATACCCTTATTGTTTCCACTTTAAAATTTTTTAATCATGAGAATGTCGAGATATATTATTGTAGGAATGCTGCTTGGTTTTATCATGTACAAAAGCGAAGCAGTCAGTTGGTTTCGTATTTATGAAATGTTCCGTTTTCAGAGTTTTCACATGTATGGCATTATTGGCAGTGCTGTTATTGCAGGAATCATTATTGTACAACTCATCAAACGCAAAGGCATCCGCAACGTTAAAGGAAAAGAAATTGAAATCAAAGACAAACAAAAAACCACGTACCGTTATTTAATTGGCGGTACTGTTTTTGGAATGGGATGGGCATTGGCAGGCGCTTGTCCTGCTCCTATGTTTATCTTATTAGGCAGCGGCGCCACTGTATTTTTTGTTTACTTAGTTTTTGCCATGACGGGAACATTTATATATGGATTGCTGCGAAACAAATTACCGCATTAAGAAACAGGAATGTAAAGTCAGTGATAGATTTTTTTAAGGCCGTGTTACAGCGGCCTTTTTTATTGAGTATAAATCCCGATTTTTTTAATGAAGAGAAAGAGATTGAAAAGTATTACCAATGTTGTGAACAGGACAGAATAATGGTTGATAAACTTTGCCGCATTTGTTGGTTCTGTGATCAGCAAAATTAAATTTCTTTCTGCATACATACACTGTTCTCTACACCTGCATATTGTCCGTAATTGGGAATGATGCTGTAGCCTGATTTCTGATAGAGCCTGATGGCTTCCGGTTGTTTCATTCCTGTTTCAAGAATGCAGGAAGTGTAATGAAGTTCTTTTGCCCATTGTTCCAGTTCAGTTAAAATCAATCCGGCAATTCCGTGTCCTCGATGTTGCGGAAGCACAAACATCCGTTTAATTTCTGCAATAGCAGCCGCATATTCTTTGAAAGCACCACAACCAACAGCTTCTTCATTTTTATAAGCAACTACTACATGATGAATATGGGTGACCCTGTTGAATTGTGCATAGAAAGCATGTTCTTCACCATCTCTGATGGCAAGATCCTGGTCGAGCAGGGCAACAAGGTTTCTGAAATCTGAATTATCTGAATTGGTTCTGGTGAGAGTATTCATGAGTTGAGTTGCTTGCAGGAAAGATAAAAAAAGGTTTGAAATTGCCGTAAAACCTCTTGGGTTTGGGCCGCCACCCAAAATGATTCGGTAAGGTTATGAAACCATCTCTGGCGCAGGTCTCCCGACCTGTGTAATTACGTTACTTATTTTACAATAAGAAGATGGCCGAAAAAGAAATGAAAAACTTGTGCAATGAAATAAACGGCAAATAATTTTAAATCAAGTAACATTTAAGCAGGCAATTTTCTCCACTCATATTGCCGGTTGCGCATCTGCGGTTCAAAGCCCGCTTCACGAATTCAACAGGTCAATCAATGTTTCGGTCACAACTTTCATTACATCTTTCTTTATTGTACCAGCTTTTCGAATAATGATATTTTTATCAGCTGTAAAAATCCGATTGGGTCTTACATAACTATCAACAGGCAAGCTTCCCGAAATAAAATCATGTGATGAAAGAGCTGTTGTAAACTTATCTTTTCTGTTTCGGCTTGTGATCTGGCAAAGAATAATATCATTACCGGGCAAGGTTGCAAGCACCAAAGCCGGTCTTCTTTTGCTTCCCGATAAATCAGAAAAAAGGAAAGGAATTACAACCACATCTCCTTTTATAAATCCTGCCATGCTTTATCTTCTTTTTTACTGAGCCAGTCTTTAGCTAATACTTTTTCGCTTGCAAGATGTGTTTGAATTTTTTCTTTGGCAAGTCTGCGGGTTTTGGTTTTTGATTTGTTGGAAAAATCAATAAGATCGTTTGCTCTTAAGTCTTCAAGAGCTTTCATTGCTTTCTTCTTTTTGATGGTAACCGTGATGGTGGTCATAACCAAATTTAAAATTAATTTCTGATAAGATCAACTTTGGTGAAGTTCCTCATAAACCTCAGGAGTTTTGCCAGCCTCCAATTATTATTAAGCAGAGATATAAAACCCCGGAGGTTTTATTATCATCTTAATAATCCACCACCTGTTCTTCAATCATCTGCGGCAATTCTCTCCACTCGTATTGCTGTGTACGCAACTGCGGTTCAAAGCCAGCTTCTTTAATTGCTTCCTGTATGGATTTATAGGTAAAGCGATGCGGCGCACCGGCTGCACTTACCACATTTTCTTCAAGCATGATGCTTCCAAAATCATTGGCGCCTGCATGCAAACAAAGCTGTGCAGTTTCTTTACCAACTGTTAACCAGCTTGCCTGTATATTTTTTACATTTGGTAACATAATGCGGCTCATTGCAATCATACGTACATATTCATCGGCAGTGGTTAAATTATGTACACCACGAATTTTTGCAAGCAATGTATCCACATCCTGGAAGGTCCATGGAATAAATGCAAGAAATCCTTTTGCACCTGTTGGTTTGCGGCTTTGTACTTCACGGATTTTTACTAAATGTTCAAAACGTTCCTGTAAGGTTTCTACATGACCAAACATCATGGTGCCTGAGGTGGTGATGTTAAGTTTGTGTGCTTCGTGCATAATATCCAACCATTCCTGTGCACCGCATTTTCCTTTGCTGATTAAACGGCGAACACGATCAATCAATATTTCTGCACCGGCGCCGGGCAATGAATCCATACCTGCTTCTTTCAATGCGGTGAGTACTTCTTTATGTGTGCTCTTTTCTAATTTGGTGATATGTGCCACTTCGGGCGGACCGAGTGTGTGTAATTTAATAGAGGGATAAAGCGCTTTTAATTTTTTAAAGAGAGTGGTATAAAATTCCAAACCTAATTCAGGATGATGACCACCCTGCAACAACAACTGATCTCCGCCCCACTTAATGGTTTCTTCAATTTTCTTTTTATAAGTTTCAATATCGGTGATGTATGCTTCTGCATGTCCGGGTATCCGAAAGAAATTACAAAACTTGCAATTGGCAATACATACGTTGGTTGTATTTACATTGCGGTCAATTTGCCAGGTTACTTTTCCGTGGGGCACCTGTTGCCTGCGTAATTCATCGGCCACAAACATTAACTCTGTAAGTGGCGCATGCTGAAACAGGTACACCCCTTCTTCAATGGTTAAGAATTCAAAGTTGGATGCTTTTTGATAGAGATCGTTCAGGTTCATAATAGTTGTTTAATAGTTGCAATGGCCCTGAAGGGTGCGACGCAACAAAAGAATAATAGCAGCAGAAAAGCCGGGAACATCATTGTTTTTTCTGCTTTTGCAAAAGTACAGTCTGAATTTGTACCAACCACGAAGCGTTTATCATATTTCCTTTGTATAACCCAGCGCTTTCAGTTAAATTGGATTGTGAAGTTGCTGAAAACGATATACCTGCTGCTGATCTGTGTAAGGGTTACGGCCCAAAACACCGACTATCCGCCTGCCAAACTTATTACCAGCTTTAAGTTTGAGCAGTTAACGGGCGGTATTGTTATTTTGCGTGGCACGCTTGATAATTTTCCCGATACACTCAATTTTATTTTGGATACCGGCAGCGGCGGTATTTCATTAGATACATTCACGGCGCTGTATTACAAATTACCCATAGAGGGCAGCGACCGTACCGTTCGTGGAATTGGAGGCGTTAAACCTTTACAATACTATAAAGGCGGCACTTTGCATTTAAAAGGAATGGATGTGGAGAAGCTTGATTTTCACATCAACGATTATGAAATTTTGAGCGAAGTATATGGGTTGCGTATTGATGGCATTATCGGGTATTCATTTTTCCGCCGTTATGTTGTAGCGGTTGATTACGACAAGCAGGTGGTATCTGTTTATTCTCCGGGTAAATACAAATATCCAAAGAGGGGTACGTTTTTAAAGCCGGTGTTTGGTTCTATTCCTATTACAAGACACGAAGTATCAGATGAAGAAACTTATTTGCTGAATTTTTATTTTGATACGGGTGCCGGTATGTGTTTGCTGTTTACCGAACAGTTTATGCGAGACAGCGCTTTTATCAGCAAAAAGAAAAAATCGGTGAGCACACAGGTAGAGGGGTTGATGGGTAAGATTTCCATGCGGCTTACAACCATCCGGAAAATGAAATTGGGGTCGTATAAATTTTCAAAAGTGCCGGTTCATATTTATGATGATTCAACGAATATACTGGGCTATCCGGGCATTTCGGGTTTAATAGGAAGTGATCTGTTGCGGCGCTTTAACCTGGTGATTAATTATCCCGAGCGCATCATTCACCTTACTCCCAATACGCATTTAAAAGATCCGTTTGATTACTCATACATCGGTATGAACTTTTATTTTATTGACGGGAAAGTAGTGATCACCGAAGTACAACAGGGTTCGCCTGCTGAGAAAGCAGGTTTTATGCCGGGTGATATTATTTTTGGTGTAGAGAATAATTTCAACAATAATATTCAGCAATACAAAGCATTGATGCAAAATGCGGGCGAAAGAATAAGGGTACTGGTCTTCCGTAACAACCAGCCACAGTTGATTGAGTTAAAAATTGGCAGTATTTTAAAGTAATGCAGTTCGTCATTTCTTTTTTACCGAATTTTACAGCTTCTCATTTTGGAAGGGTTAGGGGTGAGTTGCCCTTGCCGCATTAAAAATTTACAATGATCAATTTTGAACGCTTTGTACTGAGCAACGGATTAAAAGTTTTGATACATAAAGATGCAGCAACGCCCATGGCTGTTGTAAACGTGTTGTACGATGTGGGCGCAAGAGATGAAGAAGAAAACCGCACTGGCTTTGCTCATTTGTTTGAACACCTGATGTTTGGCGGCTCCATCAATATTCCTGATTATGATGAACCATTGCAATTGGCAGGCGGCGAAAACAATGCCTACACCACCAACGATCTTACCAATTATTATTGCCAGCTTCCTGTTGAAAATTTAGAAACGGCATTCTGGTTAGAAAGTGATCGCATGCTGAGCCTTGCTTTCAGCAACAAGAGTTTAGATGTGCAACGCAAAGTGGTGAGTGAAGAATTTAAAGAACATTATCTCAACAAACCCTATGGTGATGTGTGGCACAAGATGAGAGAAATGGCTTATAAAAATCATCCGTATAAATGGATGACCATTGGTAAAGAATTAAAACACATTGAAGAAGCACAACTGCAGGATGTAAAAAACTTTTTCGTTAAACATTACACACCTTCCAATGCAATATTGGTTGTTGCGGGAAATGTGGAGACAGACAAAGTTTTACAACTGACAGAGAAATGGTTTGGTCCCATTCCGCCGGGAGAAAAATATGTTCGCCAGTTACCGCAGGAGCCAAAACAAACAGAAGCAAGACGAATGGAAGTTACTGCCGATGTGCCTTTGGATGCATTTATTAAAACCTGGCACATGGCTTCAAGGTTAGAGAGGGGGTATTATGTAACAGATCTTATCACTGATATTCTGGGTGGCGGCGCCAGCAGCCGGTTGTATCAATCATTGGTGAAAGAAAAGAAACTCTTCAGCAGTTTGGATTGCTATCATTTTGGCAGCATTGATAATGGATTGCTTACGATTGAAGGAAAATTAGTGAAAGGAGTACAGATTGAGAATGCAGAAAAAGCAGTGAATGAAGAAGTGGAAAAAATGAAAACACAATTAGTGGAGGAGAAAGAATTGCAAAAGGTGATCAATAAAACAGAGAGCACCATTTTGTTTGAAGACATGGGCTTATCGAGCCGTGCCAACAGTTTGGCTTTTTATGAATTGCTGGGCGATGCACAACTCATGAACGATGAGCTGCAGAAATATGAAAGCATTACTGCACAGGAACTGATGGAAGAAAGCAAACGAATTTTTGATGAAAGCAACAGTAATACATTGTATTATCTGGCAAAGAATTAAGTTGTAGATTTAAGTAAATATTTCAACATGCTTACAGTAAAAAAAATACAGGAAAAAGTAATTGCAGTTCCCAAAACCTATTCAACCGAAAAGTTATTGAATGAACTGTTACTGATGTATAAGGTTGAAAAAGGATTAAAAGATATTGCAGAAGGGAAAGAAAAAGACTGGGAGGTATTTAAAAAAGAAATGCGTTCATGGTCAAAATCAAAATAAGCCGGCAGGCACAGGAAGATATGCGGCAGATTTATGATTTTGTCTCCAAAGAATCTTTACAGAATGCTGAAATGCTCATTAAAAAATTTATTGTAAAAATTGATTCTCTTTCTTCCTTTCCTGAACGGGGTAAAATTGTAAAAGAACTTTTCAATCCGTCAATCAGGGAAGTAAGTGTTTATAAGTTCAGGATTATTTATAAAGTTTCACCAAGAATTGTGAGGATCATCACTCTTCATCATTCATCAAGATTAATTATCAACAACCCGTTTTTAAAAAACCATTTAAAGTAAGCGAAAGATAAAGTGAATATGCAGGTACAGGAACAAACAATCAACAGAAGTATTGCGCCTTTATACAAAGACGCAACAGAGTTTGACTTAAAACTCAAACCCTATGAAAAATATGTGCTGGATAATGGTGTGCAAGTATATGCAGTAAATGCAGGTACCCAGGAAGTGATGAGCTTAGAGCTGGTGTTCAACGCCGGTAACTGGTATGAACAACAGAACAATGTAGCAGCAGCCACCAATTTTCTCATCAAGAACGGAACAAAGAATAAAACAGCATTTGAACTCAATGAACATTTTGATTACCATGGCTCGCACCTCAGCCGTGGTTGTTACAATGAAACGGCAACCATTATTCTGCATTGCATTGACAGGCATTATGCCAAACACTTACCGGTGATTGCCGAAATGATAACCGATGCCATTTATCCGCAGCATGAACTTGACATTTACAAACAAAACATGCAGCAACGGTTAAGTGTGAACCTGAAGAAATGTGATTTTGTTGCAGGCCGGTTGATTGATGAATATGTGTTTGGACGAAATCATCCTTATGGCGTTTACAGCAACAAAGAAGATTATGATGCGTTGCAGCAACAGCAGTTGCAGGAATATTACAAACAATATTATACCAATGGCCATTGTACTATTTTTGCTGCCGGGTTGCTGCCTGCTGATTTTGTACAGCAACTGAATGCAACCATTGGTCAGTTGCCGCTGAATCAAAAAGAAATTCCAGCCATCATTCATCCCGTTACAGCATCAGCCGAAAAGAAATACCGTATAGTTAATGATGTAAACGGGGTGCAGGGCGCTGTGCGGTTGGCAAGAGAATTTCCCAACCGGCATCACCCCGATTTTCAACCGGTACAGGTGCTAAATACATTGTTTGGCGGATTTTTTGGTTCAAGACTCATGAGCAATATCCGTGAAGACAAAGGATATACCTACGGCATTCACAGTTATATTCTCAATCATATTTCAACTACTGCCTGGATGGTGAGCACCGAAGCAGGCAAAGATGTATGTGAAGCTACTATTCAAGAAGTGTATAATGAAATGAAAGTGTTGCGTGAAGAATTGGTGGATGAAGAAGATTTGCAACTGGTGAAAAACTATCTCATTGGAACCATTCTTGGCGACCTGGATGGCCCGTTCCACATCATTGGCCGCTGGAAAAATTTAATTTTAAATGGGCTGGACGAAAGCTATTTTTATAATTCAGTAAATATTATCAAACGCATTTCAGCAAAAGAATTACAGGAGTTAGCAAATAAATATTTACAGCCTGAAGATTTTTATGAGTTAGTGGTTGTGTGAGGAGTAAACACAGAGGAGAAGAGGTAAAGAGGGACACGGAGATGTTGAATAAGTAAAACCTGTAATTTTAATGTCGGTTTATTTAAAGACAGAATCAGGCGAATAATAAATGGTAACCTGGATTTGGGCTAACCTCTGCGTTACTCCATTCCTCTAAAACTCAGTGTTGAAAATGAAGTTTATTTTAAAAGTTCTTATAACAGCAGTCAATGCATTCCTGCTTGCCTATTTATTGCCGGGCATCAGTATCAATCATTTTTTAACTGCAATATTGGTTGCATTTGTATTGGCGTTGCTGGATGCAATTGTAAAACCCATCCTCGTTCTGTTTACATTACCAGCTACAATTTTCACATTGGGACTGTTCCTGTTTGTGATTAATGCGTGTATCATTTTATTAGATGCTTATTTTGTAAAAGGCTTTGTGGTAGATGGTTTCTGGTATGCACTGCTCTTCAGCATCTGTTTGTCTATCATCAATTCTTTTGTACACAAAATGGTACTGAAAGAAGAAGGGAAGAAAACAAGCTGATCCTTACTGCAACATCACCCTCTTCCCAAACCGCTGCGTTCGGTTTTCAATTATACATTGGTAAATTCCTTTGGGTAAACCATTCAGTGAAACAGAAATGGATTCCATTCCTTCATCAATCATCACTGCTTTCATCACAGCGCCATTGGTATTGATGATCTTCAATGCAGAACGGAAATGTGTGCGTGGAAACTGAAGTTGCAATTCATTTCCTCTTTGTTTGATCTTTAATTCTTCAGTGGTATCAGGCTTGCCCACTAAAGAACTATCAGTCTTTTTTGTTTGTGCAAATACAAGGCTTGGCAGTTGCCAGCAAATAACTGCAAACAACCAAAGAAAATTCTTTTTTAATACTATTGAAAGCTGAACTTTGTTTCTCACCGAATGTAGTTTTTAAAAATGCTGTTTGATCGCAAAAATCTTACCAATTCTGAACTGACCGGTATTTATAAAAGCTTGCTGTATCCCAGGTTAATCGAAGAAAAGATGCTTTTATTGCTCAGGCAGGGAAAAATCAGCAAATGGTTTAGTGGAATTGGCCAGGAAGCAATTGCTGTAGGAGCCACGCTGGCATTACAACAGGACGAATGGATCATGCCCCTGCACCGCAACCTTGGAGTATTTACAACCCGTAACATGCCACTCCATAAATTATTTATGCAATGGCAGGGAAATAAAGAAGGATACAGCAAAGGAAGGGAACGAAGTTTTCATTTTGGCAGCAAAGAACATCATATATGCGGAATGATTTCACACCTTGGTCCGCAATTAGCCATTGCTGATGGTGTGGCTTTGGCTTATAAACTCAGGGATGAGAAAAAAGTATCCCTTGCATTTACCGGTGAAGGCGGAACAAGCGAAGGCGATTTTCATGAAGCGTTAAATGTGGCTGCTGTTTGGAACCTGCCTGTGATTTTTATTATTGAAAACAATGGTTACGGATTAAGCACCCCTGTTAATGAACAATACAAATGTGAAAGTTTGGTTGAACGTGCAAGGGGTTATGGTATGGATGGAATAAAGATTGACGGGAACAATATCCTTTCTGTATTAGATACAATTAAAGGTGTGAGAGACTATTGCATTCAATATCAAAAACCATATTTAATTGAATGCACAACCTTTCGCATGCGTGGACACGAAGAGGCAAGCGGTACAAAATATGTTCCCAAACATTTATTCGAAATCTGGGAAGCAAAAGATCCCATCAAAAATTTTGAAACCTATTTGCTGGGTGAAGCTGTGTTAACTGAAACAGGAATCGAAACAATCCGAAATGAATTCAAACAAAAAATTGAAAGCGAATTACAAATAGCAGGCAAAGCAAAACCAATGGTGGTTGATACGGAAGAAGAACTGGAAGATGTGTACAAAGCCCCCTCCGGCTCCCCGCCAACTGGCGGGGGAGAAACCCACGCACAGCCCTTGCTTATTAATAACTCTGCAATTAATAATGACTTTATAAAAAGCGAGGTTGGTGCTGCCGGCCAATCCCCCCTTCGGGGGGTGGGGGGGCTGCGTTTTGTTGATGCCATTAAAGAAGCACTTCATCAAAGTATGAAAGCGCATGATAGCCTCATCATCATGGGGCAGGATATTGCAGAATACGGAGGTGCATTTAAAATTACCGAAGGGTTTGTAGAAGAGTTTGGAAAAGAAAGAGTGCGCAACACACCTATTTGTGAAAGCGCCATTGTTGGCGCTGCATTAGGTTTAAGTTTAGAAGGATTTAAAGCAATGATGGAAATGCAGTTTGCTGATTTTGCAACGGTTGGTTTCAACCAGATCGTTAATAATCTTGCAAAAATAAATTATCGCTGGGGGCAACATGCAGATGTGGTAATACGTATGCCAACAGGCGGCGGAGTAGGTGCCGGTCCGTTTCATAGTCAAAGCAATGAAGCATGGTTTACCAAAGTGCCGGGATTAAAAGTTGTTTATCCATCTTCGCCCATGGATGCAAAAGGGTTACTAATTGCTGCCATCAACGATCCCAACCCGGTTTTATATTTTGAGCACAAAGCATTGTATCGTTCCGTAAGCGGACAAGTGCCGGAAGAATATTATGAAATTGAAATTGGTAAAGCAAGGCATGTAAGAAGTGGTGATGAAATATCAATCATTACTTACGGCGCTGCTGTGCATTGGGCCGAAGATTATGCAGCAGAGCATCCGGAAATTTCGATTGATATTTTAGATTTGAGAACATTGGCCCCACTTGATTATCATGCCATACGTGAAGCAGTGAAAAGAACAGGAAGAATATTGTTGCTGCACGAAGACACATTGATTGGCGGCATTGGCGGAGAAATTGCCGCATGGATTGCAGAACATTGTTTTTCATTATTAGATGCACCCATATTGCGTTGTGCAAGTTTAGATACACCCATTCCGTTTAATATAGAACTGGAACAAAACTTTATGGCAAAGGCGAGGCTGGGAGAGACAATAGAAAAGTTGTTGAGTTATTAAGTTATACCAGGCAAATGAAGCTTTTTATTATTTTGGTAAATGTGTTGATCGTTATTTCCTGTAACAACAGCCACAAACAAAAACAAGCAATTACACAGGCAAAAGAAAAGCCACAGGTAATTCTTCAACCACTTGAGCTAAACGATTCTGCAGCATTATTTTTTTTGAAAGATTCAATCGTTCAACTTTATCCTGTAAGTGTTATCATTGCACCGTCAAAAGAATTCCCATCATCAGTATATTACAAACCCCGCAACCGCTACCGGGCCGACCGTATCATTCACTGGCTGCGGATGAACATGCCCGATTCTGTTCGGTTGATTGTGGGCATTACACAAAAAAATATCTCTGCCACAAAGAACAATGTATATGATTATGGAGTGATGGGCTTGGGTTATCATCCTGGTCATGCCTGTGTGGTATCATCATTCCGCTTTATTAAAACATCAAAAACAAAACAGCAATACCGGCAACGCCTGTTTAAAGTGGTAGCGCATGAAATGGGACATAATTTTGGTTTGCCGCATTGCCCCAACCCATCCTGTATTATGGTTGATGCAGAAGGAAAAATGAAATTCGATGATGAAAAAGGGTTGTGTGCTGATTGTAAAAAGAAACTGAATATTTGAAGAGGAATTAATTTCCCTTCCGCAACAAGTCAGCAATATTCTTAGCATCCATCTTGGCCATGATGTTTTTGCGGTGTGTTTTTACCGTTAGTTCGCTAAGAAACAGTTTTTGTGAAATTTCTTTGTTAGAGTAGCCTTCTCTCAGCAGTTGTAAGATTTCAATTTCCCTTGAACTTAATTTCAATTTACGGCTGAAGTTATCATTGCTGTGATGATTATTGTTTTTAATGATGGGATCAAAAAAACAGTTCCCGTTTACGATCTCACTCAAAGCCGTCAGTAATATATCTGTTCCTGAATTTTTTAACACGTAGGCATCAATCGGTTCTTTCTCCGGCTGCATACGGATGTCGGCAGGCATATACATACTCAGGATCATGATCTTGAGTGCAGGAAAATCTTTTTTTAACTGCGGTAATAATGTTAACCCGTTTATACCCGGCAGGTTTATGTCAAGAATTAAAATATCGGGTTCATATTTTTTGATAGCAGACACTACTTCTGCACCTGTTTGTATAGCAGCGGTAACAATGTATTCGGGGTAAGGCCGAAGGGCATTGATAAGCCCTTCAGAGAAAAAGGGGTGGTCGTCAACCAGCAGAATGCGAATGGTTTTGTTCATCTGTCAGAACAGGAAATTCAATTGAAACCCTGCAGCCACTGTTTACGTTTGATTCAATTGTTAAGTTTCCTTTCACGAATGTAACCAATTGTTTGATTTGAGAAAAACCAAGTCCGTCTTTGATAAAAAATGGGTTATAACCCCTGCCATTATCTTCAACAAAAAGGTATATTAACTCTTTTTCAAGTATCAACTGAACAATTGCTTCTGTAGCATTTGCATGTTTAATGATGTTCTGAATCAACTCCTGCAGAATATTATAGATGAGCAGCTCATACCGGAAAGAAACTTTTTGTAAAGTACCGATTGATTCAAACTGGATATAAAGCCCGGAACCTTTATTAATTCCTTCAATGATTTCTTTGATAGCTTCTACCAATCCCTTCTTTTGTAACAACACAGGGGATAATGTATGAGAAAATTGCCGTACATCATCTGCAAGGCAACTTACATCAGCAATGGATTGTTCTAAACTTTCACTGACGGATTGTTTGTTTTCATTACGCTGAATTGATTCAAGGTTTAAACGTATCGCTGAAAGATGGGCTCCCACTGAATCATGAAGCATACTGCTGTAATGCTGCATTTCTTTTTGCTGGTAATCACTGATGGTTTTAAAGATCTGCTCCTGTTGCAGATTGGTGGTTCGTAAAAGTTGCTCCGACTGATTTTTATAATTTTTAAATCGCAAAGTGAGTACAAATGCAAGCAGAATGATTTCTGCTGCAAAGCCAAAATTCATCATGTTTCGGGTAACAACGGTATCAACCATATATCCCGACAGAAACTGCATAAAAAAGAAAAATGATAACAGAAGGGTTAAAGCAGAAAAAATAATATAAATGCTATAAGGGATTTTTTTTCTTATCCCTGCAATAGCGATAATCATCATCCCAACAGCCGACAGGTTTTGATAAACCTGCATGATCCAAACCAATGTGGAGCGAAACGGCCCGGTATTGGACATCAGCAACATGGCTGTTAACAGCAGTATGAAATAAACAGCCAGGTAACCCATGCTCCATTTATAATAAACGGGCATTTGTTTGCGTATATCAAGCAGGTTGAGTGCAAACAACACATATACGGGTGTGGCAAACGAAATGGCCATTGGCCTTGTAAAATCAGCAGGAAAAGGATGGTTGGGAAAAAAATACATGAAGGAATATCCATAATCACTGAAAATATAAAAGAACACAAGCGCTATATATATGGCATAATAGATATACAATCGTTCCCGCATTTGTACATATAAAAAAATACTGAACAGGATCAGAAATAAACCAATACCCATCATTAAACCCGTAAGCATGTTTTTAATACGGTTATAATTCAGAAACCCGTCATCTGTTAAAAAATGAACGGGTATGTTCAGTTGTTCATTCCGTTTATCAAGCAGCAACAAAAAAGAAAATTCCTGCTGATTTTTCTGCGGCAGATAAAAAACAAAATCAGGATGAATGATTGCTCTTTGTTTAAACACAAACCTGTCTCCACCCAAAGGAATTTCCTGCACCAATGAATCAGCTTTCAATATCCATGCACCTATATAGTTGATATGCGGATTGCGTACAATGAGATAATGGAGGTTGGGATATGCTTCAATAGCAGCAAGCGGAATGTGTAACCACAGCATTTTGTTTTGATAGCTGAGATTGACTTTGTTTTGTTCAAGCGGAGTCAGTTGTTTTTTAATCTGCTGGTAGCGTTGCCAGCTTCGGGTTTGGGAGCTGTCGGTATAATAACTGATCTGGTTAAGATTAACAATTGCTTTTTTATTATTATAAAAAAAATTAACCTGCGCAGGAATTGCCTTTGCAGCAAAAAGGAAAATTAAAAAGAACAGGCGGTATAAAAAGTAATTATTGATGACGGTTACTATTGGTTATCGGACTAAAGTAAGATGTGTAAAATGAAACAACAAGTAAAGTACTGAAAATACTCCTTTGTTGGTATTGTAAGCACATTGAGCCCAATGTACTTTTATATTCTAAAACCATCAATAATGAAAAAGAAATTTATGTTATTCCTTTTAACGGCATCCATTAGTTTGGTCTTTACAGGTTGTGAAGGTCTTTTTGAAGAAGAAGAAGAGGACATGGTGACAGATAATACAACTTATAATTACAAGTTCACCTGTTACAGTGGTGGGCCAATCTATTCTGTTCCTATTCCAAACCGTTTATCAGCAAGCTGTAAACTGAATTGGGAATATTATGCACGTACCTACGGATGTAATGATGCCAATAATTTTGCAACTGCAGAAGCCAAGAAAAGAGCTTGCCCATAAGCATTATACCCAAAGTAAATAAGCCCCCCGATACATCAGGGGGCTTATTTTTATTTCAGGTTTTTATCCCCTTACACCAATACTTCCATCCTTTTCAAGTCCACCATCTTTCAGAATAAAATGATCCCTGATTATTATCTTTATCCAGTCAACAAATTGCTTACTCATGGAGGGCGCTTGCTCTTTATATTCAAAAAAATAAGTACCTACTGCAAAATTTGTAACATCTCCTATATTGCCTGTAAAAGTTCCACCTGGCGGAATGGTTTGTTTTATCTGATGCTTATTATCTGGTGATATTAAAAGTACCGCCACTTCTTTTGAACTGGTATTTCTAATTTGTGTTAATACGGTGTTTACCCCGTCCGACCTCTCTATTACCCGAAGCTTCACTTTTACCCCGTCATAATCTTTTTCAATCAGAGTTTGTTTAGGCTTTGCAATAGTTGCAGTGTCTTGTTGAGCATTTGTATATAAACAAAGTGAAAGAAAAAGTACGGAGAGCACAACACCTTTTATAGGAGTAGTCATATAAAAATTTTAAAGTAAGTAATTATTATTTGGCTGCTGATCAATACTTGTCAAACAGTCTTTGATCAATGGCATCTGTACAGGGGCATTTATCTTTCTGTTCAAGAATGACCTTCATTGACGGAACCACTTTTGAAACATACTCTTCATACCCTTCTTTACTAAAGCTTGATCTTGCATTTGCAACTGCTGCACAAAAAGACCACAACTGAGCATCCTTGGGATCCTCTTTCATTTTTTCTTTATACTTTTGTGCAATAGGAAAATACTTATTAAAGTCTTCTTTACTAGCCGGCGTATTCGCCGTTCCGGTGAAATAGAAAAGGTA
The DNA here is from genome assembly GCA_947085245.1 of uncultured Chitinophagaceae bacterium. Taxonomy (GTDB): domain Bacteria; phylum Bacteroidota; class Bacteroidia; order Chitinophagales; family Chitinophagaceae; genus Lacibacter. Next base: position 48,635 of record CAMTVU010000038.1, on the reverse strand, counting down.
TTTATTATTCCTGTTGGTTGGTTTATAAGTAGCCAGGGTTGTTTCGTCAACAACTTCTATCAAATATTCAATTCCATTTGTTGGATTGGTGAAGTGGTATTCGTTACCGCTAAGTAATTTGTAGGGCGATATTTTATTGGGCTCAACAATAGTAAGTATATTGTCTTTATAGGATATGATAATTGTATAGTATCCGTCTGCAGAGGTATAGTTTCCTGCTGAAGGAATTTTTTGTGCAAAAATTCCTGTCCACAGTGACGCTGAAAGTAAAAGGAATAAAATTTTCATGAATTTGTGTTTAAATGATTAGGAAAAAATTCTGTATAATTCAATCTATAAAATTCGGGCAGAGATTTCTAAAACGCAATACCTACTTGTTGGTAATTTAAGTTCAAGAAACATGTATTGTTCAAATGATTTAGGACGGGGTTTTTAACTGTGCAAGAAGGATAAAAAAACACTTTGAATTGCTGTTTCCTCTTTGTAACTTTTCACTATCGTCTTACTAACAATTAACTCTCCGTACCAGGTATTTTATTTATTCACTTTTTAAACCTGGTTGTATGTACATTATCCGAGACATTTTCCAACTGAAGTTTGGACATTACCGTGATGCAAAAGCTTTGCTTGACGATGCATTGAAAAGAGGGCTCATGCCACAAAAAGATACAAATGCAAGAATGCTGAGCGATTTCACTGGCGACTCTTATCGTTTGATCTTTGAAGAAGGATTTGAAAAACTGGCAGATTATGAGCAATCATTAACAGGCAGCATGCATAAAGATGAATGGCAGCAATGGTATGAGTTATTCAAACCTCATGTTGAATCATCGCACAGAGAAATTCTGAAACTGGTGAAATAAAAATCAAACAAAACAGCCGCAACAAAGAACCTGTCATTCTCCCGGATGATAGGTTTTTTCTGCATGCTTCAACACATCTTCTTTATAAAACAGCACCTCTTTAAATTGCCCTTTGCTGTACATGAGCAACTGATCATTGAAATGTTTGGAATCAGGATCGCCACTGTTACCACCTGCAAGTAATGATTTTGCTTTAATTTTTTTTCCAAACTCAACCGCACAAACAAAACTGTTGCCACTCACTCCGTAACGTTTCATTGTGCCGGGAAAATAACTGCTGTTATAAGAAGGGAGCATACCCCACAGGGCAGATGCAAACGGAACGGGATAGCTTTCTTTTGTGTCATCAAACTTTTGGAGGATATCATTACTGATGCGTTGATAACGATTGATCATGCCCCATTCAATTTGCCAACTGCCGAAGTTCTTTTGTAAATTATTAACGATAATAAGCAACGCAGGTAACAACTGCTGATGCGTAGCCGTTGCTGCAAACTTTTTTGTAACCTGCACCTGGTCCTCTTCTCCTTCTTCAATATAAACTTTGCGAATGGAAGCATTGAGCAACTGTGCCCATTCAACAGCTAATGTTGTGGCAACAGAATTTTCAGCAGCATAATAATCCCATTGTTTTAATGTGTTGATGGGTTGCAGCAGTTGTTGATATAAGGAATCAGTTGGCTGTATATTTTTTTCAAAGGCATTGATCAACGCCGGAAGCAACACTTCGAATGCAGACAGGTAACGGTCGTAACCCGCTGCAATGGTTTTATCAATGGTGAATTTATTTTCTCTGCTCAATACTCTTACGGCATTAATGCCACGAAAGTTTTCACCATCGGGCGCCATATAGTTTGGATAATTTGTTTTTAAAGGACTGCTGCTGCCACTCACTGTAAAAGGAGTGGAGTTGCAGTTCTGAATCCATCCTGTTGCAGGATTATAAACATGCACAGTTTCATCAACGGTATGCAATCCTTTCCATTCGGTTGCAGATGTGCTTCCATCAACTGTTTTACCCCAGTTGATTTTTTTATCTCTGATGGGAACAAAGTTACCATGCCAGTAAGCAATGTTTCCTTTGTTATCAGCAAACACGGTATTATTGGATGTGTTGGCTTTTAACTCCATCACTTTTTTATAATCTTCCAGTCCTTTTGCTTTGGTGCGTTGCCAGCTTTGAATCAATCCATTCATCATTCGGTTGCTTGACCGTACGCTGATGTATTGATCGTTCCGTTTGGCCATTACCGGCCCATGATGTGTGTAATAAGCAGTGATGGTTTTTGTTTCGATTTTATTTTCTTTTTTATAACGGATGGTGATTTGCTTCTGTCTTACTTTTCTTTTTTCATTGTTGTATTGGTAAACCAAACCGCTTTGTTGCCTGCTGATTTTTTCTGCATACATATCTGCTACATCCACATTGCTGCTGGTGTGCATCCAGCCGCAGTGCTCATTAAAGCCCTGGTAAACGAAGAACTGTCCCCATGTAACAGCGCCATATACACTCAACCCCTCTTCGCTAACTATATGCACTTCGGGCCGAAAATAAAATGTTACATGCGGATTGATATACAAAATAGCATTCCCGTTTTCTGTTTTTGATGGAGCAATTGCAAAACCGTTGGAACCTGTTGTGACCTCTTCAAATTTCTCCTCCCGGGAGGAGATTAAGAGGTGGGTCTTGTTTTCTTTTTTTTGTCTTTTTGAAAAGGAAAAGGACTCATTACCACTATAAAAGTTTTTTACATCTTCGGCAGTAATATCACCGGTGCTGATGGCGCCAATGCTTCCATCGGTCCACAACAAAGGATACCAGGGTTGAAAACGATTCAGCAATAATGGTTTTACTTCAGGATGTTTAAAGAGATAATAATTGATGCCATCGGCATAAGCATTCATTAATTTCTTTAACCAGAGCGGTGCTTTATGATAATCGGCCACAGCTTCTGCACTGTCTATGAGTAAGCGCAAATACAGATCATTGTATAATTCTGTTTCACCAAATACTTCTGCTTTGCGGCCCAGCTTTTCAATATAATTCAATTCTACCCTTTTAAAATCATCTTCACATTGTGCATACAATAAACCAAACACGGCATCTGCATCGGTTTTTCCATATACATGCGGTATGCCCCAGTTATCACGGATGATGGTAACGTTCTTAGCCTGTTGTTGCCACTTCAACACTTCATTAGTGGAGAACGACTGTGCAAAAAGTTGAAAAGGAAGTATTGCAAACAGCAGGAATGTTTTTTGCATAAATAAGATAATAACTGAACAATTATAAAAGTTGTTTAAAGCTACTCATTCAAAGGCAAATGAAACGAAGCAGATAAGAATTATTCTTCAGCCAGTTGAAATGCTGTTGCTTCTGTTTTATGTTTCTTGCTTAAATCGGGCTTCCAATAAAAATACCAGCGTATGGTATGGTTGCGGGTATATTGATAGCCGCTTAATTTTTGCTGATAAACCATCATATATCCAAAATCAAACGAAAGGGAATGTGTGAGCCGCTGTTTAATACCGCCGAAAATACGGTTCTGATCAAAGGTGTTATAAACAATTTCTTTTCCTGTATGAACAAGCAGTTCATCAGCAAAAGCAAGAGAAGGAACCCACTTGTTTTTACTTACCGGCACAATGAAAGAGAGTTGATACCGGAAACGTGTACTGTAACGGTACGCATCTGTTGGCAGGGAGTTTACTACGTTCTGTTGCCATCTTTCTTCTGCACGCAGTGTATGTGTAAGAGTGGTTTTGCCCCATGCATTATTTAATTGTACCTGTTGGTAAATGCGGTTTTCATTGGAGAAAAGTTCAGTTGCTCCGCTTCGGTTGGCAAGCCACAAGTGACCTGCGCCTGCAGCCACTGAAAGGTGTTCATTGATTGTATAACCGGTGCCCAATCTTACAAAGTAAAAATTATTATTTGCGAGGAAGTTGGTGCGGCGTATATAAAAATCGGCAATAAGGTTCAGGTGCTTGCTGATTTTTGAATTCGTATTCATACTCCACCAAAAATGATTTTGTATTTGAACTTCTTTGATGCGTTGTGCATGTACAGATAAAGAAAAAAGGATGACGGTAACAATAAATAAAGCCGGTTTCAACATTGCTGCATTTTAATGAAGCTGCGAAGTTAGCCAATGAAAAAGTTTTGAGGGTGAGTTTGGTCACAAGATTGGCTGATTATTGTTTGATAGTTATGACAGAAAAAAGGCAAAGACAAAGTGGATAATCCCGAAAGTGCAATATCAATCCAATACTTCGTATATAAATACGGGATTTGTTTTATTTTTTAAAACAGCTTCTCCTACTTTGCGGCAACTGAATGACTCTTTTACTTTTTTGTATGAGGATTCGTTGATAATAATCTGACCGGGACCGGCAACGGATTGTAAACGTTGGGCTGTATTTACTGTATCACCAATAACTGTATAATCCAAACGGCGCAGTGTTGCTGAGCCAATATTACCCGAAATCATTTCACCGGTATTTATGCCAATGGAAACTTTTGGTATAAAAGAAATACTTTCTGATAAAGAAGGTAATTTACCAATCTGTGCTCTTACAGCAAGAGCGGCATCAATCGCCCTGTCTAAATGAAAATTTCCACGAAAAACAGCCATGATGGCATCGCCTATGAATTTATCAATATAACCACCCTGTGCAATAATTTCTTTCACCATTACATCAAAGTAGCTGTTCAATAATTTAACGACTGTATCAGGACTTTCATTTTCACTGATGGAAGTAAAGCTGCAGATGTCGATAAACGCAACCGTTGCTTCAACGGTTTCATTGGCCATTAAAGAAGTTTCAAACTCACGGCCACCCATAAATTTGAGTACCGTTTCATCTACATACATCTTCAGAATATTATTTTCTTTGATGGCCTTAAGCGTTTCATGGATTTGAACAACATGATTGATGGTTTTCTCCATCGTTAATGCGAGGTCTTCAAAATTAACGGGCTTGGTAATAAAATCAAAGGCGCCCCGGTTCATGGCTGTACGGATATTCTCCATATCACCATAAGCAGATACGATTACTGATTTTATGAGCGGGCTTGATTCGTTCAACCGGCTGAGCAATGTCAATCCATCCATCTCCGGCATATTAATATCGCTTAATACAATATCTATATCAGGGCTTTGCTGAATTTTATCCAGCGCATCATTTCCATTTACAGCAAAAATAAATTCATATTGTTGCTCCCTTATTTTCTGCCTGAATTTCTGTTTGATGAGCATTTCCAGATCTGTCTCATCATCTACAACTAATATTTTGGCCATCAGCTGTTAATTTTAAGTTTTTCTTTCAGCAAGGGAAAGTCAATTGGCTTGGTTAAAAACTCATCGGCTCCCAATCGTTTGGCGATATTGAAATTTTCACCATCACCATAAGCAGTTATCATCATTACGATTGGAGGTGGTTTGTGATATTTTTGTTTGATATGTTCAAGCAACTCCAGACCACTCATTCCAGGCATATTAATATCCGATAAAATCAAGACCGCTTCGTGTTCGTGCCGGTTCAGATAAATCACTGCTTCTTCACCGGAGAAAGCAAAAACAAATTCCATTTCCTTGTCTCTGATTTCTTTTCTGAAACGTTGTTCAAAAAGTACCTGAACATCTTTTTCATCATCAACTACTAATATTTTCATTTAATGCGTTTAAGCTTTAATTGGTAAGATAATAATAAATTCAGCACCCTCACCCTCCTTTGTCTTCACTTTCAACTCCCCGCCATGTGCTTTTACAATATCATATATCGTTTGAATCACGGATTTAAATGGATTTCACGGATATTATTTTAATTTCTTGTTTTGTTTTGATGGCGGTAAAAAATTCTTATTGCTCACTACCTTTTTGCCCGTTTTTATTTCTAAATCTTTTCTTGCTTTGCCTGCAACAGAGCCACCTTGTTTGGCAACAATTTTATTTTCTATAAAACCCTTCGGGTTTCTCGTTTTCACAATGGCTGTAGTAGATGCTTCGCCCAGCATAGAGAAAATAAGTTCAAGGTCGTTCATGTGGTCCCGCAGGTTTTGGCTTTTTAATCCTTTTACTTTTTTATGTTGCGATGGTGTAATACCAAAAGTGGCACGGCTTATTTCTGCTGTAAGTATGGCGTATTCCTTTTGTTCTTTTACTCCTCTTGTTTTCCATTCATCAGTTAGCTCTTCCCTGATGGCAATGCTGCGCATCCGCTTTTCAATCCAGTCATCGGGATAGCCTTTATGTTTGTACAACTCTCTTGTACGTTGGGCAGCCAGTTCGGGATTTTCTATTTCATCCAGGCGGTCGCTGCCAACCTGAGCCAGCCATAACTTAAACGGTTCTGCTTTGGGAGATGGGATGGATTGAATGATGCGTAATAAACCCTGTGCATTGGCGCATCCCATTTTTTGTTTACCACCCGCTGTATCTGCAGAAAGGGTAGGTACAATTTGTACCCACCCCTGTGCAAGGGCTTCATCCCTTTGCCGCATACGTTTTATGTATTGCTTGGGGTCGTTGCTATCTGTGAGAACTGCAATAACATCTTCTACTACGAAGTACCATTTCTGTTCTTGCTCATTCCAAACAGAACGGATCTGTTTGCTTTGAAATAATTTGATGTTGCTCATAATATTAAATTTGGTAATAGAATTATAAACTCACTTCCCGCCTGCGCTGAAGCTTCGGCGGGCAAGCCTTCTACATATTTCGTTTCCACTTTCAATTCTCCACCATGAGCTTTTACAATATCATAACTCAAACTCAACCCCAGTCCCGTTCCCTGCCCTGTTGGCTTGGTGGTAAAGAAGGGTTGAAAGATCTTATCCAATACTTTTGGAGGAATGCCGTTGCCGTTGTCTTTTACCGAAACGAAAATTTTACCAGCTTCTTTTTTTGTAGTAACTGAAACTGTTGGTTCATAAAGAGGTGACACCTTTTTAAAAGGTATCACCTCTGATCCGGAAGCTTCTTTTTGTTTTTGCTGAACAGCATAAAAAGCATTGGTAATTAAATTCAAAATCACCCTTCCAATATCCTGCGGAATGATATTAATGTTTTCAATGCTTTCATCGTAATCAGTTTTCATAGAGGCATTGAAAGATTTGTCTTTTGCACGCAGACCATGATAAGCTAATCGTAAATATTCATCTGCCAAAGCATTAATATCTGTTGGTTCTTTTACACCACTGCTGCTGCGGCTGTGTTGCAACATGCCTTTTACAATGGCATCGGCTCTTTTGCCATGAAAATTGATCTTTTCTTCATTATCAGTAACATCTTTTGCGATAACCTTTGCTTCATCATAATTGCCTTTCCCGATCTCATCATTCATTTCGGCAAGCAACTCTTTATTCACTTCAGAAAAATTATTAACGAAGTTTAACGGGTTTTGAATTTCATGGGCAATGCCGGCAGTGAGTTCACCCAACGATGCCATTTTCTCTGCCTGAATCAATTGCTTTTGTGCGGCTTGTAAATCTGTTAGTGCATCTTCTGCTCTTTGCTTTTCTTCTTTTAGTTTTAGCAAATCAGTCCTTGCCTGTGTTAAATCTTTAAAACGGGAATAGGCCAGTGAAAAAACAGAAGCAGCCCTTTGCAGCAAGTCCCAGCTTTCGGCAGAAATATTGCCAGGCGTGGCAGCGCCAATGGTGCCATTGGAAAATTTATACAAATGATAAGTTCGGTCAGGAATCACTGCTCCGTAAAATCCATCTAACAGTTTTGATTCTCTTGAGCAATAGTCAATCCATTCTTTTCGGTTTGTGCCTTGCATGGGGATGGAGATTTGTTTTTTATTGGATTGATAAAAATCAAACATCTGCCTGCCCACCCATGTATCTTTTAAGTTCAATGAAAAATGGTCGGACAGCAACTTCTTTTCCGGTACTCTTATATCTTTTATAGCATACCAGCATTCTGCATTCTCAGATGCATCATCATGGATATAAATACTGCTTGTCTCCAGTTCTTCCACACCCAGCAAACCCATTTCATAACGCATCACCTGCGCCACTTCAGTTAATTCTTCCGGTTGCTGCATGGCCAATGCCCTTGCCCTCACTTTTTCAAGGGCCGTTTCAATTTTAGCCTGATGCGTCTGGAATTCAGATTTTTGCAGATCGAGGAAACGGGTATAAGTTCTTTCAAATTCAATGGCAAATCGAGCAAGTATCTTTTTTTCATCTTCTTTTAATTCATTTTTTACCATTACACCAAAGCAACCATATTTCATAAAAGCTTCTACATAAAATAAACCACTGGAGAAATATTCCGGTTTTAGTTGTTCCACTCCTGCTATCAATTCGCTCCAGATAGTAAAGTAATTTTCAACGCTGGCGGGTGGTACATGATAGGAATAAACAGGTTCGTTGCTTTTCCAGTCTAAAAGACATTGTGCCGTGGCTGGTTCATTTCTGTCCAGCGGGTAATTGATCGCCTTACTGTTGAAATCAGTTGAATTATTTTCTGCCCAGGCAGCCCAAAATTTATGCTGATCCTTGTCTTCATCCGGTAGCCATAAAAATGAAAAAGCTGAAGGGATACCCAATAAAAGTACCTGTTGATGAAAGACACGTAAAGTGTCATCCAGCTCTTTTGAATGCTGCATGATCATACTTTGTGTACGGGTACGTTCCAATGCTGCTTCAATTTGTGCTTCTCTTGCTTGTGCTTCTGCTTTTTGCAAGTCGAGGAAACGGGTATACGTTTGTTGAAACACTTTTGTAAACCGTAACATAATACCTGTTTGTTCTTCAGATAATCTGATACCGCCTACAATTAATAGATATCCTTCTTTAAAAAAGAAATTATGCAGAAACAATTTTGCAGGCGAAATGGCAATAAGTTGTGCAGCACTCAGTGGAAAATTTGTACTGCGTTCTGCAATAAATGTTTGGTGTTTGATGGTTTCGTCTTCATCCATCTCAACTATAAAAAACGGTTTTCCATCTTTCCAGTTTTTTACTATCTGCTGCATATGAATGGTTTCATCATGCGGAATGATAACAGGCAGGGGAAGTATTTTTTTTGTTGAAGGATTAGGAGTATAATTAAATCCATTTTGTTCTTCCTTATCCATTAACACAAAACCGGCTGTTAAGCTTTCAATACCCAGTTTTTGCATTTCTAAAAATAGAATTTCGGAAGCTTCAAGTAACTCTTCACTTTTGTGCATAGCCATACTTCTGCTGCGGACTCTTTCCAGCGCAGCCTCTATTTGCGATTCCCTTGCCTGCTCTTCTGCTTTTTGCAAATCAAGAAATCTTGTATAGGTCTGTTCGAACACTTTGGCGAAGCGTTTGAATATATCATGCATTTCAGGAAAATGCTCGTAGGTAATGAATAACAGATTGCCGTGTGAAAAATTAGCAAGATGATCGATTTGAAATTTGGGTAACTCAAACCCTGCATCCAACATACTTCGTAGTAAATCACCAATTCCCGGAAGCGTTAGCATATACCGGTAATGATCTGCCTGTTCTTCACCTTCTTTTTCATACACTAAAAGCTCATCGCCTCTTTTTCTTGATTCATCGAAACGCTTAAATACCGGATGTTCCGTTAGCGGGATCTTGCATGGTGAAGGAGATATTATACCGTCAGGACTTCCCGGATAATAGGTAAATTCTTTATCACCAATATTCCAGATATTAAATCCACAATTCCATTGTGGCACACCTAACGCTTTCACTTGCTGAAATAAAACTGTGGCAACATCCAGCAGCTCATCACTTCGTTGCATGGCCATTGTTCTTGAACGAACTCTTTCCAAAGCCGCTTCAATCTGTGCTTCTCTTGCCTGTGCTTCTGCTTTTTGAAGATCGAGGAAACGGGTATAGGTTTGTTCAAATACTTGTCCAAATCGTTTTATAATTCCATTTTCTTCTTCAGTATAAATGTGCTCTTTAAAATTTGCAATCAGTAAACCTGTTTGTTTCAAGATGGAGAAAGATCTTGTAAAACCTGGGGCCTCAAAAATATTTTTCTTTCTTTCTTCAGTTATTAAGGATCCTATGAGGGAGTTTTTAATAGCATGTTTGTAATAGGCATCCTTTTCTTCCCTTGTTAAATAGTCTGTCAAAAAAGTTTCTGATCGATTTTTTGCGTCAAAGGTTCTGGTAAAAAGGGGATTGTCCAAAAAAGGAACATGAATCTCTTTTATAAAAACCTGATCAGGAGTTGCAATCCAGATATTAAAATCCTTTGTACCCTCTTTAAAAATATTTATAGTGCATACATCCACATCCAAATTCAAATGCCTGAGTTGATTGTAAACAACAGAAATGACTTCTTCCAATTCAACACTGTTGTGCATGGCCATAGTCCTACTTCTTACTCTTTCCAATGCTGTTTCTATTTGTGCTTCTTTAGCCTGCGCTTCTGCTTTTTGCAGATCAAGAAAACGGGTATAAGTCTGTTCAAAAACTTTTGCAAAGCGTTTGAAAATATCATGAGCTTCCGGTACAGGTTCATAAGTAATGAACATGAGATAGCCCTGCGAAAAATAAACACAATGCATAATTTGAAATTCGGGTATTACAAGACCTTCAGGAGATGCGCTTTCAACATATTCCTTAAAAATTGGAATGGAATTCATGTACCTGTAATGAGTTTCCAATTCCTTACCAGCTTGTTCTCTCACAAACAAAGATTCGCCTTTTTGGGCAGCATCATGAATATCAATAAATATATCTTCAGAACTTGATGTCTTGAATGGTGGCGGAAGATTATCTGTTGTAACGTTACACATCCAGGCTGTTGCGGCTTTTCGGTCGTCGTCCCAGATATTAAAACCGGATCCGAATTGTGGCACCCCCAATGTCTGTATCTGTTGTACCATAAGACTGGCAGCATCCTGCAATTCATCACTTCGTTGCATAGCCATCGTTCTTGCACGAACTCTTTCCAATGCTAATTGTATCTGTGCTTCTTTTGCCTGGGCTTCTGCTTTTTTTAAATCATTGAAACGGGTATAGCTTGAATCAAATACTTTTCCAAACCGGTGAAGGATATCAAACTTTTCATCTGTAAGCGGTTCTGTTCCTATTAACTCCAGTGCACCAAAATTGTTAAAGGTTGCAGAGAACACCACATTTTCAGGAACCGTTAATGCAGACTTTAAAGCTTTTGGCAAACCGGGGGCCCCTTTAAAAAATGATTTTTCAAAACTGCTTTTTTCATTGCCGGTTAATAAATAAATCCATTTTGGATCTTTTTCTTTCCATGCATGTATAATAGAATGAAAAAAGTCATGCTGAAAAGGAGCGAGCTGGATGGGCTGTGCAGGCTGGTTCATTTCAGCACTGGTTACCCATAAAGTATTGGTTAGTAATTCAGGGTTATTAATCCAGATGATACTGCTGGTGATATGAAAATCTAAATGTGTTAATTCGTTAAATACAACGGTTACCAGTTCAGCCAGTTCATCAGAATGTTGCATAGCCATTGCTCTTGCTCTTACTCTTTCTAATCCCAGTTCTATCTGAGCTTCTCTTGCCTGGGCTATTGCTTTTTCAATATCAATAAACCTGCGGTAGGCCAATTGAAATACATTGCGAAAGCGTTTGACTAAACTGATAGCTTCTTTATCCAGCGGAATGTTATAGGTTGAAACACCCAAAGCACCCGGGCCAATGGAATAAAAATAATAATGAAGCGATGAAGCCTTTTTTGTTTGCGGGTCAATGTACTGGCCTACTTTCGTCTGATAGACGATGTAGTCCTTCAGGGCTGAGCCTCTGAGTGTTTTGGTGAAAAACCCCTCCGGGTCGTTCTGCATTTTTTTTACAAATGCATGCACATCTTTGTGCTTTTTATATTCTACCGGTGTAATAACTGTTTTTCGATTCAGCCGGAAATATTCGTAATTCAGATAACTGGCTTTCCCCTCGTCAATAATGGCAGTTTGTGTATTCCGTAATTCTTTTATGCCAAGGCTTGTAAGTTCCTGTGAAATAACCTGGCATATTTCAAGCATATCATCCGGCTTTTTCATTCCCATAGCAACAGCCCGTACTTTTTCCAGTGAGGCTTCTATTTCCAGTTCCCGGTTTTTATTTTCCAGTTCAATGGTGCGGCGTTTAACGGCATCACGGAGTTGCAGGTTTTCCTCTTTAATTTTTTCTATTGCAATTTGTTCACCTTCTTCTGTCCTGCTATCGGGAAAGGAGCCATGCTGGTGAACCAGTTTCCACCCTGCTTTTGTTTGCTGAAATATGGCGGTAACCCGGGCATGTCCATAAAAGGTCCACTTCTTCTCAATTAAAACATACAGATCGGTTTGCTCATTAATAACAATTGTATTATCTACCGGCTGCATACGGATCTGCCTGTTGCGGAACTGCGTCTTCCCGGTCATCTGGTCGGCTGTGGCCTTATAAAACCTGACCGTTTCTTTTTTATTAGTAAAAACCTCGCTTATAGCTGTGCCATATACGGTGATATTATCATCCAGCATAGAAGCAAAAGTTTTCATATCTCCTTTGAGATAGGCGTCCCAATAGGCATGGTACACTTTCAGAATTTCGGCTTCCAGTTGTTTGGTTAGTTTCATTTCAGTTTCTTGTTTTGTTTTGATGGCGGTAAAAAATTTTCACCTGTAATTACTTTTCTTCCTGTTTTATTTTCCAGGGCCAATCTTGCATCTTTGGCAATCTTTCCGCCTTTCTTACCAGACACTGCATTTTGTTGTATCCCTTTTGCCTGTTCAGTTTCTGCAATTTGCCGGGTTGATAACTCTGCAAGGGCAGTAAAAATTAATTCTGCTTCGCTTATATGGTCACGGAGGTTTTGTTGTTTCAATCCTTTCAGGTTTTTATGTTGCTTAACTGATAAGCCTGCCTATTCGGTATGAATGATGTTCGTAAGAAAAGCAAACTCATCATTTTTTTGTACGCCGCTTTCTTTCCAGTAGTCGGTTAATTTGTTTCGAGTTTCCTGCCCGGTCATTCTTTGCTGAATCCACTTTTCGCTACGGCCAAGTTTCTGCCAGTTTTCTCTTGCACGGTCGAGGCTTTGTTCGGGGTCGGCTATTTCTTTCATTCTTTCATAGCCGGTTTTTGCCAGCCATTGCTTGAAAGGTTCGGCTTTGGGTGAGGGGATGGACTGGATGATGCGAAGAAGTTGTTCCGTACCGGCAACATCGGTCATCCTCATTTTGCCATCAGCCGCCTGCATTTTCAACCCGTGACAGTTCGTCACGGTTTCATTTCCTTCTTTTTCAGCCTCTATTTCAGTTTACGCCAATAAGCTAAAGGGTCAACGCTTTCTGTAAGGATAGCTATTACATCCGAAATAGAAAAAAACCAATTTTGTTTTTCTTCATCCCAATGGGTTCTTACTTTTTGCTGCTCAAACAGCTTCACTTCATTTTTCATTTGTTCATAAATTTACAGGTAATACAATTTTAAATTCGCTTCCCACACCTTCTTTCGTTTCCACCTTCATCCCGATAGCTATCGGGACGGGACCCCACCATGCTTATGCAGGTAAACTAATTGTAAATTCCGTTCCTTCATTTTCTATTGTGTTTACTTTTATTTCTCCGCCATGCGCTTTTACAATATCATAACTCAACGATAAACCCAAACCTGTTCCCTGCCCGGTTGGTTTGGTGGTAAAGAAGGGTTGGAAAATTTTATCTAATATTTTTCGAGGGATGCCTGGTCCATTATCACGAACCGAAATCAACACTTTATCACCCACTTTTTTAGTGTTCACCCAGACTGTAGGGTTGTGTTTATAATCAGGGTCTGAGAATCCCGCAGGGCGGGACAGGGGGGCTGCATAAAAAGCATTAGTAATTAAATTTAAAATCACTCTTCCAATATCCTGCGGAATGATACTGATGTTGCCAATGCTTTCATCAAAATCAGTTTTCATGGTTGCATTGAACGATTTATCTTTTGCACGAAGGCCATGATAGGCTAATCGTAAATATTCATCAGCTAAAGCATTAATATCTGTTGGTTCTTTTACACCACTGCTGCTTCGGGAATGTTGCAACATGCCTTTTACAATAGCATCGGCCCGCTTACCGTGGAAGATTATTTTCTGTTCATTATCATTTATATCATCAGCAATTGCTTTTGCTTCATCAATATTGCCTTTATTTAATTCGTCTTTCATTTCTGTAATCAACTCACTGTTTACTTCACTGAAATTATTTACGAAGTTCAACGGGTTTTGAATTTCATGGGCAATACCCGCAGTGAGTTCTCCAAGGGAAGCCATTTTTTCTGATTGTATCAATTGTGCCTGTGCTGCTTTCAGTTCTTCCAGTGATTTATTTAATGCATTGTTTGTTTCTTCTATGGCTTTTCTTTTCTGTTCCAGTTCTGTAATGGTTTCTTCTAAAAGAATGGCGGTAGTTCTTTTTACTTTTTCTGTACGGTCGAGTTTGAATTCTGAAATGGTGAGTGCACTATCTGTATCCTTTACCGCTTTGGTAAGGGTGGTTTTTTCTTCAGCAGATAAATGTTCAGCTTGCTGAATAAAATTTAAGATCGTTTGCAAGTGTTGGTTCATTTCTTTTTTCCTGTTAATTTAAATTATTTCAAGAGCCAGTTCGGGATTTTCAATTTCATCTAATCGGTCGCTGCCAACCTGTGCCAGCCAGAGTTTGAATGGTTCTGCTTTTGGAGAAGGGATGGATTGGATGACTCTCAGAAGTGCTTGTGCATTAGCACAGCCCATTTTCTGTATACCACCTTTAGTTTCCACCGCAAGGGCTTCATCCCTTTGCCTTATTCGTTTTATATATTGCTTAGGATCGTTGCTGTCTGTTAAAACTGCAACTACATCTTCTACAACAAAATACCATTTCTGTTCTTCTTCATTCCAAACAGATCTGATTTGTTTAGACTCAAATAATTTTATATTGCTCATGTTGCTATTTTGCAGTTGTTGAATAAGGATATGCGGTACAAGAGTGCCCTTCCACTTCGCTTTGCTCAGTGTTCTGGGTAAACTTGCAACCGGTGATGCGATGGAATACTGAAGCTGGTAACATAAAAATTATTTTTCTTTTAATGCTACTGCACAAGCGGTTAAACCATGCAGCTCTAAATTTCCGTTGGTGGCCCTGGCCAGTTCCGCATTGCTGAACATACCTGCCATGGGCACATTCCATACTTTTTGTATTCCTTCTATCTCTTCACTGATCAAAGGCCCCAGTGAAAGGAGCCTGCCTGCACAACTGAACAACAACAACGCATCTGCTTCCGGCATTTCATTGGCTTTTAAATCTTCACAGCCTTTAATCACTTTTTCAACCACATCAAAATCGGGGGCAATTGAAAAACGGACTTTAGAGCCTTGTGGCACTGTGCCGCTACAGTAATACGAACGGTCACTCCAATCTACCACCAGTCCGGCCCGTATCACAGGGTCTCCGGTTTCCCGCTGCAATTGCAACGGTAATGTGATCGAATGTTCCATTACAAAATTTTCTGCTGTTACATTTTTAAGTCCGCCATATTTTATTACCAGGTCCAATACCGGAGTATCATCAATTGTATAAACATGATTGCTGGTACTTTTTGTGACTGTTTTTTCTGTGCCTACTGCATTCCAGCCACAAGTTGCACGGCCTCTTATCATGATTTTATCTTCATCAAGTACGACAGTTACCAAGCCGTTATTACTTTCCTTGTTACTGGTGAAAACAAATTGTTCTTTAAACGTCATATCATCACCAGCCATTCCGCCATATACATTTACCTGTTTACCAAGAATGTCTTCAAAACCAAGCAGCAATTCTTCTGCATCTGTGTTCAGATTGCTGCCGGCAATGAGGAAGCAGGGGTGTGCAAATTTTTCCAATGCTTTTTTAGCAATAGTTTTTGTTGTTTCTCTGTAATTTTTTTCAGGAAATTCTTCAAACAAAATGCTGAAGTATGCCGGATTGATATCAAGCAGCAGGATGGCAATTTCTCCTGCACTGATGCCTTCTCCCGTAAACTCTCCATTGGTTGTGGCGCCATAAATAGCAATGCCTGCATCATTTAATATTTCACAAACAGCATTTCTATCTTGTTTAATGGAGATAAAAACAATGGCCAGTGTTGGCCTAAAGCCATCGGCCGCACTTTGATGCAAAGCTGTTTTAATTTCTTCTGCTGTTTTCCCTTTGATTGATTTTGCTTTCATGCTTTAATGATTGTTTTAATTCTATTTTTCTTTTAATGCCACCCAGCTACAGGTTGTAGAATGAAATTCATGTTTGCCATTGACGGCCCTGCCAAATTCACCATAAGTGTAAAAGCCTGCCATAGGCGCTTTCCATACATTATGTAATCCTTCATTTTCTTCATGTGCCATCGGGCCTAAAGCACTTAACCTGCCTGCACAGGAAAAAATCAGCAGGGCTTCTGCTTCGGCATGGGTTTCATTTTTTAATTCATTTGCTTTTCCCAGCACTGTTTCAATGATATCAAAATCGGGTGGTGTTGAAAAACGAAACCTGGAACCCTGCAGCACATTTGATTCACATATCAATGCTTTCTTTTCCCGTTCATATCCAATAGGATTGCACATCATAGGTTCCCTGCTTTCCCGTTCAATCTGGAATGGATAATGAACCCCTACTGAATCAAAAAAATTTACCTGGTCATCGGCTGAAGAAATATCCTTTCCTAAAAAACGCAGATACATTTCAAGTGCCGGTTTATCATCAATGGTGTAAATTAAATTATCCTCACTCTTTGTTACAGTTCTGGATACACCCATAGGTTTCCAGCCTGAGATGGCCATACCCTGTAAACTTATTTTCTCTTCATTTAATATTAACGCTGCCATTCCATAATCGGTAGATTCATTATGGGTAAATACATAAGTGCCGGTAAACGTAATATCATCGCCTGCCATACCGCCAAATATGTTAACCTGGGGACCTGCCACTTTTTCAATAGTGCGTATTAAAGATTCTCCATCCAGCATTTTACCGTTAGCAGATAAAAGTGTACTGCAAAGAATATAGGCGGGTTTATTGAATTTTTGTAATGCAGCATTTGCCATATTTGCTGCAGCATCACTCAAAGTTCTTTCACCAATGTCTTCAAACAAAATGCAATAGTCATTCTTATTGATATCCAAAAGCATCAGCACTGTTTCACCTTCACTTTGATGACCATCAATAAACTCTCCCGAAGAAGTAGCGCCAATTACATCAATTCCCTCTTTATGCAGTATTTCACAAATTGCTTTTCTATCCTGCCTGATGGAAATAAATACGATAGCCAGTGTTGGTTTAAATCTGTCCACCATGCATTGTTCTAACTCGGATTGAATTTCTTCTGTTGAATTTCCTTTGATTGATTTTGCTTTCATGAAAAATTATTTATAATGCATAGTTATTGGTTCATCATTGCACATGAATGAAATGCAGCAGGCTGTATAGCTAACTATGAAAATGACAGGCTGCCGGGTTTGGGGCATACAATTATTTTATAGAAATGAATTCACATTTTTTGATCAGGGTTTTCTATAAAATACCGGACTCAGATTCTATGATTTATTATTGACTAAACTTTTTAAATAGGATTGTTTAATGTGTTCCCTGTTTTCTTTACAATAGTTACTGAAATAGTGATGGTCTGTAAGAAAATCAATTTGAGTCTGGTTCCATTCTTCTTCAGTTAGCGCAGGGTTTAAAGACTGAAGTTCCTTAAACAGGTTATTGGCGTTTATACCTGCACGTTCTGTTCCTAAATATTCAAGGTCTGCATCGGCAATTATTTCTTCTAATTTATTTTGTGGCGATAATGGAATTTTTGTTGCCATAATCATCCCGCATATTTTATTGATTTCGTCAGTTGAATATCCATAACCGGGTAAATATTGCCGGGCCAGTGTACAACTTTCTTCTTCATGCCGGGCATACGTATGTATATAACCCGCATCATGCCATAATGCGGCTGCGGCTAATAATTTTATTTCATATTCTGTACAATTTTCCTGTTGTCCTATTTCAACCGCTTTATCCATTACATATAAAGTATGTTCATTGTTATGATAATAATAAAACAGGGGCAGGTTGTTATTCAACAGGTTTATTACAAATTCTTTCATGGGTATTTTACTTTGCATGGGGCTTTGCTTTTAAAATGCCTCCTGTAGCCTCTTTTATGCTTTGTATATAAACAAAAGCTTTGGGGTCTATTATCATTATGGCATCCTGTATTTGTTTTATTTCCAAACGGGTAACGATGGTAACAATGATTTCACAATCGTTTTTTTTATCAAAACTGCCGGGCAGGTAACCTCTTTCACCTTTATACACTGTAATGCCTTTTCCCAATTCGTTTACCAGGAAATTTTTTATTTCTTCCTGTTGAGATGATATAATATTTACAGCAGTAAATTCTTCAATACCATCCACCACATAATCGGTGGCCCTGGTTGCAGTAAAGTAGGTGATGATGGAATACATGGCTGTTTCAATTCCAAACTGTAAAGCTGCTACCGCAAAAATAACGCAGTTAAAAAGCATAATGATTTCGCTGTTTGAAAAACCCGTTCTTCGCTTTGTAAAAACAGCAATTACTTCGGCGCCATCAATTACGCCACCGCTTCTTATTACCAACCCTATGCCGGTACCTATTAAGATGCCTCCAAAAATGGCAATCAATAATTTGTCGCTGGTAATGGGGGTAATATCAATAAAAAAAAGCCCTAATGAAAGTAAGATAACAGCAATTGTTGTTTGAACGGCGAAGGTTTTTCCAATTCTTTTATAACCCAGGTAAATAAAAGGAAGGTTAAGAAGAAGAACCAAAAGGCTGATATTAATGTGAAATATTTCATGCAGCAGAATGGATATACCCGTGATGCCGCCATCCAGAAACCTGTTGGGAATCATAAATCCCTTCATGGCCAATACGGCCAGGCCGGTGCCAAACAGAATCAGCAAAAGATTTTTAGCATTCCATACCATTTTCCATTCAATACGGGCACTCTTATATTTTTTCACCATTATAAAGCAGTTGAAATTGATTACTAATATAAACTTCTCATTTGATTTTTTCCAGCGTTAGGCAAAACAAAAAAAATAAAAGGGGTATAGCGGCTAAAAGAATGGTTGCTTCATAAAATAACCCGCCCGATAAATAAAGTTCAACCCCGGTAATATTATTGTGGCCCGTTGGCTACAAACACCCGTATAAAATTTCTGCCGAGTATTTTATAAATCTCTTTTTTACTGTAGCCCCTTTCCACCAACGCTTTGGTGATGAGCGGATAATCTTCCACACTGTTTAATCCCTGCGGTGTTGAATTAACGCCATCAAAGTCGCTGCCAATGCCCACATGATCCACACCAATCAACTTTACAATATAATCCAGGTGATCAAGCAGCATGGATAAAGGCGGGCGCCATCCTTCTACTTCGTCTTTGTATTTTTCAAACATGGCAAACTGAACGTATTCCCTGTTTGCTTCAGGATTTTTTTGTTTGATGGAATCAATCTCAGCTTTATGTTTTTCAAAGAACATTTTTTGTTTGTTCATAAATGTACTGTCAACAAAACCGGAAAAAAAGTTGAGATGAATTACACCTCCATTCTTTTTGATAGCTATGATCTGTTCATCTTTCAGGTTGCGGAAAACGGGGCACAGTGCATGTACACAACTGTGTGATACAATTACCGGTTTTGTTGTTGTATGAATTGCATCCAGGAAAGTTTGTTCACCCACATGACTCAGATCAACCATCATTCCCAAATCATTCATCCGCTTCACCACCTGCTTTCCAAAATCAGTAAGGCCTTTCTGTTTTGCAGAGTCTTTATAAGCCCCTCCTTTGGAGGGGTTTGGGGAGGCCTCATCCATTGCTGAGGTAGCCCATTCAGTTGAATTGTTCCAGGTAAGCGTCATATAACGCACACCTCTTTTATAGAGTTCTTCTAATTTAGTAAGATCATTTTCAAGCATGTGCCCGCCTTCCACACCCATCATTGTTGCCAGCTTTTTTTGTTTGAATGCTTTTTTTAAATCAGCAGGTGTATAAACCATCATCATTTTTTCAGGGTTGCGGTTTACCCATGCATGCACCGAATCAATTTCACGGTTGGCCCATGCATACGAATTTTGTTGTTCGCCACTGCACCAGATGGAAAACATCTGTGCATCCACACCTCCCTTGATCATGCGGTTTAAATCAGAATGTGTTTTGCCACTCAGATCACTGTCAAACTTCAATCCTTTTTCAATAACAGCGGTAGGTACATCGTTGTGTGTATCCACTAAAAAAGCACCAAAATGATATTTCTGATATTTCTGACTGAAGGAAAACAGGGGAATAAAAACCAACAAAACAAATAAGGGAAACTTCATAAACAGGAATTAAGAATTCAATGAATTTTTTCACGGTAAGTTAAAGAAAATGATGCCATTACTGCAAACACACGAAACTGTATGGACGGATTATCAGTAAAAAGTTCAACACGTAAAACATTATTCTTTTTTTATCTCCAGTTCTTCAATCGTTTTCTTCGCCGCCGCCAGTCTAAGTTTTTTATTCTTCTCAATAATGATCCTGGTAATCCATTTTTCAAGCCAGTGATGTAACGGTACAAGCAAAGCTCCAATTCCAATAAGTATGAGCAACATCCAAAGTGGTGAATGATTTGTTATATGAGCAAGGTATGGATGTATATAAAGATTGATAAACTCAAACACAGCCAGCAAACCAAGAATACCACAAAACTTAATAAACTTTTGTTTTACAATAATGCTCCGGCTAAGTGCAAGGAAAAAAATCAGGAAGGTGAGCAAAGAAACAATAATGGCAACATATTCAAGATTGTGTCTTCTTTCTTCTTTGGCTTTTAATGCAGCTATAGCAATATCCTCCTGTCTGAATTTTTCATCAACGGTCATATTCTGAAGCTGCTTAACATTCTGCTGGTTGAACATAGAATCATTGGCAGCTTTAGCCACTTCCAGGTAAAAGAAGGCGCTGTCAACATTCTGCCTTTTTTTGTAAAAAGAAGATAAGAAACTACCGGCATCCAGTATTTCTTTAGTAAACCCCTTTCCCCTGGCAATAAGAAAAGATTGCTTTGCATAAAAATGCACCGAATCGTATTGCCCGTTTTTTTCAAACACTTTGGCAATGCCTAAAAATGTTTGACTTAAGCGTAAATCATTTTCTTCTTTTTTTGAATAAGGGATACTCAGGCGATAATATTCCAATGCCAGATTGTTTTGCCCTGTTTCGAAATGGATGTCGCCCATATTGATTAAGGAACCGCCAATGATCCTTACGTAATTAATTCCGCTGGCTACATCATAAGACTGTTGAGTATAAATTCTTGCAGAATCAAAAATCTTTAAACGATAATAATTTGCACCAATGTTTATGAGGATAACAGCAATAGATCTTTTATTATTAATTTTTTCGGCTAATGCTTTCGCTTTAAATAAATATTCCAGCGCCTGCCTGTAATCTCCCTGTTCAAAATATATATTTCCAACACCCACAAGATTTCTTCGGATGCCATCAAGGTTACCGAGTTTTTCATTGATCTTCAATGCCTGTAAAAAAATCTCCATTGCTTTTGGGTAATTGCCCAAAACATTATACACATTACCAACCCGGTTTAAACTCAAAGCTTCCCCTTTTATAAAACCTGTGCGGCGGGAAATTGACAGGGCTTCTAAAGCCAATGCCATAGCCGTATCGGGCTTCGACTCGATGTATTCGAAACTGAGATCAGCCAACAGTAATGCACGGCTGGTATCGGCTTGCTCTTTTTGCAATAATAGTTTCAGGCTGTCTTTTATACCGGTTTGGGCATTGATGCCTGTTATGCAAAAACTCATCAGCAGAAATGAGAATATTTTTTTCATATTACAGTTAATCAGTTTAAAAGTTTGCCGGTTGTTTTTCGAACTCTTAGTTTCTGCCAGACTTGTTTTTTCTAATCACTTTCATGAAGTTTATGCCATGCCCGTTCATAGATGAATTATTGCATACGGGTTAAAAACTACTTTCTTTTCTATTTAACTTTGCTCAGTAAGTTAAAGAAAATGCTGCAGTTAATTAAAATAGATAAAGAAACTGTTTTGATAGAGGAGATCAAAATACTCTTTCGTGAATATGAAAAAGAGTTGAATGAGAATTTATGCTTTCAGAGCTTTGAAGAAGAGTTGAAAGATCCGTTAAAAAAGTATGGCCCGCCCAAAGGGGTTTTGTATGTTGCTGAATGGAAGGGTGAAGTTGCAGGTTGTATTGCCCTGGCTGATATTTCGGAAAACATTTCAACTCCGCTCAACACCACCTGTGAAATGAAGCGTTTGTTTGTTCGTCCGCAATTTCGCAAACACAAAATTGGCAAAGCAATGGTAGAGCAATTGCTGAAAGATGCTGTGCAACTTGGCTATACAAAAATGAAATTAGACACACTGCAAAAATTACAACCTGCCATTGCCCTGTATAAACAATATGGTTTTTGTGAAACAACCGCCTACTATGAAAACCCATTGCCGGGTGTTGTGTATATGAAAAAAACATTGTTGGATGTTTTAAGTTGATGAAGGCAATGATTGCTTAACTTGTTTCATTATGTTATTACCTCTTACAGAACTGCAATCTTATCTTCCGGGCTTCAGCCATGAACTCTTGCAGGAAATTGCTGAGCATGGTATGATCAAAGAATTTCCTGAAACAACCGAAATACTCAAAGAAGGGCAATACGTAAAAGTAATACCCATTGTGTTGAAAGGATTGGTGAAAGTGTTTGCCAGTTTTGAAGAAAAGGAATTGTTGCTTTATTATATTGAACCAGGCCAGAGTTGTATCATGTCTTTTTCTGCAGGGCTGAACAATGCCCCCAGCCGCATTTTTGCCATTACAGAAGAGGAGTCAACGATATTATTATTACCTGTTGAAAAATTAAACGGCTGGATCAAAAATTATCCGCAAATCAATGATCTGTTTTACCAGCAATATAATCTCCGTTATACCGAAATGCTGTATACCATCAACTCTCTTCTGTTCAACCGCATGGATCAGCGCTTGTATAATTACCTGCTTGAAAAAAGTAAACTGAAAGGAGAAAAAATTCTTTCTATAAGGCATAAACAAATAGCTGCCGAACTGGGAACAGCCCGTGAAGTGATTACCCGTGTTATTAAACGCCTGGAGCAGGAAGGAAAAGTGAAGCAGTTGCAGGATGGAATTGAAATTTACTGAGCTGGTGATCGCAGTCACCTGATAAGACAAACAACCTGTTTAGTTTTACAAAACAAACCCGCTGCACAGCATGAAACATAAAATCGTTCAATTTATCCTGGTTTGCCTTTTATGCATAGCTATTGTTGCCGGTTTGGTATGGGTTATAAAATTTTTAACGAACTAAACAGAATTTATTATGAAAAAGAACATGGGTAATGCTGATCGTATCATCCGCATTTTACTGGCAGCTGTATTTGCTTATCTGTATTTCAGTGGTACCGTAGCCGGCACATTAGGACTTGTATTGGTTGTATTGGGAGGCGTATTTGTATTAACAAGCCTTGTGAGTTTTTGTCCGCTGTATGCAATTTTTGGTATGAATACCTGCCCTGCAAAAAAGCAGGCGTAACTGAGTTTAAAAAAAAATTAAAACAAGCTATCTCAAAAGTCGTCATTGCGAACGTAGTGAAGCAATCTGTCATGATTTAGATTGCTTCGTGGCTCGCAATGACGCACTTTTTAAAGTTGATTCTGCTAAAAAACGACTTTTGAGATAGCTTGTTTTTTATTTACGTTCAGGGTTACAACTTATGCAAAACCATATTCAGGATAATCCCATAAATCATGGTTCCGACTTTTTCTCTCCAATAAACCAATGCTCTTTATTTTTAAACAACAGGTTGAAAGTGGTTAATGAACCATAACAGCGGGTGATGTATTGCTGAATGTTCACCTTCTCTTCATCGCTGAGGTTTTTGCTGCTGTTGATGTTTTGTTCCAGCACTCGAAGCCTGTCTCTCAGCATAACAATTTTGTGAAAGAAATCTTCAACCGGAATTTCTTTTGGCTTGAGTGATTGATCTTTCGGTTGCAGCAACAAAGTTCCACCTTCCCATTTTTCTCCAAGCGGCACCACTTCATTCATGCCATTCCATAAACGTAAGATTTTCAGCAATGATTTTTCTACCTCGCTATGCGTTTCAATTTCTTCTGTTACATTTTCGGGAATGATTTCATCCAGGTGCGTATCTGTCTTATCAATTTCTTTGATACCGCTGTTGATAAATGAGATAAGATAAGTTGCATAACGAATGCCTACAATAACACCGGGGCCGTGTTGTGTATGTTGTAAACGTGTACCAATACCAAGAAGAGTTTGTTCCATAAAGAATAATTTAGGAGGTGTGGAAATGATTATACAAAGATAAATTAAGAGCATTGTAATAATCGCAGTGGTGTTCCCCTCTCCCTTTGGAGAGGGGTCAGGGGTGAGGTCTCATTCTGCAATCCTGAACCAGAACGAACCTCCATGTGTTTCAACTCCCGGTAAATCATTCCATAAAGGCTGCAGTATTTGTTTCAACTCATCATCTTCACTCATGTAAAAAACAGGAGCAACGATTTCAAATTTATCGGGATTGGATAAAAGAGCAGTTGCAAGCATGTACTGTTCTGCATAAAACCGGTTGCACATGTTTTGCGGATAATCATACGGCAGGTAAATATCATGTACCTGTACAATTACTCCTTTCTTTAACCTTGGCAACACTTCAAGAAAGAACCACTGTACATCACTGTTGGCATGCAGCAAATGTGAACCGTCAAAAAAAAGCACATCATTCTCTTCTAAATTTTCAAATAAAGAAAGTGGCGCCTGCTGTAACGGAACATTCAACCATTGATCAGCCACTTCCGTTATTTCTTTTCTTGGATGAGGATCAACACAGGTAATGGAATAAGAAAGATGCTGTTCAGCTTTTGTTTTGGCGGCAAGCATGGTACTGGTACCACTGCCAACTTCTACATACCGTTTGGGTTTGAGGGAAGTTAATAATGTGTAAAGCATCACCATATCAAGACCGGGTAAGAAATGATTGTTCCAAAACGGCGCTGTTGGAGAACCTGTTTCTTTTTTCCGTTGAATGCTTAGAAAAAAAGCTTTCAGTTGCAAAGCATGTTGCAGTAATTGCTGATAGCTTTTTTTCTTTTCTTCAATCAACTGAAGAAGTTGATGATGTGGTTTTGTTTTTGAATAAACAGGAAAAGGCTGCACTTCATAATCAAGCAGGGCCAATCTGCCGGGGCGAAACAAAGCGTTATAAATTTTCTTTAACCACTGCATTGATTCAGGTGAATTTAAAAGCAAAGTAAATCTTTCTCTTTAAAAATGGGAAGGGCGGGATGGGTGTACCTATCTTTCCTTTCTCTCTATGAATCTTTTTGCTGTTGCCTGTATGTATTGATACAGTTCAATATCCATGATCTGTGTCAGCATTTCATATTCCGGGCGATACAATATCATATACTCATCCAGTAAAGAGCCTTCTTTCAATTTTGTTAACCGCTGAACAATGAGTTTATTAAAGCGATAATCAATATAACGCTCCTGTTCTTCTTTGATCAATCGTTGCTGAAACATGGCCATGCTCCTGTTTCTTCTGAAACGGAATACATTGATCAAAGCATCCAGGTCAATCCCCGCACTCATGCCTGCTTCGGGATTGGAGCCGGTGAACCGAACGCCGCCCCTGTCGCTGTTAAAAACTTTATCGTATTGCAAACGGTTTTCAATGGAGTCCTGTCGCCTGTACTTTCCATATACAATAATTTCCTTCAATTGTTTGTAACGGCCGGGCACATGCAGGCTGATGGAAATATCAAAAGCCGAATAATCCCTGATGGATGCTACGGCAAATTTTTGTGTAGGCTTGTTGCGGAAGAAAAAGAAAACAGAATCTTTTTCGCCAACATAAATTATATAGTTGCCAATACTGTCAGTAAAACTCATAGTGCCGCAGGTGCATATAACCTGTACACCCGTTACCAGGTTGCGTTTGGTACTATCATAAACAGTACCGCTTAATTGAATTTGTGCCGATCCTGTTTTAACCAGCAGGCTTACAAGAATATAAAGGAGTAACTTTTTCAAAATTGCTGCAATGATAAACCGTTGAGGTGAGAAAAGTAGTGTTGGCGAATATTTT
The DNA here is from genome assembly GCA_947085245.1 of uncultured Chitinophagaceae bacterium. Lineage (GTDB taxonomy): Bacteria > Bacteroidota > Bacteroidia > Chitinophagales > Chitinophagaceae > Lacibacter. The sequence goes on along the minus strand of CAMTVU010000038.1, from coordinate 22,600 downwards.
AGGAAGCTTTTACAAAAGCAACAGCTTTTCAATCACCGCTGCATAATGCTCATGTTCCAATTCATGAATGCGCCTGGCTAAGGTTTCAGGAGTATCGTCATCTTTCACTTCACACTTTGCCTGGAAAATAATTTCACCATGATCATACAATTCATCAACATAATGAATACTGATACCGCTTTCCTTTTCTTTATTGCTGATGACGGCTGCATGCACAAACCTGCCATACATACCCTTGCCTCCATAGTTGGGAAGCAAAGCCGGGTGTATATTAATAATGTGTTTGGGAAAAGCTTTGATTAATGCAACGGGTATCTTCCATAAAAAACCGGCTAAAACAATAAAATCAACCTGGTGAGCTTTCAGTTCATCCACATAAGCATTGCCACGGAAAAATTGTTCTTTCTCAAGTAACAAAACAGGAATACTGTGTTCTTCTGCAATCTTCAGTACACCTGCATTTGGGTTGTTGCAAACAATCAGTGCTATAATAACAGAAGGGTGATGATTAAAATGTTCAATAATCTTTTGGGCATTACTACCTGCCCCGGAGGCAAAAATGGCGATATGTTTTTTGCTGTTCAGGATCAGTCGGTTTGTTCTTTTGTTTTAATAAGCCCCATCCTTTTCCCCATTTTCTTTAAATACCCAACAAAAAAGCTGAACTGGCCAAAAGGGATACTCACCAATAATACCAGTAACGGCCAGAGGAGAGTTAGTAATATTATATAAACGGGTAAAAAGAACCAGCCGTCATCAATTGTAAGCCAGTGCATCAGTTTGCGGCCCGCATAACCGGTTAAGCTGCCGCCAACGGCAAACGTAGTTAAGATAAGCGCCAACTGAAGCCCGTTTACCTTCCATTTATTACGCAGCTTTTTAAACATGGCTGCAAAAGTCGGGGGAAAACTTTGTTTGGCAACAACCAAAGAAATAAAAAGTTTTTCCCGAAACGTACGAACGCTGTTTATTTTTCATTCAAAAATTGAAAGGCAACAATCTCTTCATACTCAAGTCACAACCGGGTAAAAAAATTTTTCACCCTGTGGATATTATGTCAGTATCCTCCCCTAAATTTGCAGCCTGTATATCAAAGATATTCTTCCTAATCACAATACGGTTTCAGAACGTTATGAATCAACCAAAATTAATACTCCGCAGGCCGTTTACTGTTTGTTTGGTCTTTGTTTCACTATTGATTGGTAATAAATTATTTGCACAGGATGGTAAGGCTTTGTTCCAGGCCAATTGTGCTGCCTGCCATGCCGTTAATAAAAAATTAACCGGACCTGCTTTGGCTGGCTTTGAAGGACGTGGCCCATGGAGCGACCGTAAAAAGATATATACCTGGATTCATAATCCCGCAGGTTTTGCAAAAACCGAACCTTATGCTGCAAACCTGATTAAGGAGTATAACGGGATTATGATGACGGCTTTTCCCGGCCTGGCAGAAAAAGATATTGATGCCATTATCGGATTTATTAATACAGCACCGCCGCCAACTCCCGTTTCCACATCAACGGCAGAACAACCTGCTGAAGACAATTCCCTCCTCTTTGGTATTCTTGCTTTGGTGCTTGCTGTTGTTGCTTTGATCTTATTACAGATCAACAGCAACCTCAAAAAATTAACGGATGAAAAAGACGGTATCCGTCGTGGCGAGCCCGTAGCTTTCTGGAAGAACAAGGCATACATGGCTACTCTTACAATTGTATTATTTATTGTAGCCGGCTATTACCTGGCGCAAGGTGCAATTGGTCTTGGCCGCCAGCAAAACTATCAACCTGAGCAACCCATTTATTATTCACATAAAGTACATGCCGGCATTAACCAGGTAAACTGTTTGTATTGCCATGGCAGCGCTATGGAAGGCAAGCACGCCAACATTCCCAGTGTAAATGTTTGTATGAACTGCCACATGGCCATCAATGAATATAAAGGGCCAAAGATGGTTCGTGAAGATGGAACAGAGGTAAATGGTACAGCTGAAATTCAGAAATTATACAAACATGCAGGTTGGGATCCGGCTTCAAACAAATATACCGGACAGGGCAGCCCCATTGAGTGGGTGAAAATTCACAGCCTGCCCGACCATGTGTATTTCAATCACTCACAACATACCAAAGCCGGTGGTGTACAGTGTCAAACCTGTCATGGTGAAATTCAGAATATGGGTGAAGTTTTTCAGTTCAGCGACCTGAGTATGGGCTGGTGTATCAACTGTCATCGCACAACAAGTGTAAAGTTTAAGGATAACGGTTTCTACAGTATGTATGAGAAATTTCATAACGACATCAAGAATGGTAAGATGGACAGTGTAACAGTAGAACAGATTGGTGGAACAGAGTGTCAGAAATGTCACTATTAAAACAATTAGCGAATTAGCAAATATGCTGATGTGCTGATTGGGTGTATAACCCGAAGCCATTAGCAAATTATCAAATTAGCATATTAGCACATTATGAAGAAATATTGGCAAAGTTTCGGAGAGCTGAACAATACAAAGGCATACAATGCGGATGCAGAGAATGAGTTTAAGGAAGATCTGCCTTTTGAAATGGAAGACAACGGGTCAAAAACACCCCGCCGTGACTTTTTAAAATACCTGGGCTTTAGTACTGCTGCCGCAACATTAGCAGCCAGTTGTGAAATGCCTGTAAGGAAAGCCATTCCGTTTTTAAATAAGCCGGTTGATATTGTTCCCGGTGTGGCAAACTATTATGCTACAACTTTTGTGCTGGATGGCGATGTGGTTCCTGTGTTGGCAAAAGTAAGAGACGGCCGCCCCATCAAGCTCGAAGGAAATGAAATGGGCTTTACCAAAGGCGCTACAACGCAGCGTGTACAGGCATCTGTACTGAGTTTGTATGATACTGCCCGTGTACGTTTTCCACTGGAAAAAACAGCAGATGGCTTTAAAGAAGCTCCTACTTACGAAGCAGTTGATAAAAAAATTACAGCAGCCCTGGCCGCAGTGGGTACAAAGCAAATTGTTCTTTTAAGTTCTACCCTCAACTCACCATCAGTAGCAGCGGTGATTGATGAGTTCAAAGCAAAATATCCAACCTTTAAGCATGTAACGTATGATGCTGTTTCTTACAGTGGCATGTTGCAGGCAAACGAAGTTTCTTATGGTAATAAAGTAATTCCTTCTTATCAATTTGATCTGGCAAAAGTGATTGTAAGCTTTGGCGCCGATTTTCTGGGTACCTGGCTCAGCCCTGTTGAATTTGCAAAACAATATGCAGTTGGAAGAAAAATTGATGACAGGAACATGGTCATGAGCCGTCACTTCCAGTTTGAAAGCATGTACAGTATGACGGGTGCAAATGCGGATGAACGTTACACACACAAACCAAGTGAACTCGGTACTGTATTATTAGCCTTGTATGCAAAACTGGGCGGTGCTGTTACAGCCCCGGCCATTGTAGATAAACGTTTAGCTGCCGGCATTGAAGCCGCTGCAAAAGAATTACTCGCAGCAGGTGGTAATGCAGTTGTGGTTTGCGGCAGCAACGATGTAAATGCACAAATCTTAGTTAACGCAATCAATGATAAAATTGGCGCTAACGGCAAAACCATTAACTATGGTTCAACAGTAAATTACCGCAAGGGTGTGGATGCTGATATGGAACAATTTGTCAGCGATATGAATGCAGGAAATATTGGAGCAGTACTTGTTCATGGTGCTAATCCTGTTTATACTTATCGTGACAAAAAGAAATTTGTTGATGGATGGAAGAAAGTTGGTTTAACGGTTTCTTTCAACGAAATAGAAGATGAAACAACGGAACAAGTTCAATATATACTTCCCGGTCATCATTATTTAGAAAGCTGGGGCGATGCAGAAGCAAAACCCGGGTATCTTTCTTTTATTCAGCCAACGATCCATCCTTTATTTAAAACAAGAGCATTTGCTACTGCTTTATTAAAATGGAGTGGAAGTGCTGTAACTGATTACGAAACCTACTTCAAAAATTACTGGATTGCAAAGCTGGGCGGACAAGCAGCTTATGATAAAGCATTGCAGGATGGCGTAATTGAACCGGCCACTCCAACTGTTGCAGGTGCAACATTCAATGGCACTGCTTTAGCCGGTGCTGTTGCAAAATTGAGTGAAAGCAAAAAAGGTGGCAAGCATGAACTGGTAATTTATCAAAAAGTAAGTATGGGTGATGGTAAAATGGCCAACAACCCGTGGTTGCAGGAAATGCCTGATCCAATTACAAGAGCCTGCTGGGACAACTATGCAATGATTTCTGTAAAAACAGCTGAAGAGTTAGGATATATTGCTGATGATAATTATGAAGTAAATCCTCCCAAACCTGTTTTAAAAATTAAAGCCGGCGGAAACGAAATAAAAATTCCATTGCTGATCATACCCGGTATGAATGCCGAAACCATTGCTATTGCAACAGGTTATGGCCGCAGTGCAAAAGTGGGAAGAGCGGCAAATGGCGTTGGTAAAAATATTTATCCAATGGTTGGCTTTAACGGCCAAACGTATGAATACACAGTTGCTGATGTAACCATTGAGAAAACAGATGAGATGTATGACATTGCTCAAATGCAAACACACAGCACTTATGGTAACCGTGTAGAGGTTATTAAAGAAGCAAGTCTTGCAACTATTCAAAAAGAGCCTAAGCATTTCATCAACGAACGTATGGCTGAGTTGAAGGATTATGGCGGTGTTGATGAAGAAAAGTTTGCAAAAGAAGGAACCATGTATCCTGTTTATGATAAACCGGGTATCAAATGGGGAATGAGTATTGATCTTAACACCTGTAACGGTTGCGGCGCCTGTGTAGTAGCATGCAGTGCAGAAAATAATGTTTCTGTAGTAGGAAAAAACCAGGTAGCAAAGTTTCATGATATGCATTGGCTGCGTATTGACCGTTATTTCAGCGGCGATATGGAAAATCCGGATGTGGTATTTCAACCCATGCTTTGCCAGCATTGTGATAACGCTCCTTGTGAAAACGTTTGTCCGGTGCAGGCAACCACACATAGCAGCGAAGGTTTAAACCAGATGGCTTATAACCGCTGTATTGGTACAAGATATTGTGGAAACAACTGTCCTTATAAAGTACGTCGTTTCAACTGGCACGATTGGAATGGTGCCGACAGCTTCAAGGACAATCAGCAACCTTTGATTGAAAGCGGAAGGATCAATGAAGTAACGTTGGATATGAATGAAGATTTAACACGTATGGTTTTGAATCCTGATGTTACTGTCCGCAGCCGTGGGGTAATTGAAAAATGTTCATTCTGTGTACAGCGTTTACAGGAAGCGAAACTTACAGCCAAGAAAGATAGTCGCCCGATGGTTGACAGTGATATAAAAACAGCATGCCAGCAGGCTTGCCCAACCAACGCAATTGTATTTGGTAATGTAAACGATAAAGAAAGTGCAATACGTAAAGTGCGTACTACTGAAGAGGTGAACCGCACTTACTATGTATTGGAGCAATTACACGTATTACCCAACGTAAGTTATATGGCGAAAGTGAGAAATACAGATCGTACAGTTGGCAATCATGAAGAAGAAGGACATGAAGAAAAGAAAGAAGCAACAGAAGCAGCAACTCATTAATTGTCATTCCGACGAAGGAGGAATCTGCTGAAAAGAGTTAATAAAGTTAAAGAGTGCGACGCAACAGAAGACGAACAAGGTATCTGAAGCTAAGTACAAAAAATAAAACCAAAGCTTGCTGCACATAGCTGCAAGCTAAAAGCTAAAAAGAGTATGTCATTACTAAGGTACGAATCACAAGTAAGGGAACCATTGGTTGATGGGAGCAAAACCTACCACGATATTACCGAAGATATTTGTAAGCCGGTAGAAGCCGCTCCATCACGTTTGTGGTGGATAGGATTTTTAATTGCGGCAGCACTATTATTGTTTGGTGTAGTGAGCCTTTACATGGAAGTGGTTTATGGTACGGGTATGTGGAACCTGAACAAAACCGTAGGTTGGGGTTGGGATATTACCAACTTTGTATGGTGGGTGGGTATTGGTCACGCCGGTACATTGATCTCTGCCATTCTCCTGTTGTTCCGCCAGGGCTGGCGTACAGGTGTAAACCGTGCCGCAGAAGCTATGACCATCTTTGCAGTTATTTGTGCAGGCCAGTTTCCTATCTGGCACATGGGTCGTGTTTGGATGGCTTTCTTCGTAATGCCTTATCCCAACACCCGTGGTCCTTTGTGGGTAAATTTTAACTCGCCGCTTCTTTGGGATGTATTTGCAATTTCAACTTACTTCACCGTTTCTCTTTTGTTTTGGTACAGTGGTTTGTTGCCCGATTTGGCTACACTGCGTGACCGTGCTAAAAAGAAATGGGCAAAACTATTTTATGGTGTTACATCATTTGGCTGGACAGGAAGTACCAAACACTGGCAGCGCCATGAAAGTTTATCATTGGTGCTTGCAGGTTTAAGTACACCGCTTGTACTGTCTGTACATACAATTGTATCATTTGATTTTGCCACTTCAGTTATTCCCGGTTGGCATACTACCATCTTTCCCCCTTACTTTGTTGCAGGTGCCATCTTCTCCGGTTTTGCAATGGTGCAAACACTGATGCTGGTTACCCGTAAAGTAATGAACCTGCAGGATTATATTACCATCAGCCACATTGAAAACATGAACAAGGTGATTGTATTAACTGGTTCTATTGTTGGCTGTGCTTACTTAACTGAACTGTTTATGGCTTGGTACAGTGCAGTGAAATTTGAGCAGGATATTTTCTTTAAATATCGTATTGCCGGCCCTTACGGTTGGGCTTACTGGTTGATGATGACCTGTAACGTAATTACTCCCCAGTTGTTCTGGGTAAAGAAATTGCGCCGCAACATTGCGTTCACTTTCTTAATGAGTGTGGTGGTGAATATTGGTATGTGGTTTGAGCGTTTTGTAATCATTGTAACTTCTTTGTACCGTGATTACCTGCCATCATCCTGGAGTGTGTATTATCGTCCCACCATCTGGGAGGTTGGTTTCTATCTTGGTTCATTCGGATTGTTCTTTACCTGTTACTTCCTCTTCTCCAAATATTTTCCTGTAATTGCTATTGCTGAAATCAAGCATGTATTGAAACGCAGTGGTGAAAGCTTTAAGGAACAAATGGATCCATTGGAAGAACAAACAGTTGAAGAGTTTGCACATGATCATGTGCATGCTCACTAAAAGCCCACATCTCCTAAAGGGGGTAAAGGCAACAGGTTGAAATAGTAAAGTTGATTTTAAATAGTTCACAGGCTCGTAGCTCACAGCTAATAGCTAAAAGCTAAAAAATTATGAGTGTTAAAAATTTTGTTGTTGGTTGTTTTGATGATGAAAAAACGTTGTTTCCTGCTGTAAAGAACACAAGGAAATCAGGGTATAAGATTCATGATGTATATACGCCCTTCCCGGTGCATGGGTTAGATCATGCAATGGGTTTGCGTGAAACCAGTTTACACACGGCCGGTTTTATTTATGCCATGACGGGTACCACTACAGCTTTAACTTTTATGAGCTGGGTGTTTACAAAAGACTGGCCTGTGAATATTGGTGGTAAGCCACATCTTCCATTGCCTGCTTTTATTCCTATTGTGTTTGAGTTAACCGTATTGTTCGCAGCAGTTGGGATGGTGCTTACGTTCTGTTATTTATGTCAGCTTGCTCCTTTTGTAAGGAAAGATCATTTTCATTTAAGGTCAACCGACGATTTGTTTGTAATGCCTATTGAAATAACTGAGAAAACAAACGCAGAAGAAGTGAAAGCATTTTTACAGAATGCCGGTGCAGTGGAAGTGTTTGAAAAAGAAATGGAAACAGGCTGGTGGCTGGGTCGTTACGACAAAACTAAAAAGGCGTTTGAAAAAGAAGAAGAAATCGTTACAGCATAAAAAAATTGAAATGCGTACAACACAGATTGTTATACTTGGATTGATTACAGTATTGTTTGCAGCAGCATCCTGCAACAACGGTGTTCGCCGTGAGCCCGGTAAAATTTATATGCCCGATATGGCTTACAGCCGTGCAGTAGAAACCTATGCTGATCACAGTAATTTGAATGAAGCCGGAATTTATTATGATGCTACACCAGTAGCCGGTACGGTAAAACGTGGCGGTGTTGCTTACTTTCCTTTAGCAATGGATAAAGCAGGCGACACAGCAAACTATGTTGCGTCTAAACAAATTGCAAATCCTTTACCCCTGCTGGAAACAAAAGATTTGATTGAAGCAGCAAGACTTTACAAAGTAAACTGTGGTATTTGCCATGGGGAGAAATTAGATGGAAATGGTCCTTTGTATAATGGCGGTAATGGTCCTTATGCTGCAAAACCTGCAACCTTGCTGGGTGATGCAAAGTATGAGAATATGCCTGCCGGGCAAATGATGTATTCAGTTACGTATGGCAGAAACCTGATGGGCAGCTACGCTTCACAGCTCAGCACAAAACAAAGATGGATGATCATTCAATATATCAAGAGTGTACAGCCCGGCAATAAGCAAGCAGTTGCTGTTACGGCACCTGCAACAACAGACTCAGCAAAAGCAGCCAAATAAGAACAACCAATACAAACATTCAACTATAAACGATATTCAATGGCACTGAAAGAGCAATTTGAAATACCGGGCGGATTAAAAAAATGGAGCTACGCATTGATGGGCGTGGGTGTACTTACACTCGTACTCGGCATTGTATTTCTGCATCCGTTCTCCGGTGGGCATGGTGAAGAACATGGAGCAGAAGCTTATGGCGCAACCAAATTCTGGATGGCGCTTATGCATAATGGAATTTTCTGGTTATTAGTAGTTGCCTCAAGTTTCTTCTTTATTGCTGCTACTACATTGGCACAGGGTGGGTGGCAAGTTGCTTTCCGTCGTGTCCCTGAAGCAATTTCAGGTTCAATGAATGTATTGGGACCTGTTGCTCTGATCATCTTGTTAGCGTATGTATGGATCTCTGATGATCATCATATCTATCACTGGAAAGACGCAGCACATCTTGATGAAAAACTAAAAGAGAAAAGCGGCTTCTTAAACCCAACTGCTTATACTGTATTATCAATTGCTGCTGTTGGTTTATGGATGTGGTTCCGCAACTGGTTCCGCAAAAATTCACTGGCTGAAGACTTAGCCGCAAAGGGCGATACAAAATTCTATTGGAAATCTTTAGCCATCTCTGCTGCATTTCTTGTTACTTACGGCTTAACGGTATTGAGCACACTTCCCTGGGCTTGGTTGATGAGTATAGATGCACATTGGTACAGCACCATGTACAGTTGGTACACTTTTGCCAGCTCATGGGTAGCAGGTCTTTCTTTAATGATGTTGTTTGTAATTTATCTTAAGAACAAGGGGTATCTTGAATTTGTAACGGATGAACACATTCACGACATTGGTAAGTTTATGTTTGCCTTTTCAATCTTCTGGACATATTTGTGGTTCTCCCAGTTTATGCTCATCTGGTACAGTAACCAACCCGAAGAAACAGAATATTTTATTGACCGTATTGGTATTCCCGGACAGCCCGGCCCGTTCAAAGCAATTTTCTTATTGAATTTAATTATCAATTTCCTTGCTCCATTGTTAATCTTAATGAGACGGGGATCAAAACGTAACTACACCGTAGTAACATTAATGGCGGTTGTTATCATCTTTGGTCATTGGTTGGATTTCTATCAAATGATCACACCCGGCCCTTTGCAGGAATTGGGACATGAATCAAACACAATGATACATTTCTTATACAGCTTGGGAGTAAGTGCAGGATTTTTAGGAATGGTGATCTTTCTTACAGCAAGATATTTAACCAAAGCTCCGCTGTTACCAAAAAATCATCCATTGGTGAAAGAAAGTGTCATTCATCATACATAAACTATTGAACACAGAAAAAAGATTTGAAGAACTATAAATAATTTGCGCAAGCTATGAGTACTACAACATATTTGATTATTGCTGCAGCAGTGCTGGTGTTCCTTGTGATCTTTCAGATTGCAAAAGCCAGCGAGTATGTAAGTGTGTTAAAGGGAGAAGATAATTCCCGCAAGCAAAGCAACCGTATCAATGGTTTTTTGTTGCTGGGATTTATGATCCTTGGTTTTGTGGGTGTATGGTACTGCAATAAAGAATTATATGGCTCTACTTTATTTCCACAAGGCTCAGCATCAGTTGAAGGTGAAAAAATTGATCAGATGTTTATGATCACAACTGCAGTAACGGGAATCATCTTTGTATTAACCCAGTTTCTGTTATTTTTCTTTGCATGGAAATACCAGGAAAAGGAAGGAAACAAAGCCGTTCATTTTGCACATAGCACCAAATTAGAATTAATATGGACGGCAGTACCAGCCATCGCATTAACAGTATTGGTAGTATTTGGTTTGAAGTTCTGGTTCCGCATTACATCCGATGCGCCGAAAGGAGCATTGGAAGTTGAAATTGTTGGAAAACAGTTTGGATGGATTATGCGTTACCCCGGCAAGGATAAAAATTTCGGAAGAACATATTTCAGAGTAATCAGCGATGAAAAAAATAATTCATTAGGGCAAATATGGGATGATGATACTACACTTCGTTTAAAAGCCGATCCTGCCAACTTTGATGATGTGGTTACAACACAAACTATGTACATCGTTAAAGACCGTCCGGTGAAACTGATCATCAACAGCCGTGATGTAATACATGATGTGGGGTTAAGTCATTTCCGTTTGAAGATGGATGCCGTTCCCGGTATTCCAACCACGCTTTGGTTTACACCGAAGTACACAACCAAAGAAATGAAAGAACGTACAGGCAATCCTGAATTCGTTTATGAAATTTCATGCGATCAGATGTGCGGTAACGGGCACTACTCCATGAAAGGGATTATTGAAGTAGTATCTCAGGAAGACTTTGATGTCTGGATGGCTAAACAAAAGCCGAACTATTACGTTGCCAACCCCGAAAAAGATCCGGCTGCTAAATCTGTAATAGATACAACAGCAAAACCGGCAGTAATAGCAGCAGTAGTAAATCAATAATTAATTAAGAGAATAGCATAAATAAAAACAGTATGAGCAGTGAAACCCCACACGTACATGAGCATACGGTTAACGTTCCTCACGAAGCACATCATGGAGCGCATCATGAGCATCATCATGAAACGTTTCTTACCAAGTATGTCTTCAGCCAGGATCACAAAACCATTGCCAAGCAGTTTTTGATAACAGGGATGTTTTGGGCATTGGTTGGAGGTTTGTTTTCTGTGATCTTCCGTTTGCAATTGGGTTATCCCGATGCAAAGTTTCCCTGGATGGAAGCGCTTCTTGGCGATTGGGCCAAAGGTGGTCAGTTGCAGGCCGAAGCATATTACGCATTAATAACCATGCACGGAACGGTGCTGGTATTCTTTGTATTAACAGCCGGGTTGAGTGGAACTTTCGCCAACTTTTTAATTCCATTACAAATTGGAGCGAGAGATATGGCTTCTCCTTTCCTTAATATGCTTTCCTACTGGTTCTTTTTTACAGCAGGTATTGTAATGCTTTCTTCTTTATTTGTACAAACAGGGCCTTTCAGTGGCGGGTGGACTGCTTATCCACCATTAAGCGCTTTGGGTGAAGCTTCACCCGGTTCAAAAGTAGGAATGGATCTTTGGATGGCTTCTATGGCATTGTTTGTTGTTTCATCATTACTTGGAGGATTGAACTACATAGCAACCATTTTGAATATGCGTACAAAGGGTATGAGTATGACACGCTTGCCTCTTACCATCTGGGCAATTTTCTTTACGGCTGTATTAGGTGTATTATCTTTCCCTGTATTATTTTCAGGAGTTATCTTATTGATTTTTGATCGTCACTTTGGAACAAGTTTTTACCTGAGCGATATTTTTATCAACGGGCAGGCGTTGCCTAATGAAGGTGGCAGTGCTATTTTATACCAGCACTTGTTTTGGTTCCTTGGCCACCCTGAAGTATATATCATCCTGTTACCTGCCATGGGTATGGTTTCAGAAATATTATCGGTTAACAGCCGTAAACCCATCTTTGGATATATGGCAATGGTAGGTTCATTATTTGCCATTACCATTCTTGCCTTTTTGGTTTGGGCACACCACATGTTTGTAACAGGGTTGAACCCCTTCCTGGGTGCATTCTTTGTGTTGCTTACTTTGTTAATTGCAGTACCAAGCGCCATCAAGGTATTTAACTGGCTAACAACACTCTGGAAAGGAAATATCCGCTTCACTCCTGCTATGCTTTTTGCATTGGGTTTTGTAAGCTTGTTTATTTCCGGCGGATTAACCGGTATCTTCCTTGGTAATTCATCATTGGATATACACCTGCATGATACATACTTTGTAATTGCACACTTTCATATTGTAATGGGCGTAGCTTCCATGTTTGGAATGTTTGCCGGTATTTATCATTGGTACCCTAAAATGTACGGCCGTTATTTGAACAACACACTTGGTTATGTTCATTTCTGGATAACCATGATTGGCTCGTATCTTATTTTCTGGCCAATGCACTATGAAGGCCTGGCAGGAATGCCACGCCGTTATTATAAGTACGACATCTGGGAATCATTTAAGCAGTTTGGCACATTGAATCAAATCATCAGCGTGGTTTCCATTATTGTATTCCTTGTGCAGATCCTGTTTCTTTTAAACTTTTTTTACAGTATCTGGAAAGGGAGAAAAGTAACAACGCAAAATCCATGGGGTGCTAATACACTGGAATGGACAACACCCATTAATCCGGGTCATGGTAACTGGGTTGGTGAAATTCCTGAAGTACACCGTTGGGCGTATGATTATGCAAAAGACGGGAAAGAATTTATTCCGCAAACAACACCCGTTGGTGCAGATGAAAGCAAGCATTAATTGTTGTTAACAGATAACAGAAGTTCATTCTTATAAAATAAAAATTGAGCAGCAACCCGGCAGATAAAGAGGAAGTGAAGAAGAGTGGTTTTTTTTCAGCAGCAAAGAGCAAGCTGAAAGATTACAAGGAGCTTGTGAAGTTTACGCTCAGTTTTACAGTAGTGTTCAGCAGTGTGGTTTCTTACATGCTGGCACCCAATGTGGTTGAATATGATCTTGAAAGTATTCTGCTTTTATTGGTTGGTGGATTGTTGGTTACAGGTAGTGCCAACGCTGTAAACCAAATAGCAGAAAAAGATTCAGATGCAGTAATGAAACGTACCGGTAACCGACCGGTTGCAAGTGGCAGAATGAGCGTGCAGGAAGCAACAACATTTGCTTTTATTGCAGCCATAGCAGGCTCTTTGATTTTAGGATTGTATTTCAACTGGTATGCGGCCGGCATAGCTTTGTTCAGTTTGTTTTTATATGGCTTTGTATATACGCCTTTAAAAAAAATAAACTCCATTGCAGTATTGGTTGGTGGAATACCAGGTGCATTACCCTGTTTAATTGGCTGGGCTGCTGCCTATAATGGTGATGAATTTTCATGGGCGGGTGGATGGATCTTGTTTGCCATTCAATTCATTTGGCAGTTTCCGCATTTTTGGGCAATTGCATGGGTGGCACACCAGGATTATACAAAGGCAGGATTTAAACTGTTGCCTTCTCAACTGGGGCCAACAAAATTTACGGCAGTGCAAACCATTATTTATTCCCTGCTGATGATACCGGTTGGCATGCTGCCTTATTTTTTTGAAATGAGTGGCGTTGTAAGTATGTGGATTCTTGTTGCAGCAAACCTCTTCATGGTTGTGCAGTGTGTAAGATTATATATAAACATGGATGTAAAGAGTGCAAGAAGAGTAATGTTCAGCAGCTATATTTATTTGCCCATTGTGTTACTTGCATTGCTGGCAGATAAAATAACAAGCCCCCTCTAACTCCCCCAAGGGGGGAGGATAATAGCAAGGCACAAGGCCAGCGTATGGTAGAGGTTTAAAATAATACAACAGATCGAAGTGTGATGATTAAAGATGTATTGTTGATGTGGCAGAACAAAATGTTTGCAAGAGAGTTAAAGCACCGCTCCCTCTCTATTGGAGAGGGAGTTGGAGGGTGAGGCTGCACAAGGCCAGCTTTTTTAGAGAGATTGAATATTTACAAGCAGGTTGAAATTGATGAATAAAGATCGAAAGTTGATGTGGACGATCAAGTAGTTTATTAAAGATAAGAAGCGCCGCTCCTTCTCCTTTGGGGAAGGAGAAGGAGGAAGGGGCAGCACAAGACTTGCTTCTCAGAGCGGTTGATGAAATAGTTAAGTGGTTGATTAATGATGAGTATAGTTCTTTTGATGATGTGGGAGAACAAATAATTTATTAACGATATAAAGCACCGCTCCTTCTCCTTCGGGGAAGGAGAAGGAGGAAGGGGCCATGCAGACGGTTATGAGTGAAAGAAATAAAAAAATGCATCCGCATACATTTACGTTGTGGGTTGCAATTGGAAGTATAACAATGATGTTTGCCGGGTTCACCAGTGCATACATTGTAAAAAGTAACCAGGCGGGATGGCAACCGGTACAAGTGCCCAAGATCTTTTTTTTATCAACGGTTATAATTATTGCAAGCAGTATAACTGTTTACCTGGCCCAAAAAGCAATAGCGGCAAGAGAAATGGCGAAATACAGAATGCTTATTACAGCAACTGCCGTATTGGGACTTGTATTTTTAGTTACACAGTTCCTTGGTTTTTCTGAACTGTGGGTACAGAAGATAACGTTTAAGGAAAGTTTGGCAGGATCGTTCTTTTATATTATTACCGGTGTGCATGCGCTGCATGTTGTTGGCGGAGTAATTGCATTAATGGTATTATTTTTAAGAGCCTTCAGCTCTAAAACAAAATTTTACAGTACAGCGCCTGTTGATACAGTAGCTGTATATTGGCACTTTGTAGATTTGTTATGGATTTACCTGTTTGTTTTTTTCTTACTGGTATCCTGATATTAAAATTGAGAACAATTAAAAACTGATAAATGGCACAAGCAGCAGCAGCAAACACAAAATGGTGGAGTGGCGGTAAAAGCCCCTTCAATGTGGAGTACGGCAAATTGATGATGTGGTATTTTTTAATGAGTGATGCGTTTACATTCGGGGCGTTCCTGATCTCTTACGGAACGGTGCGGATGAGCAGCAATTCATGGCCCGACCCTAACCTTGTATTTAATTCACTTCCCTTTGCCGGGCATGCAAACTTACCCCTGGTATTTGTGAGCTTGATGACATTTATTTTGATTGTAAGTTCTGTAACCATGGTGCTGGCAGTGCACGAAGGCCATCATGGAAACAGAAAGGGTGTGGTGAAATGGATGTTCTGGACAATCGTTGGCGGGTTAGCCTTTTTGAGTTGCCAGGCATGGGAATGGAATCACCTGTATCACCAGGGTGCATGGTGGGGCCGCAATCCTTTTCCCAATGCAGATGGTACCATTGCTTCAACCAACTTCTCTAATTTCTTTTTTACCATCACCGGTTTCCATGGCTTCCACGTTTTTTCAGGTGTTGTGATCAACATCATAGTAACCATTATGGCATGGAGAGGCGTGTTTGAAAGAAGAGGCCATTACCTGATGATTGAAAAGATTGGATTGTACTGGCACTTTGTAGATTTGGTGTGGGTGTTTGTATTCCTGTTCTTTTATCTTGTATAACTATTTAATTATTTTGAAACTGTTTATAATATGGAGCATCAAACATTTGGCGGCGAAGTAACAATTCCACACGCAGCACCAACCGATGAATCGAAGAAAAGAATCTATAAAACAACAATTGTTTTATCTGTCATTACCATTATTGAGTTGGGGTTCGGTTACCTGTTATATATGACCGACTTCAGTCATGCACTGGATCTTGCATTCAAGGGAGTGATCATTATCTTATCGCTTGCAAAAGCATTTTATATTGTATCTGTTTTTATGCACCTGGGCGATGAGATACGCAATTTGATCATGACCATTGTGGCGCCTTTGCTCATCTTCGTCTGGTTTATTATTGCATTTTTGTATGAAGGTGTTTCCTGGAAAAATCTCCGCAACGAGTATAATCCAAAAGAACCGGTTAAATATGAACAGCATACAACCCCTGCACATGAAGGGGGATTGAAATAATATTTTTGATCTGTCTGTAACCTCGTCCCGGTTTTCTTTTTTACAGGGAATATCGGGACGAATATTTTTTAAGAAGTGATTGATTAATGTACTGTGTACTACGTAGCTTGAGCCAAGTAGTATGAAAACAGGTTGCCTAAACCGGGAGCGAAGTAGTATGAGCAAAAAAGCATTGTTGGGATTATTGGTAGCAGTTGGAATTCCTGTTCTTTCTTACTTACTTGTTAAGTATGCAAGTGAAGGTGCGGTAACTATGCCCCGCCGTTATTTTTATGATACGGTAACGGAAAAAACTGAACAGGGAAAATTAGTAAAGGATACCCTGTGGCACAAAGTAACCAACTTCAGCTTTACCAATCAATTGGGAGATACGGTATCTGCCGATTCACTAAAGGGAAAAATACTGGTGGTAGATTATTTTTTTACACGCTGCCCCAACCCATGCCCCACACTTACACGTAACATGAAAAAAATGCAGGATGCCTTTTTGAAAACAGATTCACTGGTTCATTTCATTTCCTTTTCAGTTGATCCTGCAAGAGACAGTGTACAGGCATTGAAACGGTATGCTGATAAATACCAGGTTCGCCATAACAACTGGTGGTTTTTAACGGGCGAAAAAAAAATTATTTATGATCTTGCCTACAATGAATTTAAAGCAGCAACCATTGATGGCGGTGAAGTGGATACCTCTTTTCTGCACACAAGTAAATTTTATTTGCTGGATAAAGACCGGGTGATCCGTGGATGGTACGAGGGTACCGATACAATTGCTATGGCCAGGCTGGCCCGTGATATTGGATTGTTGTTTTTAGAAAAAGACAAAAGGAAAAAACGTAACCTGTTTCGGAAATAAAAGAACCCAATGAGTATGTCGGATCATCATCATCGTCATCACAAAAGAGGAATGCCACTGCCCCCTTCTATTAAAAAGAATGACAGGCTTGCTTATACCCTCATCTTTACCGTTAGTGCAATTGTGTTTGCAGCCGTAGTACTATTGGGCAGAGTTACGGTTGATGTGAATCTTGGTTTTGATAAACATATTTTTGCACGCCTCAATGCGCTGATCAATATTTTTGTAGCCTTACTGTTGCTGGGAGCTTTCTTTGCTGTAAGGGATAAACGTTACCGCACCCATAAAAAACTGATGCTGTGGGCCATTGGTTTTTCTGTTTTGTTTTTGGTTTCGTATATCTGTCATCATTTGTTTACCGGAGAAACTACTTATGGTGGTTCAGGACTTCCCAAGATTGTTTACTATTTTATTTTAATAACCCATATCGTTCTTGCAGGAATCATCTTGCCGTTTATTTTATTCACAGCCTACCGTGGTTTAACAGCCGATTATCACCGGCATAAAAAACTGGCACGTATTACCTGGCCTTTGTGGTTGTATGTAGCGGTTACGGGGGTGATAGTATTTTGGATGATCAGTCCGTATTATAATTGATCTTTAACATCAACCCAATTCCACCGCCGGATCCCAAAACCTGTTTTCAAAATCAACAATGGTATCACCCTTCACCATCACGCCATCTTTTTCAAGCAGATCTTTCATTTGTGTGGGTGTATCAAAATGCATTTTACCGGTGAGCATACCGTTTCGGTTTACCACCCGTTGTGCAGGCACTTTTGGTTTTACCCGGTGTGCTCCATTCATAGCCCAGCCCACCATGCGTGCAGATAATTTTGTGCCGAGGTAAGATGCAACAGCGCCATAGGAAGTAACACGGCCTTTGGGAATTTGCCGCACCACATCATACACATCATCAAAGAAAGAGTATTGTTTTACTTTTCCTGTATCAGGCGGTTGTGGAGTTTTTTTTGTTTTCATTGAGCAACAAGCTACGACGTGGTTCCTGAACATTTTCATATTGGTATGGGCAATGCCTGCAGCCATAACCACAGCAGGAGCCCCTCTCTTCATGATACCTGGCAGTGAGCACCATATTATTATGCTCATCGTAATAAAAATCTGTTCCTTCAGAGAGAGTATTCATTTCTTAATAATCTATATAGTAAAATCAATTAACCCGGCAGTTTCTATTTTGTTGAAACAAAAGAAAGAAAATTATTTTTTCTCTTCTTCAAACACCCATTGTTTCAGGATGACATCTTTTGCAACCGGCAGATCCTGTGCAGGAAGAGAGAAACAGAGATAATGAATTTGATTGCTTTGAGCAATATCCAAACCTTCATAATGCGTTTTAATCTTTAGTTCGTTGCTCAATTCATGTTGTTTGTACAGGTCATCAATATCAGTATGCAATTGTAATTCATATAATGCAATCACTTTTTTGGTGAAGTGATATAGAACAGGTGAATCTGTTTTTAAATGAATCAACGCACCGGGTTTTAAAAACTGCTGATACAAACGCAGAAACCCCGGATGCGTTAACCGCTTTTTATGTTTGGACGAACGCAACTGAGGATCGGGAAAGGTGATCCATATTTCACTCACTTCATCTTTGGTAAAATAGTCGGCAATACGATCAATTTGTGAACGGATAAAAGCAACGTTGGTGAGGTTTTCTTTCAACGCCGTTTTAGCGCCCACCCAAATACGGTTTCCTTTAAGATCAACGCCTAAAAAATTTCGTTGCGGATACAACCGGCCAAGGCCAACCGCATATTCGCCTTTGCCGCATGCAAGCTCTAACGTAACAGGATGGGTGTTTTTAAAAAACGCATTCCATTTACCGGGCATTTGCTGCGGGTACTGTAAAACGTTGGGAAATGTTTCAATTTCAGAAAAGCGGATCAGTTTTTTTTGCCCCATAGCGGGCAAAGGTAAAGAAGCGAAAATGTGAAAAAAACAAAAAAGCCCTTTGTATAGACAAAAGGCAATCGTAAAAAATAAGCATGAGAAAAAGCTGTAGGGGGAGGAGTCGAATGCCGACGCTGCGGTCGGCACCCCGACTGAAACGTCGGGGCCTCCACGTAATTGCTGTAGGGGGAGGAGTCGAACCTCCACGGGGCAGTTAGCTGTAGCACAAAGATTTAGTGGTCAATCCTGGTCGGCCTGACGGTCGGCTCTATGCTGCGTTTGTTCTGTGATCCCCACCCCCGAGACGAGGGGGCATGTCTGCCAAAACTTTCATCACCCCACAGTATGTTGTTCAAAGAACGATTATAGTGCAATGTTAAAGCAAATCCCCTATTCGTTGCAAGTTTTCGAATAAAAATTTTAAAACTTTCGATTATATTTAAAATATTATCATTAATTTTAAAAAAGCATTAAAAACAATATCAAAAATGCCCGGCAAATTAAATCTTGACAAATTAGACCTTCAGATCATTTCTGAAATGATGGAAGATGCCCAGATTTCATACGCCGAACTTGGGAAAAAACTTTTTGTATCGGGAGGTACGATTCATGTTCGCATTAAAAAACTACAGGAGCATAAAATTGTAAAAGGCACAAAACTCAACGTTGATTTAAAAACACTGGGTTATGATATTACAGCCTTTGTTGGTATTTATCTTGAAAAGAGTTCTTTGTATGATACGGTTGCCAAAGACCTGCAGAAAATTCCCGAAATCGTTCGGCTCAATTATACAACGGGCAATTACAGTATGTTTATTGAAGTGGTTTGTAAAGACATCAACCAGCTGCGTTATGTATTGCATGATGCGTTGCAGAAAATAAAAGGGATTGAACGCACGGAAACGTTTATTTCATTAGATGAAAGTTTTAACCGCAATGTTCAGGTTGTGCAAAACACCTCCTGAACTATTTCATTCAATTGAAAAAAAAACTATTGTACTTTAGCCGCATTCACACATCTGTTTATTATGAATTTAGATATTGTTTTTGAAGTTATCCGCAAACGCTGGAAACAATCATTGATTATTGTTTTACTGGCAACTCTTGGTACAGGCGTTATCCTTTTTATACAGAAGCCTTATTTCAGAAGTTCAGCAATTTTTACTGCAGCCAATCCCAACCTGGGCGACCGCTCCAATATTTACCGTACTGAATTCCGGGAACAGTATTTCTATTATGGAGGAGAGTTTGATAATGATCGTTTAATGGCCATTGCAAGATCAGAAGAGATGTGCCGTTTTATGGTTGACAGTTTTAATCTCATCAAACATTATAAAATACATGCAGGCGGCGACAGAGCTGTTTTCCTGGCTAATTACGAATACAAAGAAAATGTTCGTATTCACAAAAATGAATTTGGCCATGTAAAAGTAAATGTGTGGGATACAGATAAAAAACTTGCAGCAGCCATTGCCAATACAATTGTAAAACGTGTGAATGAAAAAAGTGTGTCAGCATCAAACAACATGAAGCTGGAAATTTTGCAAAAGCTGCGTAACGATTTCAACACACAAAAAGACACACTGCAGCAAATAGAAAAAAAAGCACAGTTAAACGCAGATGCTTTTCTTGCTGAAAGGAAAGAAGTGTTGTTTAAAGAACTGAATGAAAAAGAAAAACTGATTCAGCAATTCAATACCAGTGTTAATAATGTAAGTGCATTATTTATAATTGAAGAAGCGCTGCCGGCTTTGAAAAAAGACAAACCAAAAATTACGGCAAGCATGTTCCTGGCCGCTGTGTTATCATTTGTGTTTTCTGTTTTACTGCTGCTCATCCTTGAATGGAAAGCCCGGAGGCAATTAAAATAATATGCTGCGCCTGTTTACAAAAGAAGAATTGCTGAAATGGTGGTTGCCATCACTGGCAGCGCTACTTTTTTTTGTGGCAGGCATTTTACTGCAAGAAAACCTCCTGCTCATTATTCCCTTTGCTGTTGTTGCAATTATTTTTTTCAGTTCTGATATCAGAAAATTATACGTTGCCCTGTTGTTTGTTATTCCGCTGTCAACTGAGTTTTCAGTTACTTCAACACTTTCAACAGATATGCCCGATGAGCCGGTGATGCTGTTATTGTCGGGCGCACTGATTGCAGTAATGCTGCTGAAGCCTTCGGGTTTTCCTTCACAAATAAAAAAGAGCAGCCTGTTTTTACTGGTAATACTCCAGCTTGTATGGATGATGATTGCAACGATGTTTTCTTACGAAACTTTTTTAAGCGTAAAGTATGTTTTGGCCAAAACATGGTTTTTAGTTGCATTTGTTTTTGGCGGGTTGATTTTTTTAAAAACGAAGGATGATTTTAAACTGGCATCTAAAGCGCTCATCTTTTCAATGCTTATCCCTGTTGTAAGCAGTTTAATAAGGCATGCTGCAAAAGGATTTTCGTTTGAAGCAATCAATGAAACGCTGGATCCTTTTTTCAGGAATCATGTAAACTATTCAGCTCTTTTGGTTTGCCTGTTGCCGGTTCTTTTTGTTTGGTTACAATTTTCAGCCGGCAATACAAGAAGGTGGGTGATAGTATTGATAGTACTTTTTACAGTTGCATTATTCTTTGCTTATTCAAGGGGAGCGTGGCTTTGCTTATTATCAGGAACTGTTACGTGGATAGCGATTAAGAAAAAGTTTCTTTTATCATTGTTACTTACTGCAGTTATTATTTCGGCTGCAGGTTTGTTCTGGTTAGTACAGAACGATAACTATTTAAAATATGCACCTGATTTTAATACCACCACCCAGCATACAAACTTTGGCGAGCATATAGAAGCAACTTATACGTTAAAGGATATGTCAACAATGGAACGCTTTTATCGTTGGATAGCCGGTTTGCGGATGGTGAATGAAGAACTGCTGAAAGGTTATGGGCCCAATACATTTAGCCTGCATTATAAAGAATATACAGTTGCAGCATTTAAAACATGGGTGAGCAGTAATGAAGAAAAATCATCGGCACACAATTATTTTCTTTTAGTTACCATTGAGCAGGGCATACCGGGGCTACTATTATTATGTGTGCTTTTGTTCAGCATGTTCAGTATAGCTATTAAAGGATACCATACTTTGAAAGACCCTTTTGACAAAGCATTATCCATGTTATGCGGAGTGATGTTAAGTATGATTGTAACCCTGAACCTGCTGAGTGATTTAATTGAAACAGATAAAATAGGAAGTATTTTTTTTATTGTGCTTGGCATTTTAATTCATCTGCAGGTTAAAATAAAAACAGAAATATCCGGGTGATTTTTTAAAGCCCTTGAAACGGTAGAAATACTGATATTGAGTACCTGTGCAATTTTTTTGAGGGTTGTTGTTGTCATAAGAATTTATTGTAAGCGAATATTTTTCCCCTGCAATTATTTCCGCAAACGTTTGCGAGTTTTTGTTTTTGAACATTGGATGTTTTTGTGACTCATAATACTAAAAACTTCCTGTAAATTCACAGTAATTTAACAGCTGATTGATTGTGTGTTGCCATGTAAGACTGGTTTTGATAACTTTCCGTTATTTTAAAAACCAGTTCTAACGCCTGGCATCTCTGCATCTTCGGCAAAGTAAACAACCCTCATTTATTTAAAAACTACTGATTATGACTTTGAAGAAACTTGCAAGGGGTATTCTCACCATGCTCAGCCTGTTTGTAATAGCGAATGTTTCGCTGGCACAAACAAGAACGGTTACAGGGAAAGTAACTGATTC
>CAMTVU010000037.1:0-1312 GCA_947085245.1 uncultured Chitinophagaceae bacterium | reverse complement strand
GCAGCATAAGTTGTCTGAACTATGATTTGTATGATTAAATGATTACTGTGATAAATGAAGCATATAAATATTCTGAATTGACTTCCAAAATAATTGGGTGTTCAATGACCGTGCATAAGACACTTGGAAATGGTTTTCAGGAAGTCATTTATCAAAGGGCATTGGAAATTGAAATGCAATTAGCTGGGTTAGGATTTAGTAGAGAATTTGAAATGCCGATTTTTTATCGGGAGGAGCAAATTGGAACCAGACGTGTTGACTTTCTTGTTGAAGCTGTCATCTCTGTTGAATTGAAGGCAATCACAAAATTAGAAGATGTTCATTTTGCTCAAGCTATTAATTACTCAGAAGCATACAATCTTGAAATAGGTTTGCTAATCAATTTCGGAGAAAATAGTTTGAATTTTAAACGGCTAACAAACAAGAAATACAAATCAACAGAATCACAAAAATCAACAAAATCATAGTTCAGACAATGGAAAAGCTTAACGAAATAAAAATATTTGAAGACAAAAAAGTAAGAACCCTTTGGGATGCAGAGGAGGAAAAATGGTATTTATCAATTGTAGATGTGATTGCTGTTTTAACCGACAGTCCTAATCCAAGAAAATATTGGAGTGTGCTGAAAACAAGGCTGAAAGCAGAAGGTAGTCAGTTGACTACAAATTGTAGTCAACTGAAAATGCAATCAGCTGATGGCAAATTTTACCTGACTGATGTTGCTGATACCGAACAACTATTTCGCCTCATTCAATCCATACCATCGCCAAAGGCAGAACCATTTAAACTTTGGCTGGCAAAGGTAGCTGCTGAAAGATTAGACGAAATGCAAGACCCTGAACTCACTATTGACAGGGCTTTAGAGCAGTACCTGAACCTGGGCTATTCAGAAAACTGGATTAACCAGCGGTTGAAAAGTATAGAGATAAGAAAAGAACTAACGGACGAATGGAAAAAAAGGGGATTGAAAGAAGGCGTTCAGTTTGCAACGCTTACTGATATTATTACCAAAGCATGGGCAGATAAAACAACGAAAGAATACAAAATCCTGAAAGGGTTGAAAAAAGAAAACCTGAGGGACAACATGACCAATACCGAACTGATTTTAAACATGCTGGCCGAAGCATCAACAAAAGATATTTCTGCCGCTACCAATCCCGACACTTTTGAAGCCAGCAAGAAAGTAGCTAAGCAGGGCGGCAATGTTGCTAAAGTTGCACGGAAAGAATTGGAGTCAAGAACAGGAAAAAAAGTAATTACATCACTAAATGCAAAAACTGTTTTACAGTTGAAATCATCTAACGAAAAAAAG
>CAMTVU010000036.1:0-10177 GCA_947085245.1 uncultured Chitinophagaceae bacterium | reverse complement strand
TTATTATTCATGACCCACTAATCCCTCATTTAAAAAATCAAGCAGCGGTTTCAATACTTCAAAAGAAGTAATTGTTTTCTTTAATAAATCTTTTGATGTTAGATCTGCATCAGTGAGTTTAGAAAAACCAATCCAGCTTTTCAGCTTGAGGTATTCAATGGCAGGGTTATCAGCTTCATAACCTTTTGGTGGGCGGGTGAGTTTCATGTCTTCTCCGGTATATAAATCTCCATAAATGGTTTTGAATGATTTACTGCTGATGATCCTGTGAAATTCTTTCCAGTTATAATCAATTTCCTGGCGGATGTTTTTTAATTGATCGGGCATAGCCATATACAAACCACCTCCTGTAAATGAATCGCCTGGTTGCAGATGAAAATAGTAACCGGCCGTCATTGATTTCTTTCCGCCTTTGCTGATGCTTGCGCCCATATTGCTTTTGTACGGGCTTTTATCTTTACTGAAACGAACATCACGGTTAATGCGGAACATACAATCCTTTGCTTTAAGATGTGCAATGGAAGGATCTTTCTTTCCATAATTTTGAATAACGGCATCTATAAAATTGGCGAAATCAGTTTTTGCTGCTTCATAAGCTTTACGATTGGCATCGAACCAGGGTTTGTTGTTATTCTTCTTTAAATCTTTTAAAAATTTGATGGTGGATAGTTGAATCATCTGATAGTTTTGAAATGTAAAGTTGGTGGTTTTTGGATTTGCCACAAAGGCTCAAAGACAGAAAGTCTTACTGTAATAAAATAAAAAAGAGTAGAATAATTGAGTAAATGCTGAATTGTTGTGATGAAGATTCAAACTGAAATGTTGCCGAAACTATAAACCACAAACTTACAAACACTTACACTCCTCCCCAGTTCTCTCCGCTTCTGATTCGGTACAAGGTCATTTCACTTACGCTGTATTTTTTTGCCAGCTGTTTGTAAGTAATGCTGCGGTTAGGATCCTGAATTATTTTTTTGATGGTTTTCACCTGCACCGGTGTTAGCTTTAAGCCTTTTTGTGTAGAGCTGCGTTCTTTCTGTAATTTTTTATAAGCAATCTTATGCGGACTTTTTTGCTGGTGTGCCGACATTTCTTCCAACGTAGCCCATTTTAAATTACCTGCTTTATTATCTTTTTTGTTGTGGTTGATGTGAATGACATACTTGCTGCGTACTGATGCTTTTTTGCAAAAAAATCTTGCAACTTCACGGTGCATATAAATGGTTCCTTTGTTTTCTGCACGGTGCAGGTTGAGTGTGCGGTAGCCTGTTGTAATAGAACCATTCAATAATTTTCCATCTTCTGCAACATCATGATTAAAACTGGCGCAGCGTCCCCAATTGGAAACAGCATATTTTTTCCGCAACTGTTTCCATCCGGCAAATTGTAATTGTTTCCATTGTTCACCGGGAAGTTTCTTGATCATACAAAAAAATTGGAGATACTAAATATACAAAATGAAATATAAAAACAGTCATTATAATTCTAAAATGTAAAGGCTTGTTTTTATACCAAATTGAAGAACTGTTTAGTCCAATAGCGCCTCTCAAAATTTCATACTTGTATAATACCGCCCTAAGTAAATGATTGGACTAAAATATATTTCAAAGCGGTATTATACTGAATCCGGTGCAGGAAAGAGCCGTAATTGCCGGGTTATGAAATCAAACAAAGTGCCCGTTACTGCTCAGGGAAGATTATTTTTTCAGCAGAGCCAGAAACTCATCTTCATTGATAATCTGAATGGTACTGATCTTTTTTGCTTTTTCTAATTTGCTTCCTGCATCTTCACCCACAACAAGATAAGTAAGCTTGGAGCTTACAGTATTCAAGATAGTTCCGCCTTGATCTTCTGCCATTTGTTCGGCCTGGCTGCGCTTGAGAGTTGGTAATGTTCCGGTAAATAAAAAAGTAATCCCATTCAGGTTGCCTTCATGTTTACTTTCTTTCTGTTCATTCTTTAATTGCAAACCAAGTGTTTCCAATTGCTGAAGCATGTGCAGGTTTTCTTTGTTGCTGAAGAAGGCATGAATACTCCCCGCAACCCTGGGGCCAACATCTTCAAGCAGTTGTAATTCTTCCTGAGATTTTTTTGCAATATCCAGCAGATGATTTGTTGAGGTGGCTAAGGTTTTTGCTGTGGCCTCACCCACAAAGCGAATACCCAAAGCATTGATGAGGCGATAAAGTGGCTGCTTCTTTGAGTTTTCAATAGCTGTTTGCAGGTTGTCAACACTCTTTGCTCCGTAACCTTCCAGTACTTTGATTTTATCGAATGGCAATTGATAGAGCGATGGAATATCATTTAAGTAACCAAGCTCATAAAACTTACGAACATTGGCATCGCCCATACCACGTATGTCCATTGCATCTTTACTGGTGAAATGAATGATACGTTCAACAATCTGTGCTTCGCAATGATAATTTACACAACGCCATACTGCTTCTTCTTCAGGCTTTACCAATTTACTGTTGCACACCGGACAATGTGTTGGAAATTTTATTTTATGTTCATGTCCCGTTCTTACTTCAGCCATTGATTTTACAATGTAGGGAATTACATCACCTGCACGTTCAACCAAAACAGTATCACCAATCATCAAATCTTTTTCGGTAATAAAATCTTCATTGTGTAAAGAGATGCTTGTTACCGTTACACCGCCAATTGCAACAGGATCAATCTTGGCAACAGGTGTAACAGCTCCTGTTCTGCCCACCTGGTATTCTACATTTCTCAGTTTGCTTGTTCCCTGCCTTGCTTTAAATTTATAAGCAATGGCCCAGCGTGGATGATGGCTTGTGATGCCCATCTTATCCTGCAGTTGCAGATCATTCACCTTAATTACCATGCCATCAATTTCATACGGCAAATCATCTCTTTTTAATTCAAAGTCATTGATATGATCAATCACGGGTTGAATTCCTTTCAGAATTTTCTTTTCTTTCTCCGGGCTACGGAAACCTAATTCCCACATCATCTTTAAACAGCCGCTGTGTGTTTTCAAAACATCGTATATCGTACCTCTTACATCGTACATCGTAACAAAACCAACATGATAAATAAACGCTTCGAGGTTTCTCCGGGCAACTTCTTTTGCATCTTTTATCCGCAAGCTTCCACTGGCAGCATTGCGGGGGTTGGCAAGTGGAGGTAAATTTTCTTCAGCCAACTGATCATTGTATGCTTTGAAATTTTTCTTGCTCAACAGTATCTCACCCCGTATTTCAATTTGTTTGATGCCGTATTTTGAAAATGCAGCAGAGAGCGGAATGGATTTGATTTGCCTGATGTTGGTGGTGATCTCTTCACCTTCTGTTCCATCGCCTCTTGTAGCGCCACGAACGAGAAGATCATCTTCATAGATCAATGAAATACTGGCGCCGTCAAATTTCGGTTCTACACAGTATTCAATTTCATTCAAACTACTTGCTTCTCTTGCTTTGCGGTCCCAATCAATTAAATCATCTGCATTGTAGGAGTTCTCCAGGCTAAGCATGGGAACAAGATGCTGCACTTTTTTAAAATCATTGCCCAGGCCTTTTGCTACACGCTGGGTGGGAGAATCGGGGGTGATGAGTGAAGGATCTTCTGCTTCCAATTTTTCCAAAGCTTTATAGATCTGATCATATTCATAATCGCTGATCAGCGGATCGTTGAGAATATAATAACGGTATTCGTGAAAGCGAAGCACTTCTCTCAGGGCTTCAAC
This sequence comes from uncultured Chitinophagaceae bacterium, assembly GCA_947085245.1. Classification (GTDB taxonomy): domain Bacteria; phylum Bacteroidota; class Bacteroidia; order Chitinophagales; family Chitinophagaceae; genus Lacibacter. The sequence goes on along the minus strand of CAMTVU010000036.1, from coordinate 6,467 downwards.
ATCTTTTTTATCGAACCCTTTTTTGGTAAGATGCTGAAGCATTGTTGCTGTTGTATGCTGAAGTTGTTTGGTTGTGTTGGGAGAATACATAAGAAATAAATCTGGCAGTAAAAATACAAGGACTAACAATAAAACAAATTAAATTCGTTGTCAATTCTGAAATTATGATGCGATTAATTTTGCTGCTGTTCATTGTTGTTGCGTTCAGTCAGGGCAGCAACAAGACTTCTGTTGATACCTTGCTCATTAACGGAACTGTTTATACTGTTGATTCTTCTTTTTCAAAAACAGAAGCGGTAGCTGTGAAAGATGGGAAGATCGTAGCTGTTGGTACAAGTGCTGATCTGCAGAAAGCATATACGGCAAAACAAACCATTGACCTGAAGGGAAAGTTTTTATACCCCGGTTTTATTGATGCACATGCACATTTCTTTGGTTATGGTTTGGATTTACGCAAGGCAAATTTAACAGGTACAACAAGCTGGGAAGATGTGTTGCATCGCCTCAGCAATTTTGCAAAAGGATTAGATGCAAAGCCGGGAGAATGGATTATTGGAAGAGGATGGGATCAGAACGATTGGGAAGTAAAGGAATATCCAACCAAAGAAAAATTAGATCAGCTTTTTCCAAATAATCCGGTCATCTTAACAAGGATTGATGGGCATGCTGCAATTGTAAACCAGTTGGCTTTAGATAAAAGCGGAATAACTTCTTCAACAAAAATGGTTGGAGGTGATGTGTTGCTGAAAGAGGGAAAACCAACAGGAGTATTGATTGATAATGCAGTTGACCTGGTAAGCATAAAAATTCCCGGTGCAACAGAACAACAAATTAAAGAGGGATTGCTTGCCGCACAGCAAAACTGTTTTGCAGCAGGGTTAACAACCATTGATGATTGCGGACTGAATTATTTCCAGGTATTGCAACTGGAAAAGTATTATAAAAGCGGTGATTTGAAAATGCGTTTGTATGTGATGCTCAGCGATTGGAAATATAATTATGAAGCTATTTTCAAAAGAGGAAAAATAAAAACAGATCGTTTAAATGTACGCAGCTTTAAAGTATATGCTGATGGGGCGTTGGGTTCAAGAGGAGCCTGCTTATTGCATCCTTATGATGATAAACCCGGTCAGTATGGATTTTTATTAAGCAATCCCGAACATTTTGATTCAGTGGCGGCAGTTATTTACAACAAAGGATTTCAAATGTGTACACATGCTATTGGTGATAGCGGTAACAGAACCATCCTGAATATTTATGGCAAATATTTAAAGGAAAAAAATGATCTGCGCTGGCGCATTGAGCATGCGCAGGTAGTGAATAAAAATGATTTTGATTTGTTTGGAATGTACAGTGTTGTACCCAGTGTTCAACCCACACATGCAACAAGTGATATGTACTGGGCTGAAAAAAGATTGGGAAACCAACGGGTAAAAGGTGCGTATGCGTTCAATGATCTGCTGAAACAAAATGGCTGGATTCCCCTGGGCACTGATTTCCCGGTTGAAGATATTGATCCGCTGAAAACTTTTTACGCAGCAGTGTTCCGTAAAGATGCAAAAGGCTGGCCTGCTCATGGGTTTCAAACAGAAAATGCTTTAACAAGGGAAGCAACTTTAAAAGGAATGACCATTTGGGCGGCAAGATCAAACTTTGAAGAAAACGAAAAGGGAAGTATTGAAAAAGGAAAGTTCGCCGACTTTGTACTGCTGGATACAGATATTATGACTGAATCATTTGAACAAATCCTCAAAGCGAAAGTGTTGAAAACAATTTGTGGAGGTGAGCTTGTGTTTTCAAAATAATGCTGCTTATAAATAACTAAAGGGCTGCTTCGTTTCTGAATTCCCTGGGTGTACTGTTTTTCTTCCTTGTAAAAACACGGTTGAAATAAGAAATTGATTCAAAACCTGCACTGCGGGCAATGGTTGAAATCTGCTTATCCGTTTCAATTAACTGGTAGCATGTATAACCTATTCTGATTTCATTCAGGTAATCAGAAAATGTTTTTCCGGTTGCCCGTTTAAAAAATTTACAAAAAGCACTTTGTGAAATATTGATAATTGCCGCAGCATCACTGATAGTGATTGATTTGGAGAAATTCTGTTCTAAGTAAGTACAAACTTTATTAATTCTTGGCTCACTGTTTTTGGCTTGCGAAATATCAAATTCAGAAGACGCCAGTTTTCTGCCTTTCTGTTTTGCCAGTTGGCCAAGTATCCACATTAAATCAGTAATTTTTTCTGTCCCTGTTTTTCCCGGCAAGGAAAGAATTGTTTCTTTAAAGGGTTTGCTGTTTTTAAAAGACAAACCATGCCTGCTGTTTTTCAATAACCGCTTTATGCTTTCAAATTCATTTAAACCTGAGAGGCCGTTAAACAATGATCCTGAAAATTGAATGACAACAAACCTGCAGAGTTTATCTTTTATATTTTTATCACTTACCCATGTGTGGGGTAAATCGGGGCCAATTAATACCAGGTCGCCGGCATTGAATTTTTCATAACTGTCCCCAACAATTCTTTTTCCTGAAACATTTATTTTAAAGGTCAACTCATATTCTGGGTGGTGGTGCCAGTAAAATTCAAGGTAGGGAAGGCTCATTTCATAAGCAACCAATATTGGCTTGCCTTCTCCGGGAACAATCTTTTCAAGTTCTGCTTTCACCATAATCGTTGAAATTTTGGTTCCGCTAAGGTAAATAACGGTGGCAATATAGTGCTATAAAATGGAATTATAGTTCAAATAATAACCTGTAAGGTAGTATAGCTTTACATATCCAAACGTATGCCTTATAAAAAAAGTGCAAACGTTTGAAATGAATCGGGAAATAATGAAGTTTTCAGAAGCCCGGATTCATGGATGGATAATACTAGAATAAGGTGTTGGGGTTAACGGATTGCATTATGAAAAGATTAATATTCTTACTGATTACCGTGCTGATGGCTTTCTGCTCTCAGTCTCAACTTCTTGTTTTTACACCCGACTTTCCACTTGACAACAGCAATCTTGCAGTTACCATGGATGCAACAAAAGGTAATCAGGGACTAAAAGATTTTGCCGGGCCTGTGTATGTACATATAGGAGTTATTACAAACCTCAGCACGAGCCCTACTAACTGGAAGTATGCACCATTCTCATGGGGAACTACGCCGGCTGCAGCACAGGCAACAGCTGCAGGAACAAATAAATGGTCTTACAACATTAATAATATCCGCACTTTTTTTAATGTACCCGCAGGAGAAATCATTTTGCGTGTAGCCATTCTGTTTCGCAATGCAGATGGCAGTAAAGTACAACGCAATACTGACGGTGGTGATATGTATTTACCAGTATATGCTGCCGGTGAATTTGCCGTTCGCTTTACAGCTCCGCCCATGCAGCCTTTGTATAACATGATTCCGGAGCCAATCAATATTACGATTCCCTCAACAATACCCGTTACAGCAGTTTCATCTAAAAATGCAAATCTTACCCTTCGTTATGATGGGGTACAGATTGGAACTGCAACAGGGGCACAAACAGTAAGTGGTTCTGCAAATGTTACCACAGAGTGTCAGCATCTCATTACAGTTGAAGCTGATGATAATGGAACTATTAAAAGAGATACCATCAACTTCAACATTGCGCCGGCATCTTACCCTACCGGCTCAAGGCCTGCTGGTTTAAAAGATGGCATTACCTTTCAAAATAACAATACCGAAGCAGTACTGATTTTATATGCTCCGCTGAAAAACAGTGTTGTTATTATTGGCGATTTCAATAACTGGTTACAAACATGCGATGGGTTACTGAAGAAAGATGGAGATTATTTCTGGACAAGAATTACAGGACTTACTCCGGGTACACAATATCGTTTTCAATACATTGTTGATGATGCCATCCGAGTTGCCGATCCTTACAGTGAGTTGATACTTGATCCTAATAATGATCAATACATTTCTGCTGCAACATTTCCCAACAGGCCCGCTTACCCAACCGGTAAAACAAGTGGCGGTATTGTTGGCGTGTTTACTCCCGGTGAAACAGCTTATAACTGGACAAGCAACAGTTATGTTCGACCCGATAAAAAAGATCTCATAATCTATGAGTTGCTGATGAGAGATTTTACAGCAGCACAAAACTGGCAAACCTTAAAAGATACCTTAAACTATATTAAGAATCTTGGTTTCAATGCCATCAAGATCATGCCGTTTAATGAATTTGATGGCAACAGCAGTTGGGGTTATAACCCAATGTATTTCTTTGCGCCCGATAAAGCGTATGGAACAAAGAATGCATTGAAGGCAATGATTGATCAGGCACATAACCTTGGTATTGCCGTGATACAGGATATTGTTTTCAACCATGCAACCGGGCAATCACCTTTGGCCGCTATGTGGTGGAACTCAACATTGAATCAACCTGCGGCCAACAGTCCTTATTTTTATCAAACTGCTCAGCATCCTTATAATGTATATAACGACTTTAATCATAATTCAGAAGCAACCAAGTTACATGTTGCAAGATTTATCCGTCATTGGTTAACGGAATACCGCATGGATGGTTTCCGTTGGGATTTGAGCAAAGGATTTACAACAATTTTTTACAGTGATGTGGGTGTTTGGGGCCAATACAACCAGGGGCGTATTGATATCTGGAAACGATATTATGACAGCATGCAGGTTGTGTCAACCGGATCCTACTGCATTCTTGAACATTTGGGAAATGATGATGAAGAAGCAGAACTGGCAAGAAGAGGAATGTTACTGTGGGGAAAAATGACAGCCGAGTATAATGATAATACAATGGGCTTTACAGGTAATTCCAACCTCGACCGTTCTTACTGGCGTAACCGCAGTTTCTGGAATGCAGCGGATTTGGCCGATAAGCCGCACCTCATTACCTATGCCGAAAGCCATGATGAAGAACGCATCATGTATAAGAACTTAACTTTTGGCAACACCAGCAATGTATCTCATAATGTAAGGGATCTTAATACTGCGTTGCGAAGAACAGAAGCAATGGCTGCATTTATGATGGCTACTCCGGGTCCTAAAATGATCTGGCAGTTTGGTGAGTTGGGATATGAATTTTCTATCAACCGTTGCGAAGACGGATCAATCAACAGCAACTGCCGCCTGTCGCCCAAACCCATTCGCTGGGATTATTACCAGGAACTTGCTCGTCGCAGATTATATGAAACGTTTTCTGCAATGGCAAAACTGCGTCAGCTAAAACCAACTGCATTCCGTACATCAGCGCTTGCAGGTGGAACAAGCCTCGGCAGTAATCTTGTAAAAACAATTGTTGTTGATCATGCAGATCTGAAATATGTGGTGGTTGCCAATTTTGATGTGGTTCAGCAATCGCCTGATGTTGTTTTTCCACCGGGATTTGCTACCTGGTATAATTATACACAGGGAGGCACCATCAATGTAACCGGATCAACCTATAATGTTGCGCTTCCTCCCGGTGAGTTCAGGGTATTCCTGAATCAGAATATTGCAGGCGGTATCGTAACAAATGTGAGGGATGTAATTGCAAACAATAATGAATTTAAGTTGAGGGTGTATCCCAACCCTGTTCAGCAAACATCTTTCATCAGGTATGAACTGCCAAAGAGCGGGCAGGTAAGTATTCAGTTGATGAATATACAGGGACAAGTTGTGGCTTCAAAAAACATGGGCTTTCAATTAAAGGGTGTGCAGGTATATGAATTAAACAGAAACAACTTTGCAGGAACATCTTTAATAACCGGGCAATATTTATTGCAGGTGAGGGTAGATAATATAGTGCGTTATGAAAAAATAATGGTGCAGCATTAGAAAGTGAAGGATTGTCTTGAAACTGTATTTGATTTTTGAAAAAGACTGGTTTAGAACTGCTCAAAATCAGTTGTTAATTTTAGGCTGTTAGTATTGATAACTATATATTGCGAATTCTTAAATTAAACTATTGATTATGACTCCCAAACGACTGCTCACCAGGGCAGGGGCTTTTATGCTCTTGCTTATGGTATTAACTCAAACTGTTTTTGCCCAGGGAAAAACTGTAACAGGGAAGGTAACGGATGGTAAAGACGGAAGCGCTGTACCCAATGCTTCTGTTACTATTAAAGGAACCACCCTTGGTACTACTACCGATGCAGGTGGTAGTTTCCGGATTGCTGTTGATAACAACAACGCAGTTCTTGTTATATCTTCTGTTGGCTTTAGCACATTAGAAGTTCCGGTAGGAACTCAAACTGCACTATCCATCAGCTTAACGGCAAAACAAGCAACTCTCGAAGAGGTTGTTGTTGTTGGTTATGGTGTACAACGTAAAAGAGATTTAACCGGTGCGGTTGCAACGGTTTCATCAAAAGACTTTGTGAAAGGCGCCCTTCAAACACCCGAACAATTAATTGCAGGTAAAGTTGCCGGTGTACAAATTACACCCAACAGCGGCGCTCCCGGCAGCGGTAGCCGCATACGTATCCGTGGTGG
>CAMTVU010000035.1:0-24481 GCA_947085245.1 uncultured Chitinophagaceae bacterium | reverse complement strand
GCACTTACGTCATTGCGAGGCGCAGGATCGTATTAAAACCTTCAACATGATGAAAGCGCCGAAGCAATCTTATCAATAAGCATAAATGATTGTAAAATAAGATTGCTTCGCCACGCTATTTTGTTGAATGTAAAAGTTAAGGCTGTGGCTCGCAATGACGGTTAATTGGATATTAGCGCTTATTCTACCTAATCCTATCTATTTATGATAAATCTGAAACGGATTCGATTTCGGATGAAGAGATTATTGCAAGGGTAAAACGACTGAAGTAGTTTGTGGGCGTTTCACCCACAACAGCGAAAAAGATATAGTAAGCTTTCTAAAATAACACGGTTATCGTGACATATTTGTATAAGGAAAAAGCTCAGAATAAATATTCCTGACAGTATTATTAAGTTCAGGAAAATTACTAGGTGGTTCATTATTCAACTTCTCCAAAAAATCACACAAAATTTTTTCGATCTTCGACTTGTTTTGAAAGCCAGGTCCTATCCAAGTTCTGTATGTTTCTTCGTATAGGGAAATACCACCCCCGAATTGAGATTCAGCCAAATGATTCACATAAATAATATCCAGATTCAGTCCACTTTCATCTTCACCTGCTTTATTCAATAATTTTATTAGTTCCCTAGTTTGATTTTTTACGTTTTCATTTTTCTTTTCAATTTCAAATCCATCAGCGTTTTTAATTAATTCTGAATGCAATCTATTAAAATCATTATTTAACTTCTTCAATTCGTCCTTTTGTTTTGAATTTAGGCTAAGGCCATTCCCCATGCCAGGTAATTTAGTTTTATCAAACTCATGAGCAGCATTACCTATCATTTCTAATTCTGTAATCCGTGACAAAGTTTTGCTGTATTCCCTTTCTTTTTCTTTGATTTGATCTTTCATGTTCGGCATTTTTAAAAAAATCAGGCCTTGAAAAATTTCAGGGCCTGATTACTTATTTTCTTACTTCACCTCTTCAAACTGTGCATCTTCTACATTATCACTTTTTACATTTGCTTCAGTTGAAGCTCCTGCTTCAGCACCCGGTTGAGCTTGTGCTTCCTGTGTGGCCTTGTACATTTCTTCACTTGCGGCTGTCCATGCTGTATTCATTTCAGCCAGGGCTGTATCAATAGCAGCAAGGTCTTGCGATTTGTGAGCTTCTTTCAGTTTTTCCAAAGCTGCTTCAATAGGCGCTTTCTTTTCAGCAGATATTTTTTCGCCATATTCTTTCAGTTGTTTTTCTGTTTGAAAAATCAAACTGTCGGCCATATTTATTTTTTCAACTTTTTCTTTTTCTGCCTTATCGGTTGCTTCATTGGCCTTTGCATCATTCTTCATCTTTTCAATTTCTTCCTTGGTTAAACCGCTGCCTGCTTCAATGCGGATCTTTTGTTCCTTGCCGGTGCCTTTGTCTTTAGCGCTTACATGCAATAATCCGTTGGCATCAATATCAAATGTTACTTCAATTTGAGGAACACCACGTGGGGCTGGCGGAATACCATCGAGATTGAAAATACCCAGGCTCTTATTGTCTTTACTCATCGGCCTTTCCCCCTGCAGAATATGAATTTGTACGCCGGGTTGATTATCGGATGCGGTACTGAATGTTTCTGATTTTTTTGAAGGAATGGTTGTATTGCTCGGGATCAATGTTGTCATTACACCACCCAATGTTTCAATACCAAGGCTGAGCGGAGTAACATCCAGCAACAACACATCTTTTACTTCACCGGTTAATACCGCACCCTGGATAGCTGCACCAACGGCAACCACTTCATCAGGGTTTACACTTCTATTGGGTTTTTTACCAAAATACTTTTCTACAATCTCCTGCACTTTTGGGATACGTGTACTGCCACCCACTAAGATTACTTCATCAATATCAGATGTTGAAAGACCTGCATCTTTCAAAGCCAGTTCACAAGGTTTTAAACAACGCTCAAATAATTTATCAGCCAACGCTTCAAACTTTGCACGGGTCAATTTAATAACCAGGTGTTTGGGCACACCATCCACTGCAGTAACATACGGTAAGTTGATCTCTGTTTCGCTGGAAGAAGACAATTCAACTTTTGCTTTTTCTGCTGCTTCTTTCAAACGCTGTAAGGCCATCGGGTCTTTACGCAAATCAATTGCTTCCTGTGTTTTAAATGCATCAGCCAGCCAGTCAATGATCACTTTATCAAAATCATCACCACCAAGGTGTGTATCACCGTTAGTTGACTTTACTTCAAACACACCTTCACCCAATTCAAGCACTGAAATATCAAACGTACCACCGCCCAAATCAAACACGGCGATCTTTTGATCTTTGTGTTTTTTATCCAGGCCATAAGCTAATGCTGCGGCTGTAGGTTCGTTTACAATACGGCGAACAGTTAGCCCTGCAATTTCACCGGCTTCTTTTGTTGCCTGGCGTTGTGCATCATTAAAGTAGGCAGGAACGGTTATCACTGCTTCTGTTACTTCATGGCCCAGGTAATCTTCGGCTGTTTTTTTCATTTTCTGCAACACCATCGCAGAAATTTCCTGCGGGGTGTACAGTCTGCCATCTATGTCAATACGAACGGTATTATTGTCACCCTGTGTTACTTTATAACTCCAGTGTTTAATTTCTTCGCCCACTTCATCAAAGCGGCGGCCCATAAAACGTTTTACAGAACTGATGGTATTAACTGGGTTGGTGATTGCCTGGCGCTTGGCCGGATCGCCCACTTTACGTTCACCATTTTTCAAAAAAGCCACGATAGACGGGGTTGTACGGCGGCCCTCATCGTTTGCAATTACAACCGGTTCAGCGCCTTCCATTACAGACACACAGCTGTTGGTCGTTCCTAAGTCAATTCCTATAATTTTTCCCATGATTCGGAGATTTTTATGCCTGCCCAACGGCAGGCGGGTTCACTTGTAGTACTCAATGATAGTGCCATGGGGGCAAGAGGTGAAAAATTGGCAGAGACTGCCCTTGAATGAAGATGAATATTGCGGGGTTGTCGGAAAAATTCATTTCTCAACTCAGGTTGCTGTCAAAGATGCTTACTATATTCTTCAATATCTCCAACATCATTACAATGGCTTAAACCACTGACAGGGTTTAAAGAAAACAGAAATCAAAAGAAGAACGATGTAAAATCAGGAAAGGATGCAAGCACCCTGAGAATTTATAATATCTCACCACAGGTGTATGAAGTCTTTTGACGTTCCGACAGCTCCTATCTTTGCCAGCAAAATCTAAAACTCAGCATGAAGGTTTTCAAATTCGGTGGTGCCAGTGTAAGTAACTATGAAAAGGTTCAGAACCTTGGCGAGATCATGAAACAATTTCCTGATGAACAATTGATGATCGTTATCTCAGCCATGGGCAAAACCACCAATGCGCTGGAAAAAGTAACCGATGCTTTTTTTGCAGGGAAGAAAGAAGAAGCATTGCAGTTGTTCAGGGAAGTGAAAAAACATCACCTTGATGAAGCGAAATTTTTATTGGTCACTCATTTCAATCCGTTGATGGAGCAATTCAATCATTTCTTTACAGAAGTGGAATGGTTACTGCATGATAAACCGGTTCGTGAATATGATTATTATTACGACCAGATTGTTTGTATGGGTGAGTTATTGAGCACTTCAATTGTGAGCGCTTATCTCAACGAGATCGGTTTAAAAAATCAATGGTTGGATGTACGGGATATTTTCCGCACAGATGATAATTTCCGTGATGCAGCAATAGATTTTGATTTTACACAACAACAGGTGAACACACTGGTAAAGCCTTTGTTCGAAACAAACAACATTGTTATAACGCAGGGTTTTATAGGCTGCACAGATGAAAATGAAAGCACCACGCTTGGCCGTGAAGGAAGCGATTACTCCGCTGCTGTATTTGCCAATATGCTTGATGCAGAAAGCCTTACTATTTGGAAAGATGTGAAAGCTGTGATGAATGCCGATCCCAAACAATTTGCAGAGGCCGTTACTATTGAAGAGTTGAATTATGATGAAGTGATTGAAATGGCTTACTATGGTGCACAGGTCATCCATCCAAAAACCATCAAGCCTTTGCAGAATAAAAATATTCCACTGTATGTAAAATGTTTTGCTGATGTGTCTTTACCGGGAACGTTGATTCATAATCATGCAGTTAAAAATCTTCCGCCAATTATTGTAGTAAAACAAAACCAGGTATTGCTGCAGTTGCACACAAAAGATTTTTCTTTTATAGGGGAAGAACCAATGAGTGAATTGTACAGGATATTAGCAAAGCTCAAAATAAAACCCAATCTTATTCAAACACATGCGGTGAGTTTGCAATTGTGTTTAGATGACAGAGCGGATAAAATTGAAAAGCTGGCACTTGCAGCTTCCCACACATTTGATGTACAGGTGGAAAAAGGATTAACACTGCTCAGTATCCGTCATTACAACAAAGAGATTGTAGAGAAAATGACAGCAGGTAAAACAATTGAACTGAAACAGCAAAGTGCGGAAACTGTGCAGGTGCTGATGATGTAAATTATAAATCTTCAGGAGCTGCAATATTCAGGTTCTGCTTCAGTTTTGTATTAACAGGTACCCCGTCTTTTGTTGCAGGCGACCATTTTAATTCTTTTTCAAATTTTTCTTTCACCTTTTTGTTTAACTCTGAATAGCCTCCCCGTATTACATTGGCTAAAACAGTATTACCTTCTTTATCAACAATAAACTCAACCTGTAATGACATGGCTGAATTTCCATTCAACATAGGCACAAGCAACTGGCTGAGGTTAAACAACCACTTTTGCAATGCAGCATTGCCCTCTTTATAAAAAGGTACACGATCTACTTTTTCTTCAAGCGCCCATGCAGCATAAGGATCGGCCGGGTTATTGGTTTCAATAATTTTTAATCTCGGCACTTTGGGCGTTTCGGGATTGGTTGCTACAACGTAGTTTCCATTCTTATCAATCAAAACAGTTGGCAGTTGGTGTGTGTCTTCAAAAAATTCATAGGCATCTTTTATCTGCGTAGCAAATTGCTGTACATCCTGTTTGTTTTTTGTTTTGAAACTGAATTGTTCAACTGCCTTATTGTTATCATATCGTACAGGATAAATGTGAACGGGAATAAAATCCTGTCCCTGTTCTTTTACTACCGATGCTAAATAATACACCTGCTCAATCAATGAATCGGTTAAGGGAAGGCAACCAATGGTAACGCAGTTGCCATGAATATAAATATCGCCCCCGGGTTTGTTCTGATCGCTGAGGATGGCATCGGAAGCATTGGGATAATTTAACCCCAGCGCTAAATGATAATTACTGTTGGGATTAAACTCGTTGATATAATAAAAACCTTCGGGAATTTGTTTATCGCCTTCTTTACGTTTAGGACCAAACGTTCCTGATGTAGCACAAACTTTATATACTTTAAACAGGCTGAAGGTTTCTTTCCAATCGTTCTTTACCCACACTTCCATTTGCTTTTCAAATTTGAAGGCTCTTACATACATGTACTTCACCGGCCATTGCAACCCTTTTTCGTGAAATTCTTTTTTTAAGGAATCTTCCACATTAGAAAAAATGCTGCTGATTTTTATATTCTTTTTGGGAGCCTCTTCAAAAGCATACTGTGCATGGGCAACAAATGCCGAAGCATAAAAACTCAGGAAGTATATAAAAAGTATTTTTTTGAGCATACTGGATTCCTAATGAACGGGGCAACAACAAAAATATTTCAAAATGTTTGTAAAAATAAACGAAAAAATCAGTAATACTTACCGGTAAAATTACAAATTGCCTCTGGCTGCCTGTTCCCTTTCAATGGCTTCAAACAAAGCTTTAAAGTTGCCTTTGCCAAAGCTATGGGCTCCTTTGCGCTGAATAATTTCGAAAAACAGCGTAGGCCTGTCTTCTACGGGCTTGGTAAATATCTGCAGTAAATACCCTTCATCATCCCTGTCAACCAATATGCCTAATTCTTTTAAGGGTTCCAGATCCTCATCAATATGCCCCACCCTGTCGAGCAAATCATCGTAATAAGTTGTTGGTACCTGTAAAAATTCAATTCCCCTGCTTCGTAATTCTGTAACTGTTTCAACAATATTGTTAGTGGCCATTGCAACGTGCTGTACTCCTTCGCCTGCATAGTAATCAAGATACTCTTCTACCTGTGATTTTTTCTTTCCTTCAGCCGGTTCGTTAATGGGAAATTTTACATATCCGTTTCCACTGCTCATCACTTTACTCATTAATGCAGAATATTCAGTTGAAATATCGTTATCATCAAAGCTGAGAATATTACGAAAGCCCATCACCTCTTCATAAAACTTTACCCAGGGGTTCATCTGGTTCCAACCTACATTGCCTACACAATGATCCACATACTGCAATCCGGTTTCTGCAACTTTAAAAAATGGATTGTGCCAATCCCGATAGCCGGGCATGAACGCTCCTTTATAGTTTTTTCTTTCAATGAATAAATGAACCGCATCACCATACGTATGAATGCCGCTCATGATCACTTCTCCATCTTCATCATGCAACTTTGTAACATTCATGTATTGCTTTGCACCACGCTTCGTTGTTTCTGCCAATGCACTTTCAGCATCATCAACCATTAATGCCAATGCTTTTACACCATCTCCATGTGTATAAATATGATTGGCAATATCATTACCGGAACGCAAAGGTGTTGTAAGTACCAATGTTAATTTATTCTGACGCACCACATAACTGGCTTTGTCTTTCATTCCAGTTTCAGGACCGGAATATGCCAATGGCTGAAAACCAAAAGCAGTGACGTAATAATGTGCAGCCTGTTTGGCATTACCCACATAAAATTCTACATAGTCTGTTCCATGTAATGGCAGGAAATCTGTTTGAGTTGATTGCTTAGTATTGGTTGCGGTTATTGTTGGCATGTTCTTGACTTTTAAAATGTTTGAAATAATAGACTGTACGGAGAATCATTTTTTCAGACGGTTATTGGAAAAATCTTTCAAAATCAAATAGAATCAATCGCTAATACTTCCATCAGCAAAGAGTAATTGCTGCGTTCATCATTGAATCGTTTGGCTGGATAATCCGGAAGCATGGGGCAAAGGTAGAAAATGTATTTCTGATAAGGATAAGCCGGTAAAAAAGAAATAGCGACAAAATGTATATTTTTTGTGCAATATGTCATAAGTTTGTAATCAATGAAAGATAATGAAAAAATCAAAGTCATATAAACTTAAAGAAGATACCCCACTTTCTACCTTAGATGAAGCGGCTGTTCAATACGAATCCATGAGGGTAATTTTAGGAGGCAACAAAGCTGTTCCTAAAAGCATTTCCACAGAAAATGACCTTATTGCCCTTAGCCGTGCAGGCATTAAAAAGGCTTCTCTTAAATCATTAACCTCCTACCTCGGTATTTCAATGGATAAAATGAGCGGGCTCATTCATACTTCTCACCGCAACCTTCAAAGAAAAGATGAAGATGAGCTTTTAGATGCCCTCAAATCTGAAAAGGTTTTGGAGTTAGCTGCTTTTACGAAAAGAGGTATTGATGTTACCGGCAGTGAAGTTGCGTTTAAGCAATGGGTACATACCCCGCTCTTATCACTTGGCAATAAAAAGCCAATTGATTTTTTAGATACTTCGTTTGGCATACAAATGGTTTTAAAAGTACTTGGCCGTTTAGAGCAGGGAGTTTATTCATAATTATGGAAGTTTACAGAATTACTCAGGAAAAATTTGCTGCTGATTTAACCGGTAACGGTGCAAGGTTATATGGTGGCAGATGGAACAGTGAAGGACAAAATGCTTTGTACACAGCAAGCTCACGGGCTTTGGCATTGTTAGAAACTCTTGCACACACTCCTATACAAATTTTAAAAGAAAAAAAATATAAAGTGGTTACATTATCAGTACCTGATGATGCACTTGTTGAAGTAATTCAACTCAAAAAATTAAAACCGGATTGGGATGCATGGGATCTGCTCTATTATACTCAAAAACTGGGAGACCTTTTTTTGAAGAAAAGAGATTATTTGCTTTTACAAGTACCCAGTATTTTGGTACATGAAGAAATGAATTATGTTTTAAACCCGCTGCACCCATTCATGAAAGAAGTAAAAATTATTTTTGAAAGAGATTTAAAATTTAATGAACGCCTGTTAAAAGCTGTTTAGTTCAGCTTCACTTTCCTCTTATCTTTGGCCCTATGAAACGTATCGGCATCCTCGGCGGCGGACAATTAGGACGTATGTTATTACAAGCTGCTGCCAACTATCCCGTTGAAACGTATGTATTGGAAAATGATGAGCAATGCCCTGCTGCACATCTCTGTCATCATTTTACCAAAGGTGATATTAAAGATTTTGAAACCGTTTACAACTTTGGAAAAGGATTGGATGCACTGACCATTGAAATTGAAAATGTAAATGTGGAAGCACTGGAAAAATTAGAAGGTGAGGGTGTGAAAATTTTTCCCAAACCATCAGCACTACGCATCATCAAAAATAAAATTGAACAAAAAAAATTCTATCAGCATCATCAAATCCCTACTTCTGAATTTGTAATTACAGAAAATAAAGAAGAGTTGAAAGCTTTGGTTTCCTTTTTACCCGCTGCCCATAAAGTAGGCATGGGTGGGTATGATGGCCGTGGTGTGGAGCTTTTAAAAACCGAAGCCGACCTGGAAAGAGGATTTGACGAACCGGCTGTTTTGGAAAAATTAGTTTCCATTCAAAAAGAAATTGCCATGATTGTAGCAGTGGGCAGTGATGGTGAAACAACCATGTATCCTCCGGCTGAAATGATCTTTGATCCTGTTTTAAATTTATTGGATTACCAGGTATCCCCTGCTGAACTTCCTGAAAAAATATTCTGGAAAGTGGAAGCCATTGCAATGGCTGTTGTGCGTAACCTCAACTCGCCGGGTTTATTTGCCGTGGAATTATTTGTAAATAAAAATGGAGATGTATTGGTAAATGAAACAGCGCCCCGTGTTCATAACAGCGGGCATCACAGCATTGAAGGCAACTACTCTTCTCAATTTGATATGCTGTGGCGTATCATGTTGGGTTATCCGCTTGGATGTACCGATACAATTTTACCTGCTGTTATTTTAAATATTGTTGGCGAAGAAGGATTTAGCGGCCCGGCTTATTATGAAGGATTGGAAGATGTGTTGAAAATGGAAAATGTATTTGTACATCTGTACGGTAAAGCACAAACCAAACCCGGCCGTAAAATGGGCCATGTAACCGTTATTGGAAAAGACAGGGCCGAACTAACTTTTAAAGCCAACCGAATTAAACATTTGTTGAAAGTAAAAACGGCCCCCTCCAACTCCCCCGAAAGGGGAGAGTCCTAACACACAAACCAGCTTTTTATAAAATTTTAAAATTGTTCATACTTATTCAATGATGATGTGAAAGGGCAAACTGTTTTAGTTTGTCATACAGCGCCGTCCTTCTCTTTGCCTGTCCCGATAATTTCGGGAGAGAAGGATAAGAGGATGAGGCTGACAATAGCCGGTTTTTTACCATTCATACAATGCCGTACTCTCCAAAAAGTTCATTCCTTATCTTTAGTACATCTATAATTAATACCATCTTGATTTACTAAGTAGTCCAACGGACTACGTGGAAATCTTAGATGGTATTATGCCGACAGAAAACTGATTGGATTATTTACATCTTATATTCGGTATAACATGAGAAGAATAAAACTGATTGCAGTAGCCATCGTACTCCTGGCTGTTGGCTGCAAAGACAAAAAAAATCAATCCGCATCTCCGCAGGTTGGCCAAAGACAACAAGGTCCTATGATGGTCATTGGTTATATTGTAAAAACAGGTACGGTAAGTGAGCCTTTGCAATTGGCCGGCTCGTTGTTGCCCCTGGAAGAAACTGAAATTCATACTGAAGTTAGTGGCCGTGTGGTTGGATTGTATATTAATGAAGGAGCTTCTGTAAACAAAGGAACTTTACTGGTAAAATTATTTGACGGCGACTTGCAGGCACAATTGAAAAAATTAGAAGTACAATTCCAAATTGCTCAAAAAACAGAAGAACGCAATAATGAATTGCTGAAGTTGAACGGTATCAGTCAGCAGGATTATGATCTCAGCTTTTTACAGGTAAGCAATATCAAAGCCGATATTGAGCTGATGAAAACCAATATTTCCAAAACAGAAATCCGTGCTCCTTTCAATGGAAAAATCGGTTTCAGAAATATTTCAACAGGCGCATATCTTACACCGGCAACTGTTATTACTACCATCAGGCAGGTGAACCAATTGAAACTGCAGTTCAGTGTGCCTGAAAAATATACAAGTAAAATTAAATTGGGTCAGTTAATTTCTTTCTCTACGGCCGGCAGTGCAAAAAAATTTATAGCAAAAGTGTATGCTACTGAATCAACCGTAAGCGAAACAACACGAGGCATGAATGTACGTTGCCTGGTTCAGCAGGGCGATGCTTCATTGGTAGCCGGTGCTTTTGCAAAAGTGGATATGGATTTTGCAAAAAACGACAATGCCATACTTGTACCCTCACAGGCCATCTTACCGCAGGCAAGAGGTAAAAAACTTATTTTATATAAAGATGGTATTGCAAAATTTGTTGATGTACAAACCGGCATCCGTGATTCAGCCAATATTGAAATCATCAACGGTGTTACCCCGGGTGATACCATTGTAACAACCGGCTTGCTTGGCTTACGGCCCGATGCAAAAATCAAACTTTCTAAAGTGCAATAGCTATGACGATTTCGGAACTGAGTTTGAAACGACCTGTACTGGCCATTGTGATGAACATCATGATTGTGTTGTTTGGTATAATCGGTTTCAGGTTTTTAGGTGTAAGGGATTACCCGGCCATTGACCCTCCCAATATAAGTGTACGCACTGCCTATCCAGGCGCCAATGCAGATGTTATTGAATCGCAGATCACCGAGCCTTTGGAAAAAGCGGTAAATGGAATTGCAGGTGTAAAAAACATTACCAGCAGCAGCAGCCAGGGCAACAGCAATATCAATGTTGAATTTGAATTGGGATATAATTTAGAAGAAGCGGCCAATGATGTGCGGGATAAAGTTTCGCAAACAGTTCGTTCTCTTCCCGCTGATCTGGATGGCCCGCCTGTTGTTACAAAAGCCGATGCCAGCAGCGATCCTATTCTTTCCATGACCATTCAAAGTGAAAGCCGCAACTCATTACAGGTAACAGAATATGCAACCAATAATTTATTGGAACGTATTCAAACCATTCCCGGCGTAAGCACCGTTAATATCTGGGGCGAAAAAAAATATGCCATGCGTATCTGGTTTCAACCCGAAAAACTTTTAGCTTTTAATCTTACAGCAAAAGATGTACAAAATGCATTGCTGCGTGAAAACATTGAATTGCCAAGTGGAAAAATTTCCGGCGTAACAACTGAATTAACAGTAAGAACATTCGGAAGGTTAAATACCGAAGAAGATTTTAATCACCTCATCATTAAAAATATTGGTGGCAGGGATATAAAGCTGAGTGATGTGGGGCAAGCTATTCTTGGACCTGAAAATGAAGAAAGTATTCTTAAAGAAAGCGGCATACCCATGATTGCATTGGCCATTGTTCCCCAGCCCGGCAGTAATTATGTAGCCATTGCAGATGAGTTTTACAAACGTTACGAACAGATCAAAAAAGAAGTTCCACCCGATATAAAACTTGATATTGGTATGGATCAAACACAGTTTGTACGCAACTCCATTTCAGAAGTACAGGAAACGCTGATGCTTGCCATTGGATTGGTAATCCTCATCATCTTTTTATTTTTCAGGGATTGGATTGTAGCCATACGCCCGTTGATTGATATTCCTGTTTCCCTGCTCGCCGCTTTTTTCATCATGTACCTGTCTGGTTTCACCATTAATGTATTAACACTTCTGGCAATTGTACTGGCAACAGGTTTGGTGGTGGACGATGGTATTGTGGTAACAGAAAATATTTTCAAAAAGATGGAACTGGGTATGGATAAATACAAGGCTGCCCGTGAAGGTTCCAAAGAAATTTATTTTGCCGTTATTGCTACCTCACTCACACTGGCAGTTGTGTTTCTTCCCATCATTTTCTTACAGGGCTTTGTAGGAAGGTTGTTCCGTGAGTTTGGAATTGTGGTTGCGGGTGCTGTATTGGTTTCTGCTTTTGTATCGTTAACACTTACCCCGGTATTGAACGTTTTTCTTACACGCAGAGGTGGTCATTCACACAGTTGGTTTTACCGGGTTACCGAACCTTTCTTCAGCGGAATGGAAAAAGGATACAACCGTTTATTGCACTCATTTATGAAAGTGAGATGGGTTGCCTTTCTTGTAATTGCTGCCTGTTTTGGAATGATTTATTTTATTGGGGGCGGTTTGCAAAGTGAGCTGGCTCCCATGGAAGACCGCAGCCAGTTTCGTTTGCAGGTAACTGCACCGGAAGGAACCAGTTTTGACGCAATGGATAAATACATTGATCAACTCACCAATCTTGTATTGGATAGTGTACCTGAAAAAAAGATACTGATGTCAGTAACTGCACCCGGCTTTACAGGTGCCGGTTCTGTTAACAGTGGTTTCGTTCGTGTTTTATTAACTGCGCCCGGTGAACGGGAACGTTCGCAACAGCAGATAGTGGATATGATAAGCCGCAACCTTCCAAAGTTTAATGAAGGAAGGGCGTTTGCCATCCAGGAACAAACAATTTCTGTAAACCGCAGAGGTGGTTTGCCCGTACAGTTTGTTTTACAGAATAATAATTTTGATAAACTCAAAAACATCCTTCCAAAATTTTTAGAAGAAGCCAATAAGAACCCTGTGTTTGCAGGTGTGGATGCAGATCTTAAGTTTAATAAACCCGAACTGCGTTTAAATATTGATCGTTTAAAAGCAAGTGAGTTAGGTGTAAGTGTAACGGATATTTCAGAGATGCTTCAATTATCATTAAGTAACCGGCGGCTTGGTTATTTTATTAAGGAAGGAAAACAATACCAGGTAATTGGACAGGTGATGCGCAGTGACAGGGATGACCCAACTGATTTGAAAAATTTATTTGTTCGTTCTTCATCCGGACAAATGATTTCCATTGATCAGTTTGTAAGTTTTGCTGAAGAAACAACAGCACCAACATTGTATCATTTCAACCGTTACAAATCTGCCACCATCAGTGCAGGATTGGCGCCTGGCAAAACCATTGGCGATGGCATAAAAGAAATGCAGGCCATTAAGGAGAAGTTGCTGGATGAATCATTTAACACAGCTCTTTCAGGCAACTCAAGAGATTTTGCTGAAAGTTCCGGCAACACATTATTTGCATTTACACTTGCATTGATTTTAATTTTCCTTGTATTGGCTGCACAGTTTGAAAGTTTTATTGATCCGTTGGTGATCATGTTTACCGTGCCTTTGGCCATTGCAGGTGCCGTGCTCTCTTTGTGGTTATTCAATCAAACAATTAATATTTTTTCACAGATAGGAATGATCATGCTCATTGGTTTGGTAACCAAGAACGGTATCCTTATTGTTGAGTTTGCCAATCAAAAGAAACATAAGGGCATGTCCAAAAAACCTGCGGTAATTGAAGCGGCAACCATGCGTTTACGTCCCATCTTAATGACGAGTTTGGCCATGAGTCTTGGTGCATTACCGCTTGCTTTATCATTGGGTGCTGCATCAACCAGTCGTGTTCCGTTAGGTGTAGTGATTGTGGGCGGAATTTTATTTTCATTGATACTCACCTTGTTTGTAATTCCGGCCATGTATTCCTTCCTGTCATCCAAAAAAATAAAAGTACATGAAGAAGAAACTGAAGCTGCTATCACTAAGTTGTCTGATTAATATTGTTGTATTTGCTCAAGCACCGGCAAAGCTTACAGTGGAAGAAGCAATACAGATTGCTGTAGAAAAAAACTTTGCTGTTGAGATTGAAAAAAATGCACAGCAAATCGGCAAGATCAATAATAACTGGGGCAATGCAGGATTGTATCCAAATATGAATGTAACCGGCACAACCGGAATTGCATCCAACAACCTGGAGCAAAAATTATCAAACGGAACAGTGATTAAAAAAAACGGAGCCATTCTCCGTAACCTCAATGCAGGCTTTGCCGTTAGCTGGCGCATTTTTGATGGCATGCGCATGTTTGCAACAAAAAAGCGGTTGGAAGAACTGGAAACAATGGGTGAGCTTTCTTTCCGGCGACAAATAAATGCAACCGTGTTTGATGTAATTGCAGCGTATTACCAGATCGTTCAACTTAACCAGCAGAAAAAAGCATTTGGAGAAACCATTAAATTTTTTGAAGAAAGAAAACAAATTGCCGAAAGCCGTTTCACCATTGGCACTGCCCCCAAAACAGATTTTCTGCAGGCACAGGTTGATCTTAACCAGCAAAAAGGAAATTTATTAACCATTGAAAACAACATCCGTATTGCCAAAGCAAACTTCAATAATCTTTTAGCACGCACACCTGAAACTGTTTTTGATGTGCAGGATGTAATTCAACCCGATGCATTGGTGAACTTTACTTCCTTGCAACAGAAATCACAAACAGACAACTATGATCTGCTGCTGGCACAAAGCAGTCTTTCGGTTTTGGTGCAGCAAAAAAGAGAAGTCATTTCTCAACGTATGCCATCTGTAACATTAAACGGCAACTTCAATCTTGCACAGAGTAAGAACGATGCAGGTTTTACTTTATACAACAGAAACCTCGGTCCTAATGGAAACATTGGTGTAGTTATTCCTATTTTCCAGGGAGGCAATATTAAACGACAGGAAAAAGTGGCCGACATCAATATCAAAAATCAACAGGTGGTAATTGATCGTTTAAAAAACCAGGTGAACACAAGTTTGGTAAGCGCCTATTATAATTTTCAGAATGCAGTGAACCTCGTTGAACTCGAAAGAAGTACATTGTTACTCATACAGGAAAATAATGTGATTGCTACCGAACGCTTCAGAAAATTAGCTATCACATCTCTGGAATTAAGACAGGTGCAGCTTGATTTCATCAACGGTCAAACACGTTACATCAATGCGCTGTATATGGCTAAATTAGCTGAAGCAGAGATGAAATTACTGGCGGGAGATTTGTCCCGTTTATAGTTTCTTGTTTATAGTTCCGCCTGACGCCCCCGTCTGACGGATTAACTTTTTAAATAAGTGCCATCAGACGGGGACGTCAGATGGCAAGCCTTCTCTTCAATTAGTTTTTAAACTGCCTTTAGTTTTGTTTCTTTGCATCAAATTCATGTATGGCAAATCCTCTGATTGGAATTATTATGGGCAGCGACAGCGACCTCCCTGTTATGCAACCCGCAGCAGATGTATTAAAAGAGTTCGGAATAAACTTTGAATTAACTGTTGTATCTGCGCATCGTACTCCGTTACGCATGGTTGAGTATGCACAAACGGCAAAAGAAAGAGGATTGAAAGTGATCATTGCCGGTGCCGGAGGTGCGGCGCATTTGCCGGGCATGGTGGCCAGTATTACAACATTACCGGTAATTGGAGTTCCTGTAAAATCATCCAACTCTATTGATGGATGGGATTCTATCCTTTCTATTTTACAAATGCCCAATGGTGTGCCTGTAGCAACAGTAGCATTGAATGCAGCAAAAAACGCAGGCATCTTAGCTGCAGAAATCATTGGCACATTTGATGAGGAAGTATCACAAAAAGTAGCAGCTTATAAAAGCAACATGAATGATGAAGTAATTTCCAAAGTGAACAAACTAAAAAGTGAAGGATGGGAAAATAAGTTTGATTAACTGATTACGTACTCTGCAATTTCATTGATTATACCATACTCAATAAACATTTATGAAACAACTCACCTCTTTCAGCACATTTGTACTTTTATGTTCTGCATTATTCTTTCAATCCTGTACCTTGTTCCGTTTTGCCTATTCGCCCACCATTCAAAACGTTCCCGGTTTTAAAGAAAAAAACGAATCAAGACTCAATACCATAATTGCTGCTCCTGCATCGGGCACTGAAAGCAATTTCAGCTTACAGGGAGCCTATGCAGTTACAAATCATTTTGCGCTTACAGCCGGTATGAACGTTACTGTCAGAAGCCTGGATGAACTTACATTTACTGATATCAATGGCAATACACAAACAGACAGAGTGCAATACAACCGGAAATCATTTGAATTTGGTGCCGGTGTTTTTTATCCTCTCTCAAAAGATAAAACTATTTTTTTTGAAGCCTATGCCGGCTATGGATCAGGCGCCAACAATATCACCGACATGACGACTATTTCGGTAACCAACTTTCACAACAGCAAAATCAACCGTTTTTACCTGCAACCGGTATTAAGTTTCCATCCATTGCAATACTTTACGTTAAGTACATCGCTGCGATATACTTCCATTGGCTACAGCAATATCAAAACCAGTTATACACAAAATGAACTTGCTTCTTATAATCTTGAAGTAATTGCCTCCAAGCGCCTCGAGTTTTTAGAACCTGTATTAGTTATGAGTGGAGGATTGCCAAGCGCTCCCTGGATACGTTTACAGGGACAGATGAATTTTTCGGTACTCATGAACGAAATAAATGTTTATTACCGAACCAATTATTTCAGCTTCGGTTTTCAGCTTGATCCGGTAAAAGCTTTTCAGAAGAATAAAAATTAAACGGTCATTGCCACAAACTCCTGCTCTAATGCAAGTGAATGTTTATACAGTTCAGCAATGAACTCTTTTCCCCACATTGCATAAAAGCTAAGGAAACTTTCTTTCCGCTCCTGCAAATCATTACCGGGAAATAAATTCTGTTTGATGTGTTGAATCTGCCGTTGCTGATCAGCATATCTTCTTTTTTCTGCACGAAGTAATTTCTTTTCCAGTTCCCTGAGGCGATACAATGCTTTTGTTTTTAATGCATCCACATGCTGAGATAAAGATGCATCAACAGCCGCAGCCTGTTCTTTCAACGCTTCATATAATTGTTCGGCTTGTGTAAAGCTTCCGTTAAGCTGCACGTTGTTTGATGTTTCCTTTTTCACCAAACGATTCAGTAATTCCTTTTCAGACAAAAAGAAATCATTTATGCCAAACCCAAGTTTGTTGATTTTTTCATTCCACTCCTTCCCGGTTATTAAAAAAGAATTCCGTAAGATCAATACCGGAAAAGGAATTTTATAATTGGCGAAAACTGCTTTCAGTTCAAGCCAGTAAGCCAGTTCACCACCGCCACCAATAAAAGCAATATTTGGCAAAATGGTTTCCTGGTATAATCCACGCAAAATTACATTCGGACTGAACCGCTCAGGATGCTCTTTCAATTCCTTCAGCATTTCATCTTTTGAAAATTTGATTGTGCTGTTGGCAACAGCATAACCATCGCCCTTTACTTCTATTCTTTCACGAAGATCTTCATCAAAATAAAACAGGTTGATCTCTCTCCCCCCAGCCTGTACTTTATAATGTTCTTCTAATTCTTTCGTTGTTTGCTCCACAAATTTTGCAGAGTTGTGATTCAGCAATTCATCTTTAAACACATCCGTCATCTGTTGCTTCAAATCTTTTGCATCTGCAATCAACACAAGCAAACCAAACTCCTCAAACAAATAATTTACAAAAGCAAATGTTGCATCCTGTATCGTTGATTTTTCTTTGTAACAACTCCGTAAAGCATCCACAATTTCTTTCCCATGTGGCTGAACAAGTAATTGTCCGCTGATGGCATCTATCAGCTTTGTTATATTTTTATCAATTACCATTTTTCCAAACGCCCCGGTTTGTTGTGTAGTCCATTGATACTTTTCTCCGTTGATGGTACAATAACTCAGCTCTTCAAAATCTGCATCTTCACTGCCCATATAATACACCGGAACAAAATTGTACGTCTGAAGCTGCAGCTTCAAGCTGCTTGCCAATTTAACAGCATGCAGAATTTTATAAATAAAATAAACAGGGCCGGTAAATAAATTGGGTTGATGTGCAGTGGTGATGGTAAACGTATTATCCTGCAACAGCAGTTCTAAATTCTGCTTCACTGCTGCTGAAACAGGTACAGCTTGGTATTGTTTCTTGAGATGATTAACAAGAATTTTCCGGTTGGTTGCAAAACCTTTTCGTTCTGTAATTGCTTTCTTTATTCCATCCACATCCGGGCGATGAGAATAGAATGAACGCAATTGCGGAGAATCATCCAGGTAATCCAGAACTATTTTTGAGAAAGCCCCCGTTTGCTGATAGCTCAGTTGTTGTGAAGTACAGTTCATACGTTTGGTAAAAATAACGACATTCTTTTTGATGGAAGTGCCACCCAACAAGTTTTCACATTCCTTTACTTGAGTTCATACGCCACCACTGAATTTTTCCAGAAGGTGGGAATATATACTATCCGCTTTGCAGCATCATAGCCAATATCAGCCGAGTTGATCTTTTGCTGACGGCTATCCAGCAACACCTGTTTTGTTCCATCAGCATTCACATAATATACAACACCACTCCAGGTGGATACTATAAAATCGCCACCGGTAACATTTTCAATTCCATCTGTACCTCCTTCCATCCCTTCTGCAATTTTTATGAGGTTCTTATCTTTTTCCATACGGTACATAGAGCCTGCATCCAGCACGTACAAGCTTCCTTTATGTTTCAACACACCATTAGGAACTTTCAGTTTGAAGCTGTCTAATAAAACAGTTTGCTTCTTATCTTTTATTTCATATACTCTCCTGGCTCTTGAATCAGAAACATAGATCACTCCTTTTTTACCAATACTTACATCATTTAAACCAACAGCGCCATCAACAGCAATGCGTTCAATGATTTCTCCTTTAAGAACATCAATTACCACCAGTTCTGTAAGATCAGCCACATACAATTTATTTTTGAACAATCCCATTCCTTTGGGTGCATTTAAGCCACTCACCCAATCAACTGCAATGATTTTTCCATCCAATCCAACTTTACCTATTGAGCCTTTTCCATCTTTACCCCAGGGTTCTTTGCCATCAATATTGGAAACGTATAACACTTTGTTTTTACTATCAAACAAAACAGACTCCGGCACTTTTAACGTTGAATCTGTTTCCCATAATTTTACAAGTTGATGTTGTGCATTGGCAGCAACAAGAATGAAAGAAAAAATCAGAGTGAAGAAATACTTTTTCATGTGCTGTTTTTTTTATTTGATCAGAAACGTTCTGCATCAAACGCATGTATATCAATTTCTGTTTTTTGTTTTGAAATGATCTGCTGTACCAGCTTACCTGTTGCTGCTGCTAAAGATAAACCAATCATGGCATGGCCGCCTGCTATTGTAAGGTTCTCAAATTTACGATGTCTGCCAATGTAAGGTAACCCATCCGGTGTGAGCGGCCTTAAGCCATACCATATCTTTTCAGGAGCAGGGAATTGCACATTCAATGATGGATAATATTTTTTGGATGCGTTGAAAATTGCTTCAGCTCTCTTTATGAGTACAGGAGAATTCAAGCCGCTGATCTCCATGGTTCCACCCATGCGAAGGTCTCTTCCCATCGGCGTCATTGCCACACGATCCTCCACAAGAATTGCAGGATAACGTAAATTCTTTTGCATATTCTCAAAGGTCATACTGTAACCTTTGCCTGCCTGTAATAATAAATGAATACCCAACTGATCTGTTACAAGAGGTAACCATGAACCGGTTGCAATCACCAATTCGCCGCAATCAAATTTTCCTTTATCTGTTATAACGGCTGTTACTATTCCATTTTGTTTTTCAAAACCTGTAACAGTAGTATGCAGTTGCAACTTTACACCGGTTTTCAGTAAATGTTCTTTAAGCGTTTTCATAAACTCACCGGGATGCAGATGTGCATCAATGGGATATAAAATTCCGCCACGCACATTCACTTCCACCTCCGGTTCCATAGCCTGCACTTCAGCAGCATTGAAAATTTTTGCTTCAATATTGAATTGTTTAGCTTCTGCTGCCAACTGCCTTTCATGCTTCTCCGTTTTTTCTGTTTTATACAGTATAAAACAGCCGATCTCTTCCATTCGGAAACTGTTACCCAGTTCATTTTTCATTTCGGTTGTTAACTCACGGCTCAGTTGCAGAATATTATTGAGATGCGGTGCACTCTCTTTTACTTTTTGTTCGGTTGCATTTTTCCAAAACATCAATCCCCATTTAATCAGATCAAGATTCAATCTTGGTTTTACATAAAAGGGTGAAGAAGAACTAAGCATCCACCGCAAACCCTGTGCAATAACACCCGGACTTGCCAATGGAATAAAATGACTTGGCGATACATAGCCGGCATTACCAAATGATGTGCCATCGGTAATATCATCTCTTTCAATAACCGTTACTTCATACCCTTCTTTCTGTAAATAATAAGCGCAGCATAATCCAATAACACCGCCGCCAATGATTGTGACCTCACCCCTCGTTCTCCTATCCAAAAGAGAGGAGAGGGCAAATTTTTTTTCTTTATTCATCTCTTGTTCTAACATATCATTCTTGTTTTTCTTATCAACACAATAAATTCGAAGATGTACAAACTATTCATACATTTTAAATAAGTTAGCCTTGTGTCTTGATGATCTCTTCCCTCTTTGGGGGGCCGGGAGGGGGCTTTAAACAACCTGGAATCCATACGCATAAGGATCATCGGCCTCATCCTCCTTCTCCTTCTCCAAAGGAGAAGGAGCGGTACATGTGAACATGCCCCAACATTTTATCTACCACATCTTCAAACGAATTCAATTCAACATTTGACTACAACACCTGGAATCCGTACGCATAAGGATCATCATCTTTATCTATGCTGATAGTATTGTACCCGTAAATTTTTGCCCATCCTTCAATACTTGGACGAATGGCTTTCTTTCCATCCAACAGCAACTCTTCTTCTATTCTTCCAATGAATTTACTGCCAATGATACTTTCATGAATAAACTCATCGCCTTTCTTCAACTTTCCTTTTGCATACCACTGCGCCATTCGTGCTGATGTTCCTGTACCGCAGGGGCTGCGGTCAATTGCTTTCTCACCATAGAACACGGCATTACGTGCAGTTGAGCTGGGATCAATTACTGCGCCTGTCCATAAAATATGACTGCATCCGTTGATGGTAGCATCCTGCGGATGAATGAATTCATATTTCGCATTGATATTCTTACGCAACTCTCTTGCCCATGCAATTAATTTATCGGCAGAATAATGTTCCAATCCTTTGAAATTTTTCTGCACATCCACAATGGCATAAAAATTTCCGCCATAAGAAACATCAACTATCAACTCACCCAACTCAGGGCAATCAACAACCAACTCTGCAGAATGAAGGAAAGAAGGAACATTGGTGAGCTTTACACTTTTTACCCTGGCCTGAAGGCCAGGGCCAGTCATTCCTTCCTGAAGGCCAGGGCCAGTCACAGTATATTCAATCATCACCAATCCTGCAGGCGTTTCCATGCGGATGATGCCGGGAGTTTTAGGAATAATTAATCCTTCTTCAATTGCAATGGTGATTATACCAATTGTACCATGGCCGCACATGGGCAGGCACCCACTTGTTTCAATAAATAAAACTGCAAAATCATTCTGCGGATCATGTGGCGGATACAAAATACTTCCGCTCATCATGTCATGACCTCTCGGTTCAAACATCAACCCTTTTCGTATCCAGTCATATTCTCTTAAAAAGTGTTGCCGCTTTTCACTCATGTTATTACCTTCCAGTTCAGGGCCTCCATCGGCTACCAACCGTACAGGATTACCGCAGGTATGGGCATCCACACAATGAAACGTCCAGCCGCCAAAACGATTCAGCGAGGCGTTGGGATATTTTTTTGTAATGGGTTTCGATAACATTTTTCCTGCAATCCGTTTACATTTGTATTTCAAACTTACGATTGCTTCATGGAAACCTACGGTAAAATATTACTCATTGCCATGCCTGCCTTTTTAATTCTGGTACTTGCCGAAAAATTCTACGGCGTACTGAAAGGAAAAGATACTGCACGCAATATGGACATGATCTCCAGCCTCAGCAGCGGCGTTACCAATGTTACCAAAGATGTATTGGGTCTCAGCATTGCCATCATCTCTTACGAATGGATGGTTGAGCATATTGCCATTGTTCATGTACAGAACCAGATCCTTATTTATGTAATTGCTTTTATTGTTCTCGACTTTGCCGGCTACTGGGGTCATCGTTTAGATCATGAATATAATTTTTTCTGGAATGCACATATCATTCATCACAGCAGCGAAGAATATAATCTTGCCTGTGCGTTACGGCAAAGTGTTTCAGTGGTTTTTAAAATCTTCACCATCTTTTTATTACCTGCTGCTTTGCTCGGCGTTCCGCCAATGGTAATTGCAGTAGTTGCACCTTTGCATTTGTTTGCACAGTTCTGGTATCATACTCAGCATATTGGTAAGATGGGATTTTTGGAAAAGATCATTGTTACTCCGTCGCATCACCGGGTGCATCATGCCATCAATCCTGAATACATTGATAAAAACTATTCGCAGATATTTATTTTCTGGGATAAACTCTTTGGCACTTTCCAGGAAGAACTGGAAACTAAATCTCCGGTATATGGCATTACAAGACCGGTGCAAACATGGAACCCCATCAAAATAAATTTCATGCACTTATGGTTGCTCACGAAAGATGCATGGCTTACCCAAAGCTGGAAAGATAAATTCCGTATCTGGATGATGCCAAGCGGCTGGCGGCCTGCCGATGTTGCTGAAAAATATCCATTATACAAAATCAACGACCCTTATCATTTTAAAAAATATGATACCAAAGCTTCTTCTGCTTTGCATGTGTGGAGCTGGGTGCAATTAATTGTGCTGTTGCTTTTCATCAGTTATCTCTTTGGCAACATTGCCGGCATCAGTGCAATCAACGCTTCATACATTTATATCTATGGTTTGTTTGTGTTCTTAAGCGTGTATGCTTATACCGAACTGATGGACCGAAATAAATATGCTGCCGTTTGGGAAATCATCAAAAATATTTTTGGCCTGGCAATTTTATTTCAAACAGGCGATTGGTTTGGCGCTTCTCCATACATTGGTTTCATTAAATATGCATTGGGCTTTTATTTTATCCTTTCCACATTGGTAACTGTGTGGTTTGTGATGAAGCATGCGAAGGAAGATGAGCAGGTGGTGATGGCGGTTTAATTTTTTGATACCGGCTTTTGTTTTTCATTGCATCTGCTGTTGCGCCTGTCACGCAACGAAGTGGCTGCGTGGTCGCAATACGTTTATCGTTTGGTAATTCTGTTCATCATATCAAGCGTTCCTACGGAACGCCGAAACCCTCCGCATTTATTGGGCTACCCGGCAGATGTTCCTACGGAACAAAAAAACAACCGCTATTTTGTATCACAAACAAAACCTTGTCCCATAGGGACATCTCATCGGTAGCATTGGTTCGTTCCGTAACCCTCCGCATTTATTGGGCTACCCGGCAGATGTTCCTACGGAACAAAAAAACAACCGCTATTTTGTATCACAAACAAAACCTTGTCCCATAGGGACATCTCATCGGTAGCATTGGTTCGTTCCGTAGGAGCGTTTGATGTATAAATAATTTCACCGAAATAAAATAACAAGAGTTTTATTAAAATTTGAGCGATCTTTTTTTTAGATTCATAAAAAAATGATACGCCATGGCAAACACTTACACCCAGATTCACATGCAATTTGTATTTGCCGTCAAATACCGGTTGGCTCTCATCCAACCCACATGGAAAGACCGGCTCTATCAATACATCACGGGTATCATTCAACACAATGAACACAAAATGCTTCAGATAAACGGCATGCCCGATCACATTCATATTTTTATTGGTATGCGTCCCAACCAGGCAATATCCTCATTAATTCAAAATGTAAAAACAGAAAGCAGCAAGTGGATCAAGGAAAATGAATTCTGTAACTCACCATTTGCCTGGCAGGAAGGGTTTGGAGCTTTCTCCTATTCCAAAAGTCATGTGCCGGATGTAATACGTTATGTAAAAAACCAGGAAGCGCATCACAAAAAAGAAACCTTCTTAGATGAATACATAAAAATGCTGAAAGCGTTTGAGATAGAATATGATGAACAATATATTTTTCGAGAGCCGGAGTAACCACTCGTTTTAATGTAATAACAACAGTCGGGTTTATTACATTGAAAAAAACAGGGATTTACCCCACAGCTTTCTTACTCAACTCCCCATTCACCGTTCTCCAAATCCCCAATGGGTTTTCATTCTTCAATTCAACAGGTAATAAGGCATTGCTCCAGTTTTGAAAACAGAGGGGCCTTGCAAACCGTTTAATACCATCGGCACCAACGCTGGTATATCTTGCATCAGTTGTTGCAGGGAAAGGGCCTCCATGATGCATACTCAAACAAACTTCAACTCCTGTAGGAACACTGTTGAGGATGAATCGTCCACAAATATTTTTTACGGCTTCCACCAACGACTCATTTTGTTGGATGTCATGACCTGTTGCCATCAGTGTTGAAGTTAACTG
>CAMTVU010000034.1:0-13771 GCA_947085245.1 uncultured Chitinophagaceae bacterium | reverse complement strand
GGATACAAAGGAAACTGTTCCATAAAAGCATTCACTTCTTTTCTGATGGCTGTTAGAGTGGCTTCATCATCAGCATGCAGCAAACTTCTGTCAATTACATCAACCACAAAATCCATGTGCTCTTCTTTCATACCTCTTGTGGTGATGGCTGCCACACCCGTGCGGATGCCACTTGTTACAAAGGCGCTCTTGTCATCAAATGGAACCATGTTCTTATTGGTGGTAATATCAGCCTTGCCCAAAACCTGCTCAGCTTTTTTACCGCTGATATTTTTATTACGGAGGTCAATGAGCATTAAGTGATTATCTGTGCCATCGGAAATGAGCTTATAATCTCTGCTCACAAATGCTTTGGCCATTGCCTGTGCATTAAGCTGCACCTGTATTGCGTAAGCTGTAAATTCATCGGTAAGTATTTCGCCAAAAGAAACTGCTTTTGCTGCAATTACATGCTCCAGCGGCCCGCCCTGCTGTCCGGGGAATACAGCCATATCCATCAAATTGCTCATCATACGGGTATTGCCTTTTACATCTTTCAATCCAAACTTATTTTCAAAATCCTTGTGCATTAAGATGATGCCGCCTCTTGGTCCACGTAATGTTTTATGGGTGGTTGATGTAACGAAATGACAGTGCTCAAAAGGCGAACTTAATAATCCTTTTGCAATTAACCCCGCAGGATGTGCCATATCACACATCACAAAAGCGCCCACTTCATCTGCTACTTTGCGAATGCGTACATAATCCCAGTCCCGACTGTAAGCGCTTGCTCCGCAGATGATGAGTTTGGGTTTAACTTCTCTTGCTTTGGCTTCCAGCATTTCATAATCAACCAGGCCTGTTTCTTTAACTACTCCATAAAAATGAGGTTTGTACAATTTTCCGCTGAAGTTAACGGCAGAGCCATGTGTTAAGTGGCCGCCCATACTCAGGTCAAGCCCTAGAATAGCATCACCGGGTTGAATGATGGCGCTCATTACTGCAGCATTGGCCTGTGCACCGCTGTGTGGCTGCACATTGGCATATTCACAAGCGAAAATTTCTTTTAAACGATCAATGGCTAATTGTTCTGTTTGATCTACAATTTCACAACCGCCATAGTAACGGCGGCCGGGATATCCTTCAGCATATTTATTGGTTAATACGCTGCCCATTGCCTGCATTACCTGTAAGGAAGTAAAGTTTTCTGATGCGATGAGTTCAAGGCCATGACGCTGACGTTGTAATTCCTGGTTAATGAGGTTGAAGATGGTCGTATCTCTTTGCATGAGTAAGTTTTATTTATAGTTGAAAAGTTTCTTTAATTGCTGAAAAAAGAACGAAATGTACAAGTACATCGCCGCATGCAACCTACGCTAAAGCTTCGGTTGCCGATGAAAGCTATGGTGTACAAGAGTGCGACGCAACTGAAGATCAACAGAAATACCTCAGTTTGTTACCCAAAGAACATTCGCTTCGGCTTACGAGCCGCAAAAATAAGCCGACAAAATTTGTGGTAAGTACTTATGGATATTTTTTTATAAACAGTCTGCATACATTCGTCATAAAGGGTTTATTCAAAAAGTCATACTTTAGCCGCTTCCATTCAGACCAAGCGTTTTTTATGAAGGCAATAATTCCCGTGGCAGGTGCAGGTACCAAACTGCGGCCACACACATATACACAACCCAAGGCTCTTATTCCCATTGCAGGTAAAACGGTGCTGAGCATCATTGTAGAACAGTTGCAGGATGCCGGCATACAGGAGTTTATTTTTATTGTAGGCTACCTGGGCGATAAAATTCAGGATTACATCAAAGAATCATTTCCGCACATACACAGCACTTTTGTGAACCAGGGCGAACGGCAGGGGTTGGGGCATGCTATTTTACTAACCAAAGAGCATGTGGCAGGCGATGAAGTGATGATTGTACTGGGCGATACGATTTGTGAGTACGATATAAAAGAGGTGCTGCAGAATAATACATCCATGCTGGCTGTAAAAAAAGTAGATGATCCACGCAACTTTGGTGTAGCTGAAATTGATGAAGAGGGAAAAATTTTGAAAGTAGTGGAGAAGCCTCAGATTCCTAAAAGTAACCTGGCATTGGTTGGAATATACAAGATCATAGATACACACATGATGTTTGATTGCCTGGAATTGAATTACAGGGAAGGTGTAAAGTGCCGTGATGAATACAGCTTAACCGATGCATTGCAATGTATGATTGAAAAAGGAGCCAGCTTTCAATCGTTTAAAGTGTTGAATTGGTTTGATTGCGGTAATAAAGAATCCTTGCTGGAATCAAATTCAACCTTGCTGAAAAAATTCGGCACATCTATTTCGCCCGATCATCGTTTTGAAAATGTAATTGTAGTGGAGCCGGTAAGTATTGGTAAAAACTGTGAAATTAAAAACTCCATTATTGGCCCCAATGTGGCAGTGGGCGATCATACAACCATCAACTATTCTATTGTGAAAGATTCCATCATTGGTTCCTACGCCGATCTGTTTGATATTGTGCTGGAAGATTCACTCATTGGCAGCGATACCGAAGTAAAAGGCGAAACAAGAAGTTTGAATATTGGTGATAATACAGAGATTGATTTAGGGTAAGTTTTTAGGATTAGGTAGGATATGCTCAAAGGTAATGCTGCACTCACTTTCGCACTTACGTCATTGCGAGGCGCAGGATCGTATTAAAACCTTCAACATGATGAAAGCGGCGAAGCAATCTTATCAATAAGCATAAATGATTGTAAAATAAGATTGCTTCGCCACGCTATTTTGTTGAATGTAAAAGTTAAGGCTGTGGCTCGCAATGACGGTTAATTGGATATTAGCGCTTATTCTACCTAATCCTATAAGTTTAATTTGAAAATTTACTTAAAATCCAGCATATCTTTCAACTCAACGTTTAGCTCAGCAGCAGTTCCCAACAAATAAAAAAACGAATGAGTTGATTTTCCTTTTTCAGCCTGTTAAGACTATGATTGTTAAACTTTACTTGTAACTGTATTAGCCTCATAAATAAGCATATTTCTTGTTGTAATTTACTATTAGAAAATTGTAACGAACATGAAAATATTTTACTTATTTATTTTTCTCCTATCCGGTCTTTTTTGTTTTTCTCAACAAGATACTTCTGCTACCTACCTTTTAATAAGGATTGAATATAAGTATGATAACACCATGGGCAGAAGTTTTTGTTCAATTAAAGCAGAAAGAGGCTGTGAAGCAGCAAATGAAATCTATTCGCTAAAGACGTATGATTACAAAAAAAATGCAGTGAACGCTGAGGCACCATTCTATTATAACATAAGTGTGAAAACAAACAATATTTATAACTATTTTCTTTCTGCAACGGAGGCATTAAATTTCCTGTCAAAAAATGGCTGGACATTATTTTCGGTTTATACTGAAACATTTTCCGGTTACAACAATCAAACAAGCAGTAGCGGTGAAATAATTCCAATAACTTCTATTTCATCAAGGCCGGTGTATTGTTTTACAAAATAAAATTTGTTCTTCCAAATTACACTACTTCTGTTCGTATTATTAGAAACAGTTAGAAGTTATCTCAATAGTCGTTATTACGAACGAAGTGAAGCAATCTGTTAATGAAAGACTGCTTCGTTCCTCGCAGTGACGGTCATAGTTATTCTGGAAATCATATTTTTAAAGAATTTTGAGATAGTTTGTATTTGAATTTCGTTATTTTGGTTCAGTAACTTTCTACGTAAAATGGCCGCACTATTTCAAAATCGCATCACTCAATTATTTCAAATTGAAAAACCCATCATCCAGGCAGGTATGGTATGGGCTGCAGGCTGGCGACTGGCCAGTGCTGTAAGTAATGCAGGCGGTTTAGGCATTATAGGAAGTGGCAGTATGTACCCCGATTTGTTGAAAGAGCATATACAAAAATGCAAAGCAGCTACAGCCAAACCATTTGCTGTAAATGTGCCCTTGTTATATCCTGATATTGATAAGCATATTGCCATCATCATTGAAGAAGGAGTGAAGATCGTTTTCACAAGTGCAGGTAACCCCAAAACGTGGACATCCATTTTAAAAGAAAGAGGAATAACAGTTGTGCATGTTATCAGCAGCAGCAAGTTTGCACGCAAAGCACAGGATGCAGGATGCGATGCGGTGGTGGCCGAAGGTTTTGAAGCGGGTGGTCATAATGGTAGAGAAGAAACAACAAGCATGGTGTTGATACCTGCAGTTAAAAAAGCAATTCATATACCGTTAATTGCAGCAGGAGGAATTGCTACCGGCCGGCAAATGCTTGCAGCAATGGTGCTTGGTGCAGAAGCTGTGCAGGTAGGAAGCAGATATGTTGCCAGTGAAGAAGCAAGCAGTCATTTAAATTTTAAAAACGCTGTAATTAATACAAATGAAGGCGATACAGTTCTTACATTAAAACAGTTAACTCCCGTTCGCCTGATCAAAAATGATTTTTACAAACAGGTACAGGAGGCAGAGCAAAGGGGAGCAACGCAACAGGAGTTGATGCAATTGCTTGGAAGGGCAAGGGCTAAGAAGGGAATGTTTGAAGGCAATCTTGCTGAGGGCGAGCTGGAGATAGGCCAGGTAAGTGCATTGCTCGATGACATTTTACCGGCGGCTGTTATTACTGATAATTTATGGCGTGAATTTCAGGAAGCGCTTGCCAATCCATTGACTCATGAAGCAGTTGCAAAGTGAGATAATTTTCGGATTTTTTTACATCCCCCTGTTTTAATTACTAAACAATTTCCTTATACCGTTTGTCATACTGCTTCGCTCAGGCTATGTAGTACGCTGTAAAAAAGACAAATAAAATGCAGCAGGTTTTGTAGCTTTAAAATCTTACAACGTACTTCGTAGCTCTTGAGCGAAGTAGTATCATCCTAAAAAAATTGTTATGAAGAAAATACTTCTTGCCTCTGTTTTCATAACAGGCATTGCAACTGTAAGTTTTGCCGGTGCCGGTGAAAGAAATGAAACGGGCGCTGTTCAGGGTACAATTATAGATGCCGAAACCAAAAAGCCTTTAGCGAATGTTACGTTTACAGCAACCATTCGCAAGTCATCTTTTCACAAAGAAATTGTTACAGATGCCAATGGCAACTTTAAGATCAGTAATGTTCCTGTTGGTGAGCATACAATGGTGATTGATAAGGTTGGGTACAAAGCAGCAAAAAAAGATGCCATTCTTGTGAAAGAAGGAATGGTTTTTAAAGTTGACTTTGAAGTTTATGAAGCTGAAGAAGAGTTTCACCAACCGTTTGTATCACCCATCACCATTCATGCATAATAAGTTTACTGAAAAAATGGGGCTGTCTCAAAAGTAGTAAGTAACACAAAGGACTCTAAGAAAACACAAAGGACACAAAGAAGTTATTTTTCATAATCAATACGTTGTGTTCTTCGTGTCATTCTTTGTATTCGTTGTGTTCCCTTTTTATCAACTTATGAGACAACCTCGTTTTTGTTTAGTTGACTGACGCCTCCGTCTGTCAACACATGAAAAGCATTCGCTTACAACATCATAATTCATCTTCTTCGTGTAAATCTGTGTAATTCGTGGCTGATATTTTATTATGAAATGAACACCTACAATCAGTTGCTTAAAACCCGTTTAACCAATCAGTGAATATCCGTACCAATCAGTGTCATCCCCGCCTGAACGGCTTTAGTCGGGCATCAGCGTATCTATAAAAAAATTATGCTTTTTTAAAAGCCCACTTCGCCATTTCTTTGAGTGTAGCTTTTTTTCCGTACAATAAAATTCCTGTTCTGTAAATTTTTGCGCTGAGCCAGGTGGTGAATAAAAATCCGGCAACTAATGAGAGCATTGACAAACCTAATTGCCAGTATTCAACAGTTCCGGGAACTCCAAATGGTATGCGGCTCATCATTACAATGGGTGAAGTGAAAGGGATAATACTTCCCCACACAGCCAATGATCCGCTTGGGTTTTGTATGGCATTGATCATAATAAAGATGCCCAGTACAATTGGCAATGTAATAGGTAACATCAATGATTGTGCTTCCTGCGGATCTTCATTTACCACACTGCCAACTGCTGCAAACAAGGAAGCGTAAAACAAATAACCAAACAGGAAGTAGAAAATAAAACAGGGAATGATCAAAGCCCAGTTGGCGCTGAATATGGTGTTTTTCGCTTCTGCTATTTTAAAAGCCATTGAATTACTCTGTGCCATGGATGGCATGGTTTCATTCATTTTTTGCGCCTGCTCCAACAGCTCAGGCGAAATAAATAAACTGCTGAGAGAGGAAAGTAAGAAGATGAGAAGGATCCATAAAAACAGTTGCGTTAAACCAACAGCTGCAATACCAATGATTTTACCCATCATCAGTTGAAATGGTTTTACACTGCTTACCATTACTTCAGCTATACGATTGGTTTTTTCTTCCATCACACCACGCATCACTACTGTTCCGTAAATGATCAATACAATGTAAATGATGAAACCGCTTGCATAACCAATGGCCAGTGCAAGCATTTTATTTTCTTCTTTTATTTCACTGCCTTTTACCTGGTAGGAACGATAGTTAAGTGATTCTTTACTTTCACTCAACTGTCGAATGGAATCAAGTGTGTTTCTTGTAACGCCACGATCCATCAGCAAACGGTTTTCATTGATCTTTTGAATTTGATTTTTGATCGCCTCATCCGTACCAAGGCCCAACTGTTTTTCTGTATATAATCTTACAGAATCAGCTTTTTGCCTGTTGGCTGAATAAATGATCAATACACCTTCGTAGCCTTTGTCTTTATAATTATTCCTGTTTACTTCAGCAGGATAACCAAACTCAACGGCAGCACCGGTTTTAAAGTTGTTTTTATATATTCCGCTTTGATCATCTACTGCAATCTTTCTTTGTTCAGTTCCGTTAGCGCCAATAAATGCACCACCAAACATCAGTGCAAACATGAGCAATGGAAATAAGAAAGTTGATAACAAAAATGTTTTATTGCGAACTCTTGTTATGTATTCTCTTTTAATTATGATCAGTATCTTATTCATATAAATGAGGTATTAAGCAGTAACGGTTTCAAATTGTCTTGCTGTTGGTGTTCCTTCCACCAAACGGATAAAGATTTCATTGAGTGAAGGAAGAATTTCATGATAGGCAATAATGCCGCTTTGCTGGTTGATGAAATGCAGCAACACATCATTGGAGCGATAACCTTCGTTGATCTTGAGTGTAAGATTGTTGCCATCCTGCTTTGCAATACTGAATGATGCATGTTGCAATACGGCAGGCAAACGATCCAGTTCAGCGGTAAATATATTCTGTTTGAATTGCTGTTTTATTTCCTTCACACTTCCATCAAGGATCTTGGTGCCTTTGTTCACCAAAATAATATGATCACAGATTTCTTCCACCTGTTCCATACGATGTGTACTGAAGATGATGGTGGTTCCTTTCTTCGCCAGGTTAAAAATTTCTTCTTTAATGAGGTTGCTGTTTACGGGGTCCAATCCACTGAAAGGCTCATCAAGTATCACCAGTCTTGGTTCATGTAAAACAGTAATTACAAATTGCAGTTTCTGACTCATTCCTTTCGACAGGTCTTCCACTTTTTTATTCCACCAGCTTTGCATTTCAAATTTTTCAAACCATTCTTTTACTTTAACAAAAGCATCTTTCCGGTTCATGCCTTTTAACTGGGCGAGGTACATGGCCTGTTCGCCTACTTTCATTTTTTTATACAAACCACGTTCTTCGGGCATGTAACCAATATCAATTACATCAGTAGTGGGGTTAAAATTTTTTCCGTTGAGGTTAATAGTACCCGCATCGGGATAAAAGATACCCGTGATCATGCGTATCAATGTTGTTTTACCTGCACCGTTGGGGCCAAGCAATCCAAAGATGGAGCCTTTATCAACGGTAAAGCTGATATCATCAACTGCTTTTTGTGATGAAAAGTATTTTTTCAGGTTCTGAACTTCTAAGATGGTACTCATGTGATAGTTAGTCTGCTAAGTTTAAAATTTGTTACAAAGTAATAAGGAAAAATTATCAGAGGCCTATCTTCCCTTCCTTCTTTCTAAAAGAGAGAAGGCGGTGCTGTATTGCATAGTCAAACATTTTGTTCTTCCACATCTTCAAAAGAATATAATTGTGAATATAGCAATTATAAGAATTAAGTTTAAGACATCGAACAGCAAGGGCTGTGCTCAGAGTTCTCCCCCTTTGGGGGAGTTAGAGGGGGCTGCAATCATATTGGCCACCCGTTCACCATCCATTGCTGCACTCACAATTCCACCGGCATAGCCTGCGCCTTCACCGCAGGGATAAAGTCCTTTGATTTGCGGATGTTGCAGGGTTTCATTGTTGCGGGGAATACGAACAGGGGATGATGTTCTTGATTCTGTTGCTACTGCAATAGCATCGTTGGTAAAATAGCCTCTCATCTTTTGACCGAATACCTTAAATGCTAAACGCAGATCTTCAAAAACAAAATCGGGCAGCACATTGTCTAATGAAACACTGCTGATGCCGGGCGGGTAAGAACAACCGGGCAGGGTAGATGATGTTTTCTTTTCAAACAGATCAACCATCCGTTGAGCCGGAGCAACAAACTTACCACCACCTGCCGCAAAAGCTTTCTGCTCAATTGCCTGTTGAAACTTCATCAATAATAAAGGATCGTTTTCAGGAATTTGGAATTTGAAATTTGGAATTTGGGATTTAAAATATCTTACTGCATCTTTCACCTCAATCGTTACTACCATTCCGCTGTTGGCAAATGCATTGTTACGTTTGGATGGGCTCCATCCATTTACCACCAGTTCACCGGGAGATGTTGCAGCAGGCGCAATAATTCCTCCCGGGCACATACAAAAACTGAATACACCTTTTCCCTGCACCTGTTCAACTAAACTATAAGAAGCTGGCGGCAAGAATTCGTCACGAACGGGACATCGGTATTGTATAGAATCAATTAAAGCCTGCGGATGTTCTATTCGTACACCCAATGCAAAAGGCTTGGCTTCAATCAGTATTTTATTTTGATGCAGCAGTTCAAAAATATCCCTTGCACTGTGGCCGGTTGCAAGAATCACAGCATCGGCAATTAATACAGAAGTATGATTGATCTCTATTCCTTTTAAAACATCTTTCTCAATTATGAAATCAGTGAGCTTGGTTTCAAAATGAATAGTACCACCGCAGGAAAGAATAAATTCTCGCATTGCAGTGATGATATGCGGCAGTTTATTGGTACCAATATGCGGATGGCTCTGGTAAAGAATTTTATCTTCAGCTCCAAAGCGAACAAACAGTTGAAGAATACGATCAATGCTGCCACGTTTGCTGCTGCGTGTATATAATTTACCATCGCTGTAAGTACCGGCGCCGCCTTCACCAAAACAATAATTGCTTTCAGGGTTCACTTCTCCTTCTTTATTTAATATTGCCAGGTCTCTTCTTCTTGCCCTTACATCTTTTCCTCTTTCAACAATAACAGGTTTAATGCCCAGCTCAATGAGGCGGAGGGCAGCAAACAATCCTGCCGGTCCGGCACCAACAATAAGCACCTGATGTTTGGCAGCATGTACATCTTTAAAAGCAAAATTATCCAGCTCTCTTTCTGCAACAGGTTGGTTGATAAAAGCCTGTACTGTGAGATTGATCCATGGTTGCCTGCTTCTTGCATCAATGGATTGTTTAAGAATATAAAACCCGTTTACAGAAATTACGGCAACACCTGCAGCTTGAGCAATTTGTTCATGAATAATGGCATGGTTGTTTGCCTGTGAGGGCAGTAAGCGGAGAGTGATTTGTTGTTGCATGTGTGTGTCAGGCAGTTAACCCGAAAACAATTGATGAGCCGCAAAGGTAACTGATGTTACATGCTCAGAAATTACAACTTGCTTTTCAAAAAAAACATTTTTTTTGTGCTCATAAAATAAGCTACCTTTCAATAGTTACATCCGGAATATGAACAAGGGCACTATCCATTTAATTCTTACGGCAGGCATCCTGTTTTTTTATTCGTGCAACCCAACTTACAGGGCAGCTTCGGTACAGTATAAAGATTACCCTATAGAAAATGTACAAACAGATTCATCTTTTATATCATTTCTTCAGCCCTACTCCGATAGTGTGAACCGCAGTATGAGCGGAGTGATTGCAACACTGGCAGTTGATCTTGAAAAAAAACAACCGGAAGGTACACTTGGAAATTTAATGGCCGATGCCATGAAAGTAATGGCTGAAAAATATTATGCAGTACCGGTTGATGCTGCTTTTGTTAATTATGGCGGCATACGGTTGTCATTTGTTAAAGCAGGTATTATTACAAAAGGAAAAGTTTTTGAGCTGATGCCTTTTGATAATATAATTGTGTTACAAAAAGTTTCGGGAAAATTGCTCAAAGAATTTCTGGATCATATTTCTTCAAGAGGTGGATGGCCCGTAGCAGGTATAACTATGGAGATCAAAAACGGTAAAGCTGAAAATGTAATGATCAACGGAAAACCATTGGATGCGGATGCAGTATATACCATTGCCAATTCAGATTATGTTGCAAACGGTGGTGATAAATGCGATATGCTGCGGCCCATTCCTCAGATCAATCATGGTTTTTTGTTCAGGGATGCTTTGATTGATTATTTCGCATCCTTCAACAAAGCAGGAAAGCAAATTACAGTTACAACTGAAAACAGAGTTACCAATGCTCAATAGAAGAAAATTTATTCAGCAAACGGCTTTTACAGCAGGCGCTCTATTCACTTCCCAATGGGTTGAGGCAGAAGAACCTGCAGCTCAAAGCCTTGTTATTCTGCACACCAATGATGTGCACAGCAGGCTGGAACCTTTTCCTATGGATGGCAGCCGCAACCAGGGACTTGGCGGAGTAGCTGCCCGTGCAAAATTGATTGAAGATATACGTTCAAAAGAAGAGCATGTTCTGTTACTTGATGCAGGTGATATTTTTCAGGGTACTCCTTATTTTAATCTTTATAAAGGTGAGCCTGAAATAAAGGCAATGACAAAAATGGGTTATGATGCCTGCACCATGGGCAATCATGATTTTGATGCCGGGCTTGAAAATTTTGCAACACAACTTAATCATGCAAAATTTCCCGTGCTGTTATGCAACTATGATTTCAGCAATACGTCTATGGAGAACAAATCGGTTCCATATAAAATATTTAAAAAAGGAAAATTGAAAATAGGTGTTACAGGTGTTGGCATTGAAATGAAAGGATTGGTGCCCGATAATTTATTTGGTAACACTGTTTATCTTGATCCTATACAGAAAGTAAATGAAACAGCCAATATGCTGAAAAAAGAAAAAGATTGTGATATGGTGGTTTGTTTATCACATCTCGGGTATCAGTACAAAGAAGATATTAACAAAATTTCGGACCTCATCCTTGCAAAAGAAACTGAATATGTTGACTTAATTATAGGTGGCCATACACATACTTTTTTAAACGAACCTGTGTTGGTAAAGAACAAATCGGGAGCTGCTGTTTTGGTAAACCAGGTAGGCTGGGCGGGCATTCAGCTGGGAAGGCTGGATTACCGGTTTGCCGGATTTAAAAAGAAAAATCTGTATAAAGCCAACACTCTTTTAATAGGGGAAAAATCAGGCGAATAAAAAATTTTTTTTTCCACAAAAAGTGTTGATATTCGCTGTCCCCCCTAATTTTTTTATAATGAATTTTCATTATGAAGAAATGCTGAGAGAACAACAGGAACATTATTAACTCATTATATAAACTGCTTAAGGTACAATGACGAACACGGCTGATCAGGTATGGAAAAGTTGTTTAACAATTATAAAAGATATTGTAGAGTGGCAACATTTCAAAACATGGTTTGAACCAATTAAACCTGTTGAACTTAAAAATAAGATTCTTACAATTCAGGTACCCAGTCAGTTCTTTTTTGAATACCTGGAAGAACATTATGTTACACTGCTTGCCAAAACATTGAAAAGGGAATTAGGAAAAGATGCAAACCTGGAATATCGCATCATGATGGATAGTGGTAATAATAATAACCAGCCCATCACAATGGATGTTCCCGGTCATGGTTATAAAACTTATACAAACAACGAAATGGATTTTCCACTGGTGATAAGCAATCCTGTAAAGAACCCGTTTGTTATTCCGGGTTTAAAAAAGGTTCAGATTGATCCGCAACTCAATCCTAATTATACATTTGACGCATTTATTGAAGGTGATTGTAACCGTGTGGCCCGCCGTGCCGGTAAAACAGTTGCAGATAAACCAGGCGCTACATCTTTCAATCCATTGGTAATTTATGGGGGTGTTGGGTTGGGTAAAACCCACCTGGCTCAGGCCGTGGGCAATGAGGTAAAACGCCAGCATCCCAATAAAGTAGTATTGTACGTAAGCTCAGAAAAATTCATTAACCAGTTTGTTGATCATAGCCGCAACAATGCCATCAACGATTTTATCCATTTTTACCAATTGGTTGATGTGCTCATTATTGATGATGTGCAGTTCTTTAACCGTGCTGAAAAAAGTCAGGATGCTTTTTTTGCCATTTTCAACCACCTGCATCAAAGCGGTAAGCAATTGGTACTTTCTTCAGATAAACCGCCCAAAGATCTGGAAGGTGTACAGGAGCGTTTGCTCAGCCGTTTCCGCTGGGGTTTAAGTGCCGATCTGCAAATACCCGATTATGATACCCGTATTGAAATACTGGAAAAGAAAATGAAGAATGACGGCCTGGAGATGCACAAAGATGTTGTGAAGTACATTGCTTATAACATTAATACCAATGTTCGTGAACTGGAAGGGGCGCTTATTTCATTATTGGCACAATCCTCGCTTAATAAAAAAGAAATTGATCTTGATTTGGCTAAAAAAGTACTTAAGAATTTTGTAAAAACTTCTTCCAAAGAAATTACCATTGATGCTATTCAGAAGATGGTGTGTGATTACTTTGATGTTCCTTACGAAAAACTTCTGCAAAAAACACGCAAGAGAGAAATTGTGCAGGCCCGCCAGATAACAATGTTTTTAGCCAAGACCTTTACCAAGAATTCACTCAAAACCATTGGTGAACATTTTGGAGGAAGAGATCATACAACTGTTATTCACTCCTGCCAAACCGTAAAAGATTTGATGGATACGGATACTATGTTTAAAGAAAGTGTATTGGAATTACAGCAGAAGGTTCAGTTGGCTGCAATGTAATCATCAAAAATAAAAATGATTGAATCCCAAATTCATTCTTTGGATTTGGGATTTGTTTTTTTGGCACTTTACCAATAGTCAGTTATTTTTGCAACCCTTCAAAAAGGGAATCGGGAAGTAGTACCGCCTGCTGCGGTATAAACTTTAGCCGATAGCGTATGGCGCTTTAAGGCGCCAGGGTCGCAGATAAGCAAATGAGTTATTACGTATATATCATTTGGAGTGAGAAACTTAATAAGTTTTATGTTGGTTCCACTCAGGATTTGGAAAACAGATTAAGTGAACATAATAATGGAGAAGACAATTTTACATCAAAAGGAGTTCCGTGGAAATTGATTTGGAACATTGAGTCAGAGAATAGGGCAGAAGCAGTAAGATTGGAGAATAAGATAAAGAAAAGAGGAATTAAACGGTTTTTAGAAAATAATTCGGGAAGTAGC
The DNA here is from genome assembly GCA_947085245.1 of uncultured Chitinophagaceae bacterium. Taxonomy (GTDB): domain Bacteria; phylum Bacteroidota; class Bacteroidia; order Chitinophagales; family Chitinophagaceae; genus Lacibacter. The sequence continues at coordinate 143 of CAMTVU010000034.1, read as the reverse complement.
GCAGGCCGGTAGCGCACCTGGTTTGGGACCAGGGGGTCGCAGGTTCGAATCCTGTCTTCCCGACATAAAAGACTCTTGATTTTTCAAGGGTCTTTTTTTGTACAACACTTTTTTAAAAAAGTATTTCACTCGGGTAGTGCATG
>CAMTVU010000033.1:0-12607 GCA_947085245.1 uncultured Chitinophagaceae bacterium | reverse complement strand
GGTAAAAACTACATAATAAGCACAATACTTTTTTATCATTACTCTCCATCCTTCCACCTCCACAAATGCACGCAGGCATAAGTACGGTAAGGACGCCATTTTTCAGCTACATTCTGCATCTGTTCAAAAAGCAGTTTCTTATTGGAGGCATCTAATTTGTAGAGCTTTGTCATGGCCTGTTGAATACCCAGGTCATCAACAGGAAAAACATCTTCATGCTGCAGGGCAAACATCAGGATCATTTCTGTTGTCCATTTTCCCACACCTTTTATCTGAATGAGTTTTTGCTGCACTTCTTCGCTGCTCATTTTGTATAGGTGCTTATCATCTAAACCTTCTTCAATAAAAAAACGACAAACATTGTGCACATAGTTGGTCTTGGCATTACTCAAGCCAATGCTACGTAAGGTTTCAAACGGAGTGTCTAAAATTTGTTGTGCCGTTGGCTCTTTATTTCCATATAGAGCAAGAAAGCGCTTGTAAATAACCTCGGCCACTTTGGTTGATAATTGCTGGCTTGTGATGGAAGCGCAGAGACAGAGATAGATATTCTTACGTTTTACCAATACATGTGGTTCCTGTTTTTCAAGGACCTTTTTCAGCTTTTTGTCTTTGGAAAGATGAAGAATATATTTTGACATGCATTGTTTTCTTTACTCAAGTGTATAACTCATTCCGCCGTCTTTTTCATCTTTCAGTTGTATTCCCAACTCCGCCAGTTGATTCCTTATTTTATCGCTGGTTACAAAATCTTTTTTGGTTTTAGCTTCTTTACGCAAATCAATCAGCAACTGCATCACGGCTTTCAGTTTTTCATTCTCTTCACCACTCACATCTTTTAAACCAAGAATATCTTCTACATAAACTTTCATTTGTTTTTGCAGTAAAGCAATTGTTTCACTGCTTAATGCATCTGCTGCAATATGTTTGTCTTTTATTCCATTGATCACCGGCACCAGTTCAAACATATTCGCCAATACTTTTGCAGTATTAAGATCATCATTCATGAACTCATCAAAACCAGCTATAAGCTTTAAGCAATTCGCTTCAAGCTCTGTGTCGCTTGCCTGCGGCTTAAAACTTGCAGCTTGCAGCTTCATTAGCCATTCATACGCTTCCCACAAACGTTTCAATCCTTTCTCTGCGCCCTGTAATGCTTCGTTACCAAAATCAAGTGTACTTCTGTATTGTGTTTGCAGAATAAAAAAACGAACTGTCATTGGGTGATAGGCTTTCTCCAGCATTGGATGATCGCCACTGAAAAGTTCTGTGAGCTTGATCACATTGTTATAACTCTTGCCCATCTTCCGTCCGTTAATGGTGATCATATTATTATGTATCCAATAACGTACAGGTGCAGTGTGGTTGCAGATAGTACTTTGTGCAATTTCACTTTCATGATGCGGAAACAACAGATCCATACCGCCACCATGAATATCAAATTGAGCGCCGAGATATTTTGTAGCCATTGCCGAGCACTCAATATGCCAGCCGGGGAAACCAATGCCCCAGGGGCTTTTCCAGCGCATGATATGTTCAGGTGCTGCATTTTTCCATAAAGCAAAATCAGCACGGTCTTTTTTTTCATCCTGTCCTTCCAACTCTCTTGTTGTTTCTAAAAGATCATCAATCACCCGTCCACTCAGCTTTCCATACTCATGGCCGGCTGCATATTTTTTTACATCAAAATAAACAGAGCCATTTGCTACATAACCATAACCTGCTTCAATGATCTGTTCAATCATGCCGATCTGTTCTACTATATGACCGGTTGCTGTTGGTTCAATGGAAGGCGGCAATGTATTGAACTGATCCATGGCCCAGTGATAAAGGTTGGTATATTTCTGCACCAACTCCATGGGCTCTAATTTTTCCAGTATTGCTTTCTTTGAAATTTTATCTTCTGCTTCCTTTCCTTCTTCTTCAAAATGTCCGGCATCGGTAATGTTGCGTACATAACGAACCTTGTATCCTGAATACATAAGGTAACGATACAAAACATCAAACGTAATATAAGGACGGGCATGGCCCAAATGACTTTCACCGCTTACGGTTGGTCCGCACACATACATGCCCACATGACCGGGAGTGATGGATTGAAAAACTTCTTTTTGACGGGTAAGAGAATTATAAATTTTTAACTGCGACATAAAATTGAATGATTGGAAATGAAGAATTGAATGAACGGGCGATCATTTGCACTAACAACGGCAACAATATTTAGAATAATTCTTCATTGAAACAAAGATAGGATTTCCGATGGTTGATGGTGCAAACCTCCCGGGTTTTGTAATGCAGCCATTTGAAACAACACGACTCACCGCAAAACCCCCGGTGGTTTTTTAAAAGACCCTATTTCTGCAAATTAAAATCGGCTATTACCGGGTTATGATCACTTGGTGAAGGACGTATAACCTGCACCTGTTTTAAAGCAAGTTCTTTGCTGTGCAGCACATAATCAATTCTAAGTGTAGGCGAGAGAAACTGAAAAGTGCGGCCAATACCCCAACCTTTCTCTGTATAGGAATCGTATAAGTTTTTGCGGATGGTTTGATACGCATAAGAGTTGGGCACATCATTCATATCGCCGCAAACAATAACGGGGTAAGGACTTTTAGTAAGTTCTGCTTTTACATCCCTTGCCTGGCTCGCACGAAGGAGATAAGCGCTTTTCATTTTACGGATGATGCTGCGGCTGTTGCGTTGCACGGCTTCCATATTCTGCTGATCAATATTTTCAATAAACTCATAATCTTTTTTTGCAAAGTGCATGCTCTGGAGATGAATGTTGAAAATGCGCAGGGTATCTGTATTCACCAATACGTCGGCCCACAAAAAAGTGTGATTGTATTCTTTCAGGCTTTGTACTTTCTTCCACTGCAAAATGGGATGGTTTGAAAAAATGGCTACACAAAAAGGATGATAGCGTTCATTTTTCTGTTTGATGTTGGTGTGTACACCAAAAGCCCTGTCGTTAGCCGCCACTGCGTATTTGTAACCTAATTCCTTTTTCACTTTTTCCAATGTGATGGGAGATGAACTGTCTAACGAAAAAACAAATTCCTGTACAGCCAGTACATCTGCATGAAAGTTTTTAGCTTTCAGGATCATCTGTTCATCCAGTCTGCCGTTGTTTTCAAAAAAATTTAAAAGATGGATGTTCCATGTTGTTACCCTGAAATCAGAATCTTCTTTTGTTTTCTTTTTGGATGATGGATGAAATCCGACCAATGACCCGATCAGATTCCAGCACAGCAATAAAGTGATGACAGAAATCCATACCAGCTTTCGTTTAACAAAAAACCAAAAACCAAAAAACCCAATTTGTATCAGAATAAAAAAAGGAAGTGAGAGTGCACACAAATTAATGAACCATGAATAATTCTGATTGGTATGTGGCAGAGTGTACAGCAGCAGCATACATACACTCACACATACATTACAGGTAATGATGAATTGTTTGGTGATTTTGCGGATGAACCCGGCCATAGTTGTTACAATGTTTCGTTATCAGCAGCCTTCTTTAAAATATCTTTTTCTTCAGGGCTGAGTGTTTCGTATCCTTTCTGACTGATCTTATCCAGTATCTCATCTACCCGTTGCTGTGTAATATTGGGTTTACGTGTAAACGGTTGTTGTTTTTTGGTATTGTAAAATACTTCTTTTTTGAGGGTTTTTTTTTGCGGCTTGTCAGCAGGATCAAATAAATGAAAAAACCAATTATATGCACGGTGCATCCAGTTGCCCAAATCGTTTCCGCTTCTTGCCAGTTTAATATAAACAAAGCCCATAAAAGCACCACCCAAATGAGCCAGGTGATGAGGAAAAGCAAAACTTGCAAGTCCGGCAAAATCAACAATGATATAGATTAATGTAATTACCCAGAGGGGAATGCCACCGTTGATCATGGGAAACACACGGTAATTGGGCGCTGTAACTGTTGCAGCTATTGCAATGGCCATCACACCGGCTCCGGCTCCTGTATAACCAACTGCATTTGCAGCTTCTCTGAACTGCGGAAAAACATTCACAGCCAATACATATAAAAAAGCTCCGGTTAAACATCCATAAATAAAGGTTGGAATAATATGACGGTTACCCATCATATCCTGCAACAGAAAACCAAAGGCCCAGAGAAAAATCATATTACCAATCATGCTCCACACATCGGCCTGGCTGATCATGTGTGTAATGATTACCCACGGGCGTGTAAGCAATGTGTTGAGATCGGCAGGCAATGTTATCCAATCTAAAATTTGTGATTTATATAAATCCAGCGGGATGGGTGTGAGTTGATAAACAATTTTAATGAACATCAGGATCACAAACACCATTACATTTATGAAGATGAGCATCATGAGCGAATCGCCATCTTCACCAAATTGTATTTTCCTTTTTCGTTCTGCCTGCATGTAACTCATAGATCAATCATTTATTAATAAAACGTTTTCCGGTTTCTTTTGTTCCAGAAAAGCACTAATAAAAAACCTATTAACGCTCCGCCAAGATGTGCAAAGTGGCCAATATTATCGCCTGCAATTCTGTACAAACCACCAAACAGATCAATCAACACGTAAACGGGAATTACATATTTTGCTTTTACAGGAAAAGGGATAAACATGATATACAATTCTGTATTGGGAAACAACCAGGCAAAAGCAGCCAACACACCCATGATTGCACCCGAAGCTCCTAATGCCGAATATTGTTCTTTGTATGCTTCAATTACCTGTTGTGTATAACCACCATATTGCAATGCTTCTGCACTTTTTGCAAATTGTTCTGCACTGAAGGGGATGGTTAATTCCACAACAATGGAAGATCCAAGTCCGCAAATGAGGTAAAACAATAAAAACTTTTTACTTCCCCAAAATTTTTCCAAGACACTGCCAAAAATATACAATGCAAACATGTTGAACAGGATATGTGCAATGCTCTGCGGTGAATGCATGAACATATTTGTTACCAGTTGAACCGGTTTAAACAGGGAAGACTTGTAATAATGCAATGCACCTAATTCTGTAATATCAACTTCTTTAATGAATAGCTGGGCCATATACACTAAAGCGTTAATAACAATCAGGTTGAAAACGATTGGCGAGTTTCGTTGTATGCGATTACCGGAATCAAAATAAGACATGGCACAAATTTAACTCTTCTGCTTTAACTCCTCAATGTTAATGCAGCTACATTTTCAATATGGTGTGTATGCGGGAACATATCAATCGGTTGCAATTGCTCCACAATATATTTTTCATTGAGCAGTTGCAGATCCCTTGCCTGAGTGGCAGGGTTACAGCTTACATACACAATGCGGGGAGCGGCAATACCCAATAATTTTCTTACGAGTTTTTCATGCATACCAACACGGGGCGGATCGGTAATAATTACATCGGGCCGGCCATGCGCAGCAAAAAAATCATCATTGCAAATATCAATTACATCACCTGCATAAAAAGAAGTATTCGTCAATCCGTTCATAGCTGCATTTGCTTTTGCATCTTCAATAGCTTCGGCAACTGCTTCCACACCTATAATTTGCTTAGCGCCTTTGCTGCAAAAAATTCCAATGCTGCCGGTTCCGCAATAAAGATCATACAAAGTTTCATTGCCGGTGAGCTGTGCAAAATTTCTTGTTACCTTATACAACTCTTCTCCCTGTTTGGTATTGGTTTGAAAGAATGATTTTGGTCCGATCTTGAATATAAAATCTTCCCCACCGGGTCCTGTGGACAGTTTTTCAGTTACATACCCATTGCCAAAATAAGTTTGCGGTTGCAGATCGTAGATACTGTCGTTCCATTTTGGATTGATGGTATAAAGCAAGGTTGTAATTTCAGGAAACTCAGCCATCAAAGCATTAAAAAATAATGTACGATTGATTTCATCATCATAACCAAATGTAATGTTCACCATTACTTCTCCGGTTGTTGTTATGCGAAAGATCATGGTACGTAACCAGCCTTCGTGTGCACGGATATCATAAAAGGTAAAATGATGCTGCTTTGCAAACTCCCGTACAAAATTGCGGATGGCATTGTTGGGTTCCTGTTGCAGGTAACAGGTTTTAATATCTACTACTTTATCAAAGATGCGGGGAACATGGAAGCCTAAAGCCCCCTCGAATGCCCCCTCTAAATCTCCCCCGGTGGGGGAGACTTGTGAACCCTCCGAACTCTCAGAAGCTTTCTCTTTTTCTGTATCACGTTTCAATAATTCTTCCCTGGTGAGATAACGTTTATTGCTGAATGTATATTCTAATTTATTGCGATAGTATTTTGTTTGCTTTGCACCAATAATCGGCAACAGTGCAGGCAACTCAATACGGCCAATGCGTTTCAGGTTTTGTTCTACTTCCCTTTGCTTGTACTCCAACTGCTTTTCATACGGCAGCATCTGCCACTTGCATCCGCCGCACAATCCAAAGTGGCTGCAGAAAGGAGTGGTTCGTTGAGATGAGTATTCATGAAAATGAACAACCCTTCCTTCGGCCCAGTCTTTTTTGCTTTTACCGAGTTGTATATTCACCACATCACCCGGCACAGCGCCTTCAATAAAAATTACCTTACCATCCACACGGGCAATTGATTTGCCTTCGGCTGCATAATCTTCAACCGTTATTTTTTCCAGTATCCTGATTTTATTTTTCTTTCTCACGGCGCAAAGGTAATACCGATACGGTATCTGTAATCTTCCAATCTTCTCTTAATTGAACTCAACATCTACTCTGTCGGCATTATACCAAAAACTATTTCGTGTGGAATTAAAATACATTTGGTATAACAATCAGGCTCTTTGCAAATCGTTAACAGCAATAGAAAGGTTTTTAAATAACTTTACCCGTCTATTAATCATGAAAAAAGCATTTATTCTCTTCACATTACTCATCAGCAGCGGCTTTGTTTTTGCACAAGGCTATCATATTACCGTTCATTATAAGTCCGTTGATAATGGTTATCTCTATCTCGGTTATTATTTTGGCGATAAAAAATATGTACAGGATTCAGCCATTCTGCAACCCAACGGTCAGGCCATTTTCACGGGAGCAGAAAAACTTACCGGCGGCCTTTATATCATTGTTGACCCCGAAAAGAAAAAGTTTGTTGATATCCTGATTGATAAAGAGCAGGCCTTCAACATCCATATTGATACTTCCTCATTTGTTATTTCAAACATTAACGGCTCAACGGAAAATATTTTTTTGGAAGAATACAAACAGGCTACATCACGCTTCTACCGCAACTACCAGAACTGGCAAACAGAACTTACATCAGCTAAAACAAAAAAAGACAGTGCAGCCGTTCAGCAAAAGATGAATGAAGTGGCAGCAGCATCGCAGCAATGGAGAGATAGTTTTGCAATTGCTCATCCCGAAAGTTATTTGTCGCTTCTTTTTAAGTTGATGAAAGAACCGGTTTATAGCATTGCAGGAGCAAAAACAAAGCAAGACAGCATCCATGCTTTTTACAATTACAAAAAACAATACTGGCAGGATCTGTCTTTTGCTGATGAGCGTTTGCTGCGCACACCTATGTTTGAGCAACGGTTGAACCGTTACATGGAAACAGTGGTCTATCGGCATCCTGATAGTATTAAAACAGAGCTGGATAAATTTATTCTTTACAGCCGCAGTAACAAAACCATGTTCCGGTATTTCATCAACAAATTCACCAATGAATATATGAATCCCAAATACATGGGGTTGGATGTTGTGTTCCTTCATCTTTTTGAAAAATATTATATCACTAACCAGGTTGACTGGTTGGAAAAGAAAGACCGTGACCTTGTGTTTAACAGGGCTTACAGTATTATGGGCAACATTGTAGGTGAACCTGCTGCTGAATTAAATTTGCTGGATACATTGGATAAGAAAGTAAATCTTTATTCCATCAAATCACCATACACGCTTGTTGTTTTTTGGGACCCTGATTGCAGCCATTGCCGGGAGCAGGTTCCAAAGCTCGACAGTATGTATCGCAATGCATGGAAACAGCAAGGCGTTAAAATAGTGGGTGTGCTTACTGATACGGTAAGAACTGATATTAGCAAAATGCCTTTGGTAAAAAGCAACTGGACCAAATATATCCGTGAACAAAAACTGGAAGGATGGATACATTTGTACCAAACGCCGCAAATGAAAGACACTGAGTCAAAGAATAACATTCCGGGTTTCAGACAAACCTATGATGTATATCAAACCCCCACAATATATTTGCTTGATGAACAGAAACGGATCATTGCTAAAAAAATAAATCCCGAGCAGGTTGATGAGTTCCTGCAATTCAAACAAAACAATAAAACATCCAAACATCCATAACCAAAGCTTATGCGTAACATTCTATTTATTATTTTGATGATTGCCGGGTTCAGCAGCCAGGCACAAACTTTATTTACTTATGGCGCCGGTAAAGTTGACAAGAAAGAATTCTGGCGTGCCTTCAGTAAAAATAATAACGGAGCAACAGATGAAAAATCTGTACGTGAATATCTTGACCTGTTTATCCGTTTTAAACTGAAGGTACAGGCTGCTAAAGATATAAAGCTTGATACCTTGCCGAATATTAAAAATGATATTGCCGGTTTCCGTGCTCAGATCATGGAACAATACATGCGTAATCAAAGCGCAGGTAAAGACATGGTGACCGAGGCATTTGAACGCAGCAAAACAGAGATTGAGGCAGCCCATGTATTTATTGCGTATGATAACGACAGTGTAAAAGCTAAAGGGCAAATTGAAAAGGCCTACCAGCAATTACAAAGCGGCGCTGATTTTTCAAAAACTGCAATTGCGTTTTCAACCGATGAGTATGTAAAATCAACCGAGGGTTATATTGGTTATGTTTCTGTTTTTTCTTTGCCTTATGAAATGGAAAATGTGTTGTATGCATTGCCGGTTGGTTCTTATTCAACACCGGTGGCAGGTGTAAATGGTTATCATATTTTAAAAGTGATCAGCAAACGTAATTCAGCAGGCAGCCTCAAAGCAGCACAAATCTTAATTGCTTCACCGGCCAATGCAACAGCAGAAGAAATTGCTGCTGCCAAAGCAAAAGCAGAAATGGTTTACCAATTGGCTAAAAAAGGAGAAAAGTTTGAAGAGCTTGCAGTAAAGTACAGCGATGACAAAATGAGTTATGCAAGCGGGGGCCTTATGCCTGAATTTACTTTTACAAAGTATGAAGCCGCATTCAGTAATGCAGCTTTTGGTTTACAGAAAGATGGAGACATAAGCGAACCTGTACAAACCTCAAACGGTTTTCATATCATCAAACGCATTGCATTGAAACCTGCAACCGAAGACAGTAACGATCCGGTTGTTTTGCAGGAATTCACTGAAAAAGTAAACAATGATGCCCGCTTCAATATTGCAATAGCCCGCATGAAAGAGCAAATGCTTAAAGCAAGCGGCTACAAAGCGCTGCCTTATAATGAACAGCAATTATGGGCGCTGACTGATACCATGCTCAAAGCAAAAAACTATGTTTCCTTCTTCAAGTCAAACCAGCAAAAACCATTGTTTAAACTAAAAGACAAAACAGTATCAGTAGCTGATTGGCTGAAGTATGCAAAAAGTCAGCAAACAACTGCCAATACACAGGTTGACCATAAAAGGCTGATGAAGCAGTTCATTGAAACAACTGCGGAACAATATTATAAAGACAGGCTTGAAAACATGAACGAAGATTTCCGTTACCAGGTAAAAGAATTCAGTGAAGGAAGTTTGCTGTTTGAAATAATGGAACGAAAGATATGGAGTGCAGCGCCAACAGACAGCATTGGACTTACCAATTATTACATCAAAAATAAAAGCAAATACAAATGGCAGCCAGGCGCCAACGCCATTGTGTTTAACTGTTCTGATACAGCAGTTGCCAACCAGGCAATGCTGCTGATGAAAAAAGATGCAACCAAATGGAAAGAGTATGTAAACGAGTTTGGCGGTACTGCATTGGCCGACAGCAGCCGCTTTGAATTCAGTCAACTGCCGGTAACAGAGCCCGGCAATTTAAAAGCAGGGATGTTTACAGCAGTTGTAACCAATGCCAATGATGGTTCATCTTCTTTCTGCTATATTTTGAAAGTGTATAATACAGAAGACCAGCGCAGCTTTGATGAAGCAAAGGGTTTGGTGATTAACGATTACCAGTTGTTGATGGAAGAACAATGGATCAGCCAACTGAAAAAGAAATACCCGGTGAAGGTGAATGAAATGGTGTTGAAGGGGATGGTTAAGTAGATTTTTAGTTGTTGGGCCGGAAACACAACAGGGGCTGCTTTATACTTTTTGCAGACGTTCTAAAGTTGATTTGAAATTTGTATTTGCGAAAGTTTTTTCTCTTTAAAAAACTTTCGCTTTTTTTATGAAAGCCTTGATTGTAAAGCCCCTTAAAAAGTTGCTTTAAGTTTTGAAGCATGAGAACTTTCGCATATATTCGAGTTACCGGTCATGCTATGACGACAGACAAACATCTAACAAACAAGAGAAATAAATGACGAGAAGTTACTATTCAAATTCTATATCCGAGTTCTTGAATGACGATGGAGACAAAATACTTGGACAGCTAATCAGAAACCACAATTTTGCAACAGAGAACTTACAAAGAAACGCTTGGATAAGGCAAATCGAAATTCTTAAGACTGCATTAAAGCCTTTTACAAATGGACAAATCTACTTTGAATTTTCAATCCCAAGAATGGGTAAACGAGTAGACAACATCTTAATCATTGACGACTTTATTTTTGTAATGGAATTTAAAGTTGGGGACACTGAATATCAAAAACATGCCATTGAGCAGGCCGTTGACTATTGTTTGGATTTGCAAAATTTTCACGAAGGAAGTCACCATGAAAAAATAGTTCCAGTTCTTATTTCTACTAAGGCTACGAGCATTGAAAATATATTTGAAGTTAGCGACAATTTATTCGAGCCAATAAAAGGAAATCAAGATAACATTGCCCAGTTAGTAAATCAAATTCTTCTATTAAGCGGTGGATATAAAATAAACCATACGCAATGGGAAAATTCAATTTACAAACCTACACCGACAATAATTGAAGCATCCCAAGCACTTTACAGGGGACATTCAGTTTCTGAAATATCAAGAAGCGATGCAGGTGCAATAAATCTCTCAAAAACTACCGAATGTATTAATCGAATAATTGAGAAATCAAAAAACACGCCTTCAAAGTCCATCTGTTTTTTGACAGGTGTTCCAGGAGCAGGAAAAACTTTAGCCGGACTTAATATTGCCAACGAAAGAAGAAAAGCCCATAAAGATGAAAATGCAGTTTTCCTATCAGGCAACGGACCTTTAGTTTATGTTTTGAGAGAAGCATTAATTAGAGATGAAGTACATCAGGCTAAAGAAAACAATCAAAAATTAACGAAGAAAAAATCTGCAATAAAGGCTAACGCCTTTATTCAGAATATTCATCATTTCCGAGACGACAATTTAATTTCCGATAAAGCACCAGATGAAAAGGTTGTGGTTTTTGATGAAGCTCAAAGAGCTTGGACTAAAGAAAAAGCAACTTCATTTATGAAATCAAAAGGGAAAGATTTTAATATGTCTGAGCCTGAGTTTTTAATAGATGTAATGAATAGGCATGAAAACTATTGCACAATAATTTGCTTAGTTGGTGGGGGACAAGAAATCAATACAGGTGAAGCCGGACTTTCAGAATGGGTGATAGCTTTAAAAAATCATTATCCCGACTGGGATATTTATTATTCAAGTCTTATTACCAGTGACAATGACTACCTAAGTGATGAAACATTAAAAGAATGGTTGAAGCAAAACGGAAATCCAGAGAATGAACTTCATCTTTCAGTATCTGTTCGTTCTTTCCGTTCAGAAAAAATATCAAGTTTTGTCCATGAAGTTATTGATGGCAATGCAATTCAGGCAAAATCTATTTTGTCTGAAATTAATAAACTGTTTCCAATTTACTTAACAAGAGATTTTAATGTAGCAAAAGGGTGGCTTCGTAAGAATGCGAAAGGAACTGAAAGAATTGGGCTAGTTGGAAGTTCTGGTGGCAGACGATTAAGACCATTAGGCATTGATGTGAAGAATGAGATTACAGCAGAAGATTGGTTTTTAAATGATGCCACTGATGTTCGTTCTTCTCATTATTTAGAATTGGTTGCTACAGAATTTGATATACAAGGTTTGGAAATTGACTATGTGTGTTTGGCTTGGGACATAAATTTCTACTTTCAAAACGGTAAATGGAACTATCAAAATTTTGAAGGAACTAATTGGAAAGGAATAAATAATGACGTGGACAAAGCTTATTTAAGAAATGCTTATAGGGTTCTAATGACAAGAGCCAGACAAGGTATAATTATCTTTATACCTCATGGCGACAATTTAGACCGGACAAGACCAAACGACCTTTATAACAGCACATTTAATTTTTTAAGTTCATGCGGTATTTCGACAATTTGAATTATACATTGACGTGAGAAGAAGCACGAACCCTTTCTGGCGCAGGTCTCTGACCTGATGCCCTAACGTTACTTAACTTGAGCTGTCATGAAGTTTAAATCAGTTTAGTAAAAAATAGATTTGATATAGATGGCTATCTATTATTAGGCAAAATC
>CAMTVU010000032.1:0-8887 GCA_947085245.1 uncultured Chitinophagaceae bacterium | reverse complement strand
GGAACCCATTTTGCTAAATCGCTCAATTCATCAATAGCTATTATTTTTACTACTGCATATGCAGAATACGCTGTTGAAAGTTTTGAGCTGGATGCAGTTGATTATCTTTTGAAACCCATATCTTTTGAAAGGTTTACAAAAGCCATAAACCGCTATTTAAAATATTATAAGCACAGCATTACACAGATAGAAACGGCTGATAAAATAGTTAAAGAGCCTTTTGTTTTTGTGAAATCTGAACGCAGAATGGTAAAAATATATTTGGATGAGATATTGTATTTGGAAGCACAACGGAACTACTTATTGATTTACATGGAAAACGAAGTTCACAAGGTTTATCAATCTATTTCCGAAATGGAAGAAAAACTACCGGAAGCTTTATTTGTGCGGATACACAGGTCATTTCTTGTTTCTTTAAGTAAAGTGAAGGCTTATACCAACAGTTATGTAGTAATACAGAAACAGGAAATACCTATCGGCAGGTTGTATAGTAGTGCCGTTGAAGGTATTTTAAAATCTTTTATCAGATAATAATAGCATCTCTTCAAGTTGAAATCTGCTTCATATGAAAGGAGTGTGTCGGGCTTATTAGATACAATCGTTCATCGAAATAGCAGGGGTGCTCACAGGGTTACTTCTAACAATATTATATGCAACTACTCACAATTCCCAATTTTCAACCATTCGATTTTCAACAGGAGTCTTTGCGTTTTTTATACCTGCCTGCCGGTAGGCAGGTTGTTGCGTTGCGGCAATGCACAGTTTCGTAAATACTTTTTATGCAAATGTTTCCTGTATAATTTGCGTTGTATAGTTCAACTCCTGTTTTAAAACACCCAAATCACCCCAATTAAACAAATGACAGTTAGTTAATTGCCAAAATAGTTTCAATTAATGGGCAAATCAGTGAAAGAAAGGCCAATTAAATGAAAGCCGTTTGCTGGTTTTTTAAGAAATTTGCATTTCTATTTAAAAAGATAAAAAATGAGCAATACCGCCAGTACATTGTTTGATAAAGTGTGGGACTCCCATGTGGTTCGTAAAATTGAAGATGGTCCCGATGTGTTTTTTATTGATCGTCATTTTATTCATGAGGTAACAAGTCCGGTTGCTTTTGGTGGTTTGGAAAGCAGGCACCTGAAAGTGATGTTTGCTGAAAAAACATTTGCTACTGCCGATCATAATACGCCAACCATCAATCAACATTTGCCTGTAAGTGATCCGCTTTCTGCCAATCAATTAAAAGCATTGGAAGTAAATTCAGCTAAGTACGGTATTTCGCATTGGGGATTGGGAAATCCTAAAAATGGTATTGTGCATGTAGTTGGTCCGGAGAATGGAATTACTCTTCCCGGTATGACCATTGTTTGTGGCGACTCACACACATCCACACACGGTGCGTTTGGCGCCATTGCATTTGGTATTGGTACATCAGAAGTGGAAATGGTGCTTGCATCGCAATGCATCATGCAACCCAAGCCAAAGAAAATGCGCATTAATGTAAACGGCCAATTAGGAAAAGCTGTTACAGCAAAAGATGTTGTTCTTTATATCATTTCTAAATTAACAGCGGCTGGCGCTACCGGTTACTTTGTTGAATTTGCCGGTGATGTGTTCCGGAACCTGAGCATGGAAGGAAGAATGACGGTTTGTAATATGAGTATTGAAATGGGTGCACGTGGTGGTATGATTGCACCTGATGAAACTACTTTTAATTATATCAAAGGAAAAGACAAAGCCCCAAAAGGTGAAGCTTATGATAAAGCATTGGCTTACTGGAAAACATTACAAACAGATGCGGGTGCAGCATTTGATATTGAATACAATTATGATGCGGCAGATATTGAACCGATGATCACCTTTGGTACTAACCCCGGAATGGGCATGGGCATCAGCCAGCATATTCCAGTTTCAAAAGATACAGCGAGTGGTAATGCCAGTTATGAAAAATCGCTCAACTACATGGGCTTTCATGAAGATGATGCCATGATTGGTAAAAAAGTGGATTATGTATTTGTGGGCAGTTGCACCAATGGACGTATTGAAGATTTCCGTGCATTTGCATCCATTATAAAAGGAAGAAAGAAAGCTGATCATATTACGGCATGGATTGTTCCCGGTTCACATATTGTTGAACAGCAAATTAAAGAGGAAGGCATTTTGGATATTTTAACGGAAGCAGGTTTTCAATTACGTCAGCCCGGCTGCTCTGCCTGTTTGGCAATGAACGATGATAAAATTCCTGCAGGTAAATATGCAGTGAGTACAAGTAACAGAAACTTTGAAGGCAGACAAGGCCCCGGTGCAAGAACCATGCTGGCAAGTCCGTTAGTAGCCGCTGCCGCAGCGGTGACGGGAGTTGTAACTGATCCGAGAGAACTTTTGTAAATACGAAATACAATGTACGAAGTAAAGCACTCAACAAACTATAAACTAAAGACTTCAAACAAGAAACTATAAACATGGCTTACGATAAATTTACAGTTCTGAAAAGCTCAGCAGTTCCCATGCCGATTGAAAACGTGGATACAGATCAAATTATTCCGGCACGTTTTTTAAAAGCAACAGAGCGCAAAGGTTTTGGTGATAATCTTTTTCGTGACTGGAGATATAATACTGACGAAACACCCAAGCAGGATTTTGTATTGAACAACCCGATCTATAAAGGTAAAATATTGGTCGGCGGAAAAAACTTCGGCAGCGGAAGCAGTCGTGAACATGCGGCATGGGCCATTTATGATTATGGTTTCCGTTGCGTTGTGTCCAGTTTCTTTGCTGATATTTTTAAAGGTAATTCCATCAACATTGGAATCCTCCCTGTACAGGTAAGTGAAGATTTCCTGGCGAAAATATTTAAAGCAATTGAAGCAGACCCCAATACACAACTCGAAGTAAACCTTCCTGATCAAACAATCACCCTCCTGGCAACGGGAGAAAAAGAATCATTTGATATAAACGGCTATAAAAAACATAACCTCACAAATGGTTTTGATGATATAGATTACCTGCAGGCGATGAAAGAAGATATTCAGTTGTTTGCAGCAAAGAGTTTATACTGACAGTTACAAACAAACGAGCATGCCCCAACCGCAACGATATATTGAAATAATGGATACCACACTACGGGATGGAGAACAAACCAGTGGTGTGTCTTTTTCTGCATCAGAAAAATTAACCATCGCACAGCTTTTATTAAACGAAGTAAAAGTTGATCGTATAGAAATTGCATCGGCCCGTGTTTCTGAAGGGGAATTTGATGCGGTAAAAAAAATTACAAAGTGGGCAAAGGCAAATGGTTTTTTAAATAAGGTGGAAGTATTAACTTTTGTTGATGGGGATGTTTCCATACAATGGATGATAAAGGCCGGTGCTAAAGTGATGAACCTGCTTACCAAAGGTTCACTGAATCATTTAACACATCAGCTGAAGAAAAAACCGGAACAGCATTTTGCTGAAATTGCTGAAGTAATCAAACTCGGCAAAAAGAAAGGAATTGAGTGCAACGTATATCTCGAAGACTGGAGCAATGGCATGCGTCATTCAAGGGATTATGTTTTTCAATACCTTGATTTTTTACAGCATCAACCAATAAAAAGAATCATGCTGCCCGATACATTGGGTGTATTGATTCCATCAGAAGTATTTGAATTTGTTTCTGAAATTGTAAAACGTTATCCAAAAATTCATTTTGATTTTCATGCACATAATGATTATGATTTGGGTACGGCCAATGTGCTGGAAGCAGTAAAGGCCGGCGCTCACGGGTTGCATCTTACCATTAATGGAATGGGCGAAAGGGCGGGTAATGCTCCATTGGCAAGCGCCATAGCTGTGCTCAATGATTTTATGCCTGGCGTAAAAACATCTGTTGCTGAAAAATCTTTATATACTGTAAGTAAATTGGTAGAAGCGTTTTCGGGTTTTCGTATTGCAGCCAATAAGCCGGTGGTAGGTGAGAATGTATTTACACAAACAGCCGGTATCCATGCCGATGGTGATAAAAAAAATAAATTGTATTTCAGTGAGCTGATGCCCGAACGATTTGGCCGGCAGCGTAAATATGCATTGGGCAAAACAAGCGGCAAAGCCAATATTGAAAATAATTTACAGCAACTGGGCATTCATCTTTCTGATAATGATCTCAAGAAAGTTACGCAACGTATCATTGAACTGGGCGATAGAAAAGAAGTGGTTACACAAGCCGATCTTCCATATATCATCTCAGATGTATTGGATGGAAATGCTGTGGAAGATAAGGTGCGGATAGAGAACTATGTGCTCACACATTCCAAAGATTTAAATCCTTCTGTTACATTACGCATTTCTGTAAACGGGGAAATGTTTGAGGAACATGCACAGGGCGACGGCCAGTACGATGCGTTTATGAATGCATTAAAGAAAGTATATAAGCAAAAGAATATAGAACTGCCCTGCCTCACTGATTATGCAGTTCGTATTCCACCCGGTGGAAAAAGTGATGCCTTGTGCGAAACCATTATTACATGGAGTCATCATAACAAAGAATTCAAAACACGGGGATTAGACAGTGATCAAACGGTTGCAGCAATTAAATCAACGCTGAAAATGCTGAATAGTATTTGAGGAGAAATATTTGCACACAGAGGCACAGAGTTTTTTAAATCATACATAAATAATTTAAAGTTGAACATACAGTGATATAAATTTTACAGAGTATTTCTCAGTGATCTCTGTGTCTCTGTGTGAACCGCAAAAATCTCATTATGGCAACAAAACACATTTTAATTGTTCCGGGCGATGGAATAGGACAGGAAGTAACAGCGGTTGGTAAAAAAGTATTGGATAAAATTGCTGAAAAGTTTGGGCATACGTTTACTTATGATGAAGCATTGATTGGTCATATAGCTATTGAAGCAACGGGTAATCCTTTACCGGATGAATCATTGGAGAAGATGCGGAAATCGGATGCGGTTTTGTTTGGCGCTGTTGGTCATCCTAAATATGATAACGATCCTTCGGCCAAAGTAAGACCTGAACAGGGTTTGCTGAAGATGAGAAAGGAGTTGGGATTGTATGCCAATCTTCGTCCCATAAAATTATTTGATGAATTACTCGGGGCTTCAAGCATTAAACCGGAAATATTAAAAGGTGCTGATATTTTATTCTTCCGTGAATTAACAGGTGATATTTATTTTGGTGAAAAAGGAAGAAAAAATAATGGTGATACTGCTTATGATGTTGCTGAGTACAGTCGCTATGAAGTAGAACGTATTGCTCGCAAAGCATTTGATGCAGCACGTACAAGAAAAAAGAAAGTCTGTTCTGTTGATAAAGCCAATGTGCTGGAAACATCAAGACTGTGGCGAGAAGTAATACAAAAAGTGGCTTTGGAATATCCTGATGTGGAAGTAGAACATCAGTTTGTTGATTCAACAGCCATGTTGCTGATAAAAGATCCGAGACGTTTTGATGTAGTGGTTACTGCCAATTTGTTTGGCGATATTCTTACAGATGAAGCATCACAAATTGCAGGTTCCATGGGCATGCTGGCCAGTGCTTCCATTGGCGATGGTACAGGTGTGTATGAACCCATTCATGGTTCGGCACATGATATTACAGGGAAAGGAGTTGCCAATCCGCTGGCATCCATTTTATCGGCTGCATTGTTGCTTGATATTTCTTTTGGTATGAAAGCAGAAGCAGATGCAGTGATTGATGCAGTAGATAAAGTATTGAAAGCCGGCTTCCGTACAAGGGATATTGCAGATGCTCAAACTTCTGCAGATAAACTTTTGGGAACCGAAGCAATGGGTGAGGAAGTGCTGAAGTTGATGTAAGGAATGATTTGATTGTACAGGATTAAATAATAATCCGAACAGCAATCGTTACTAAGATACATCAGGAAATATAAGTAAATAGAAAAGGCAATTCGCAGAAGAATTGCCTTTTTGCATTTGTGCCCGGGACTGGATTCGAACCAGCACACCCTTTCGGGCACCACCACCTCAAAGTGGCTTGTCTACCAATTTCAACACCCGGGCAGCAAGGGGGGCAAATGTAAAATGCTTGTCCGACCTTATCAAATCTTTTTTATGAGGGCGGGAAAAATGCGAAATGAAAAATGTAAAAGGCAGTGATTACAAATAATAGCTGTTGCCTGCCATATTAACCTTCTGTTCATGCCGCCAATTTTTTTAGTAATTTCACACAAATTTTACAGACGGACATGCATCCATTTGAAAGAGTATTATCAGTTTCAACCGAGGACATAGAGCTTGAATTAAGAGGTGTTAAAGAAATTAGCTGGGCAGACTTTTGGCTAAACCCAAGAAAGCTAAGAGGCAGCGACTTTTTGATGCGATGGTCGCAAGGCGTTTGGAGTGAGAAACGTTTAATTGACGCCACTAATAAGACCAACCAGTTTTACGCCATTCCTTACGGACCAAGTGGAACAGCACCGACCGACGATGTAAGGGCATTTGAACTTTACTTTGAAAGATTAGAAGCAGCAGGACTCGGCAACATCAAACGCCCCGACCTTTTAGTTTTCAAGATTAGTGACAAAGCTTTTGTTGACAACTTCCTTGCAGGTATTGGTGGCGAAGAAGAATTGCCTTTCATCACAGAGGACAAACTGCAAGACCTTATTTCAAAAGCAATCATTGCCGTTGAATGTGAAAACTCACTTTGGGTAGCGGAGAAAATGCCGTTCTACAATGTTCCAATGAAAGCCCAAAAGCGGCTTGGTGGAAAATTAGGACTTGCAAAAAATGCTGTTCTTCCAACAGTAATTATTAAAGAAGAAGATAGAATTCCATTGAGCAAGTGGCAAGAGCAAAACAAAATTCCAATTCATGTTTGGCATGTTTTCTTTGACAGAGCTTACGGACTTTCTTTTGATGAAGCACAACGATTAGTTACAGACGGTTTAATACTTCCGACAGAACAAATATTTCAAGCACCTGGCGGTGCAACTACGAAGAAAGCAATTTATAAATATTATTATCACTACGCTTATCCTCTTGGCATTGCGACTGAAAGACCTGAATTAATTCCAGCTTACATAGAGGACAAGAACCGACATATTTTACCTTATGTAAAATTTGAAGGTGGTTCACTTGAAATTACTCCTGATGCTGTAACTCTCTTAAATCAACTCTGATGGGAAAAATAAAATCACATCAAAAGTTGCCAACAGAATGGAACGAAAGAGAAATACTTCGTGATAAAGGACAATTCTGGACACCCAGTTGGGTTGCAGATGCAATGGTTGCGTATGTTGCAGAAAGTTCAGATTTAGTTTTTGACCCTGCAACTGGCAGAGGAGCGTTTTATGAGGCACTATTGAAATTAAACAAACCTAAAGTTTCGTTCTTTGGAACCGACATTGATAACGAAGTTTTAGAAGATGAAATTTACAATCACGAAAATTGTTTCGTTGAAGAAAGAGATTTTATTAAAAACCCACCTCAAAGAAAATTCAAAGCAATCGTTGCAAATCCCCCTTATATCAGGCATCATCGAATTGATGAGAAAACAAAAATTTTGCTCAAACAAATTTCGATGCGTATCACAGGTGATACTATTGATGGCAGAGCTGGCTATCATATTTATTTTCTCATTCAGGCGTTGAACCTTTTGGAAAAAGACGGAAAACTTGCTTTCATTATGCCTGCCGATACATGCGAAGGAAAGTTTGCAAAAAATTTATGGAAATGGATTTCCTCAACATTTTGCATTGAAGGTGTAATTACATTTGAGCAAGCGGCTACGCCGTTTCCAAATGTTGATACCAATGCTATGGTTTTCTTAATCAAAAATTCAAAGCCAATTGAAACTCTCCATTGGGTAAAAGCTATCCAACCATATTCTACAGACCTTTTCAAATTCATTTCATCAAACTTCAGGCAACAGAAGTTTAAAACCATCGAAGTAATTAACCGAAAACTTAAAGAAGGAATTGCCACAGGCTTTTCAAGACCAGAACAAAATCATAACGGAATTAAATTTCATTTGAATGATTTTGCCAATGTGATGAGAGGCATAGCAACAGGTTCAAATGAGTTTTTCTTTTTGACGGCACAGCAAGTAAAAGAATTACAAATTCCAAAAGAGTTTTTGAAAAGAGCAGTTGGCAGAACGAAAGATGCAACTGAAAGTGTTTTGACCGTAAAAGATGTTGAGGAATTGGAAAAAGAAAATCGTCCAACATACCTTCTTTCACTAAATGGACACGACAAATTACCAAAAGCTATTTCCAATTACTTGAAAGTAGGTGAAGAAATGGGGCTTCCAAGCCGTTCTCTTATTCAACAACGCAAACCTTGGTACAAAATGGAGAAAAGAGAAGTGCCTCCATTATTGTTTGCCTATCTCGGTAGAAGAAATACAAGGTTCATAAAAAACGAAGCAGGAGTTTTGCCATTGACTGGGTTTCTTTGTGTTTATCCTATTTATGACGACAAAGAATTTATTGACAAACTTTGGCAAGTACTCAATCATCCCGACACTTTAGAAAATTTAAAACTTGTTGGAAAAAGTTATGGTTCTGGTGCTATTAAAGTAGAGCCAGGCAATTTGAGTAAACTTCCAATTCCTGAACACATAGTAAATCTTTTTGGCCTTAAGCGACCATACAAGACTAATACCGGTCAATTGGAAATATTCAGAGAGCCCAAGTCAAAAAAAGGCAGGGCATAAATAATATCTGTTTACAGGTACCACAGTCAACACATCAACTTTATTTCTTCAGCACAATCCTGAACGTTGTGCCTTTTCCCAACTCTGAATGTTTTACGTACAACTGTCCCTTATGATATTGTTCAATGATGCGTTTGCTGAGGGAAAGTCCCAGGCCCCATCCACGTTTTTTGGTAGTGAAGCCCGGCTTAAACACATGGTTGATATT
>CAMTVU010000031.1:0-40241 GCA_947085245.1 uncultured Chitinophagaceae bacterium | reverse complement strand
TTGAGTTTCAATCTTGCGATCGTACTCCCCAGGTGGATCACTTAACGCTTTCGCTTAGCCGCTGACAGTGTATCGCCAACAGCGAGTGATCAAAGTTTACAGCGTGGACTACCAGGGTATCTAATCCTGTTTGATCCCCACGCTTTCGTGCCTCAGTGTCAATATCTCCGTAGTAAGCTGCCTTCGCAATGGGTGTTCTATGTCATATCTAAGCATTTCACCGCTACATGACATATTCCGCTTACCTCCAGAGAATTCAAGACAAATAGTATCAATGGCAGTTTCCGGGTTAAGCCCAGAGATTTCACCACTGACTTATCTGCCCACCTACGCACCCTTTAAACCCAGTGAATCCGGATAACGCTTGCACCCTCCGTATTACCGCGGCTGCTGGCACGGAGTTAGCCGGTGCTTATTCCTCTGGTACCGTCAGGCCCGATGGAAATCGGGGGTTTCGTCCCAGAGAAAAGAAGTTTACAATCCAGAGGACCGTCATCCTCCACGCGGCATGGCTGGTTCAGACTTGCGTCCATTGACCAATATTCCTTACTGCTGCCTCCCGTAGGAGTCGGGCCCGTGTCTCAGTGCCCGTGTGGCTGATCATGCTCTCACATCAGCTACTGATCGCAGGCTTGGTGGGCCGTTACCCCGCCAACTACCTAATCAGACGCACGCCCATCTCTTACCGCCGGAGCTTTAATATTAAAGTGATGCCACTTCAATATAATATGGAGTATTAATCCACCTTTCGGTGGGCTATCTTCCAGTAAGAGGAAGGTTGCGTACGTGTTCCGCACCCGTTTGCCGGTCGCCAGCATCTGTATTGCTACAAACCTGCTGCCCCACGACTTGCATGTATTAAGCCTGCCGCTAGCGTTCATCCTGAGCCAGGATCAAACTCTCCATTGTAAATATTGTTTGATACTGACTATTAATTCTCAAGAATTAACAGTTCATATTCGAATTATGTTACACTTGAATTTACCCGTTCTAATTAATTAAAACGTTGCTGTTGCTTCCAATCTTTCAAAGAACTTTTTTACTTTTTGTGTACCCATTTTTTTAATGGGAGTGCAAAGGTAAGAGGTTTTTTTATTCCGCCAACTTTTTCTTTATTTTTTTTCAATTTATTTTATTGAATATCAATTAAGAAGAAGTGATTTTGAGAGAATATTTTTTTCAACCTTTCGAAGAACTTCCGCCTTTTTTCAAAAGCGGGTTGCAAAGATAAGGGCAGTGTAAAGTATCAACCAAACATTTTCAAACCTTTTTTTGCCCACTTTACTGAAATGCTGTACAGCAAAGGGTTTGAAAAGAAAATATTTTTATGAATTTATAAAAACAGATCGTTGTGGTAAGCTACACTTACTAAAAACAAACCTTTTGAAGGTGCTGAAAAATCTGCAGTTGACTGATTGTTCTCTTTTATCAATCTTTGAAAGTCTTCAATTGTCATATTTCCCCGGGCAACACAAATCATTGTTCCTGCCAAACCACGCACCATGCCACGCAAAAAACGATTCGCTTTTACACGATAAACCAGACATTCATTTTCATACACCCACTCACTTTCCAGGATATTGCATTTAAAAGTTTTCACCTGTGTGTTTCGTTTTGAAAAAGCAGTAAAATCATTACACTCTTTAACAAGGGTTGCACAGGTGTTAAGTATGGCAGTGTCAATAGTATAAGGAAGATGCCATGCCCGGTCAGCTAAAAAAGGATTTTTGGATCCATGGATATAGTATTTGTATTCTCTGGATATAGCGTGAAAACGACAATGTGCCTCCAGCTTTACTTTTCTTACTGATTTCACAACAACCCCGAGAGGTAGAATAGCATTAAGGTTATAAATAGCTTCTTCCGGAAACTCATCTTCCCAGTCAAAATGAAAATAATTCTGAAGTGCATGAACACCTGCATCGGTACGTGATGAGCCCGTAAGTGAAACTTCCTTACGGAAAAAAATCTGAAACGCTTTCTCAACTTCAGATTGTATGGTTGCTGCATTTTTCTGCACCTGAAAGCCGCTAAAGCCTTCTCCTTTGTAAAAAACTTCGAGAAAATACCTGGGCATGTGTTATTGATTGGGCAACAAGGCTAAAAAGCGCTTTCTGTAATATTCATCCTTTATCGTTTCAAGCAAACTTTTGAAGTTTGAAAAATCTGTGATGTAGAGCATAGCTGCATCATATAAACGATACCTGCCCTCATCATTCAGAAATAATACAGCAAGGTTTTTGACCTGTTCTGTTGAAAAGCATTTTGAACGGAAGGCTTTTTTTGCTTCATTCACCATTTCTTCATCTTTTGATTCATTGGCCATTTTACGCCGCAGTTTCATAAAATCGTCTTCCGCAGCAACAGCTTTGCAATTTGTATTTGGAAGTGCTTTCGATTCCGTTTTATGTTCCGCAAGATTGGGTTGCTTTATTTCTTCTTTTACAGGTTCTTCAGTTTTCAAAGTGGGTTCAACAGGAGGTTCCTTCTTTTCTTCTTTAATAACCGGAATTGTATCAGTTTTTATTTCTGTTGTAATAACAAGAGGCGAAGTTACCTCAACAATTGAGCTATCTTTTTCAATAAACAAACGAATTGTATCCTTTGCTCCATATGCATTTACAACTTCAAAGACAAAATCACGGCCTTCCCTGCTATCAAATTTCCTGATCTGGTGAACAGAAGACTTTTGGGGGGCTACCCACAGTGTTTCGGTAACTACAGGTTCATTTGTTTTTACTGGCTGCTCCGGCGTTTCAGTCTTTACTGAATCCTTTACCGGTTGCTGTACTACAACGATTTGAGTTGGAACGGGGATTGGCTTTGGTGTATCAACCACTGCTGCTTTTTCTTCTTTCCTTACCGTTACATTTTTTACAGTACTGTCCTGTGTTACTTTCGAAAGCATATTTGCAAAAGGATCGTCCTGTACCTGCTGGTTTGCGTTTACAACCGGGTTATTTGTTTTTGTTTCAGCAATATTAACGGCATACACTACAGAAGAATTCTGCAGATCATACAAACCCCAGCCTTTATCAGCAAAGTTTTTGATGAGATACCCTTTGTCTGATTTATCAATGATGCACTGAAATTTTTGTTCAGGTTGATCAGATTTTGGAAATCCCACTGAAAAATCAACTGCACCATCCTTCAATTTTGAAAGAATAAGATAACCTGTGACCGATGAACTGTGAATACGATTATTGTACTTAATATAGAATGGTTGCTGATTATCGGTTTGGAGGTAAATAAAATGATTGAGCTGACTGAAAGCCTGTGAACCCATTACTGTACAAATCAATATAACCAAATAAATCCGCCTCATAATAAAATATCGCATAGCAACAAAGCTAATTTTTTTTGTTCATCCATTTAACAAACCACTTGTCAATTTCTGTTTTTTTAACTAACAGCGCCTCTATCTTTACAGCTCAAAATCAAAAAAAATGAAAAAACATTTTGCAGCAGGTTTATTTATTACGTTTATCAGTTTTGCATCTTTTGCACAGCCAGCCGCACAAACAGACACGACCTGGAAAAAGCAATATCGGTCATCACCTGAAAAAGTACACTCACTGGTTCATACAAGATTAGAGGCGGGCTTTGATATACCCAAAGCTTTCATGTATGGAAAAGTGTGGCTAACATTAAAACCCCATTATTACCTCAGCAATACATTGGTATTAGATGCAAAAGGTATGGAAATTAAAGAGGTTGCTGTTCAAAAAGGAACTGCAAAGAACAAATTGAAGTTTGAATATGACGGGATGCTGTTAAAGATCACACTTGATAAAACCTATAAGGGCAATGAAGCCTATACCATCTACATCAGTTATACAGCCAAGCCAAACGAATTAAAAGTTGAAGGAAGCGCTGCCATTACAAGTGCAAAAGGTTTATACTTCATCAACCCAACCGGAGAAGAAAAAGACAAACCTACTCAAATATGGACACAGGGCGAAACAGAAGCAACAAGCGTTTGGTGCCCAACAATTGATAAACCCAATCAAAAAACAACCCAGGAATTTTATATAACCGTTCCATCAAAATGGGTAACACTCAGCAATGGAAAATTAGTGAGCCAGAAACCTGCGGGCAATGGATTAAGAACCGATTACTGGAAAATGGATTTGCCGCATGCTCCTTATTTATTCTTTATGGGTGCAGGAGAATTTTCAGTTGTAAAAGATACCTGGAAAGGAAAAGAAGTAAGCTACTATGTTGAAAAGGAATATGAATCGGTTGCAAGAAAAATATTTGGCAACACACCTGAAATGATAACACTCTATTCAAAAATTACAGGTGTTGATTATCCCTGGATTAAGTACTCTCAAATTGTTGGCCGTGATTATGTAAGCGGCGCCATGGAAAATACAACCGCTACATTACACCAGGAAAGCGCCCAGCAGGATGCACGTGAATTGGTTGATGGTAATGGATGGGAAGGAACCATTGCACATGAATTATTTCATCAGTGGTTTGGTGATTATGTTACAACAGAAAGCTGGAGCAACTTAACACTTAATGAATCTTTTGCCAATTACGGTGAGTTCCTGTGGGACGAATACAAGTACGGAAAAGATAAAGCTGATGCAACAATCAATAGTGATATGCAGGGCTATCTTGGAAGTAACAGCGAGAAGAAAGACCTGGTTCGATTTTATTACAGCAATAAAGAAGACATGTTTGATGCCGTGAGCTATAATAAAGGCGGATGCATTTTACACATGCTCCGCAATTATGTTGGCGACAGTGCTTTCTTCAATTCATTGAATCTTTATTTAACCACCAGCAAATTCAAATCGGCTGAAGCACATCAATTACGCCTTGCGTTTGAAGAAGTAACGGGTAAAGATCTGAACTGGTTTTTCAATCAGTGGTATTTTGGAAGCGGTCATCCAACACTTGACATAAACTACAGTTACGATGAACCAACACAACAGGTGAAAGTAATTGTAAAGCAAACTCAAAAAGACAAACTGTTTAAACTTCCCGTTGCTATTGATATTTATAACGGCAGTAACAAAACACGCCAGCAGGTTTGGGTGGAGAACGTAGTGGATTCATTCCTGCTGGCATCAACCACAAAACCTGATCTCATCAATTTTGATGGCGATAAAATTTTACTCATCGCCAAAAAAGAAAATAAAACATTTGAAAATTATATTCATCAATATAAGTATGCCGGTTTGTACCTCGACAGAAGAGAAGCCATTGATTTCATTTCAAAAAAACAGAATGACCCCAAAGCCGTTGAGTTTATGAAACTGGCCATCAATGACAAATACAGCGGCTTACGCAACTTTGCCATTGGTAAATTAGATATGAAGAAAGAATCCATTGTATCTGCTGTTGAAAATTCATTGGTTGAAATTGCAAAAAAAGATGCCAGCCGTATTGTTCGCAGTAAGGCCGTGGAAGTATTGGGCAATTTGAAAAACCCTGCATACAAAACACTCTTCCTGTCGTTGCTGAACGATTCCTCTTACACTCTCAGCGGCGCTGCTTTGGTTGCGCTTGATAAGATTGATGTCGCCGCTGCTTTAACTGAAGCAAAGCGTTTATCAAAACAATCCATGAAAGGAAGTTTGATGGAAGCTGTTGCAACAACACTCATCAAGAGTAATGATGAAAACTCATTTGATGAAATTGCAACTGCTTATGGCAAGATGGGCTTAACACAAGCCAAGTTTACTTTAACTGCTGTCTTCGCCAATTTTATAGGAACAATTAAGAATGCAGATAAAGTAAAACGTGGTGTGGATGAAATTGTAAAATTCAGGAATGCCATTCCTGAGCAGTTTGGTGTAGGACCGGTGATGGATAATTTCCTTAAAATGATTATTGGTAAAAAAGAAGCTGCGAAAAAAAGTGGTGAAGATGTAAATGCATTGCAGGAGCAGATTGATTATATTAAAAGTAAGATTAAGAGCTAAATGAATTTGAATAATCAATACAGCAAAGCCACTCAAATTTGAGTGGCTTTGTTCATTATATATACAATGCTGAAAATAGTTTACCAATTTCCACCTGCACCACCGCCGCCAAAACTTCCACCGCCAAAACCTCCAAAGCCACCCCCACCGCTGCTTCCGCCGCCGCCCCAACCTCCACCACCGCCGCTGCCGGGGAACCAAATGGGAGGTACATTGTTATTCCACTTTCTGTAACCACGGCGGCTCATCATACCGCCACCGCCGCCACGGCTGATCCGTGAAATAATAATCATGATAATAATGAAAATAATAAAAGCCGGTAATACATTACCACCGCTTTTACCTTTTCCTCTTTTACTATAACCTGCAGGCGATTTGTATTCGCCTGCTGCCGCTTTCATCAAATCATCAATGCCTTCATCTAATCCCCGGTAAATATCATGTGCTTTGAAATTGGGAACAATGTCATTTTCAATAATCTGTTTTGCCGTAATATCAGGGATAGCGCCTTCCAGTCCATACCCTGTTGCAATCCATACTTTACGTTTCCCTCTTTCCTTATCATTCAGCACAACAAGAATCAGCCCATTGTTAAATTCTTTTCCGCCCACACCCCACTTACGGCCAAGTGCAGTTGCAAAATCGCCAATATCATAATCGCCAATATCAGCAATGGTAATAATAACAAACTGGTTGGATGTACTGTCGTCGTACGCCACTAATTTTTTTTCCAAAGCTTCTTCCTGCTCGGGGGTAAGCATATCTAAATAATCATTCACCAAACGTGGCGGGTTGGTTGTTTTAGGAATATATTTCTCAATTCCCTGTGCATTGGCAAAGAGTGCAACAAAGAAAAGAGAAAGAGTAAGTATGGTGGTTTGAAAAAATTTCATGTTCAATTATCTTCCAAAAACAATATCATCGGGTAATTCATTCCTGTCTTCATTCTCGTAAGGAAAATGTGTAACGAGTGCTTCTCCTATTTCTGTAACAATCTGCACAATTCCATTGGCATAATTTTCTTTTCGGAATGATGAAAGCATTTTACGCACTTCTTTATTCCAGAATTCAGTTCCCACTTTTTCATGAATGCCTTTATCTCCAAATACCGCCAGCTGATGATCTTTCATGGCAATATAAAGCACAACACCGTTACGGTCTTCTGTTTTATCCATCTTTAGTCCAAAGAAAACTTCAACAGCCCTGTCAACAGCATCCATATAACTGCAACGGCTTTCAATGAATACACGTATTTCGCCGGATGTTTTTTTCTCGGATAAACGTATTGCATTTACTATGGCTTCATGCTCCTGGAGAGTGAACCAATCCCGGCGTTTTGAAAAGAAAGAGAAAATACCCATGTGCATTAATTACTATCAGAATTTTACCTCGGGTGCTTTATCACTTCCGGGTTCTGCTGAAAATCCTTCTTTCTGTTTAAAGCCAAACATACCTGCCACAAGATTCATGGGAAATGAACGAACCTGTGTATTATAATCTTTCACGGCAGTATTAAAATCATTTCGTGCCACTTTGATACGGTTCTCTGTTCCTTCCAATTGTGTTTGCAAATTGCGGAAACCTTCATTGGCTTTTAAGTTGGGATAATTTTCAACTACCGCCAGTAAACGGCTCAATGCACTGCTAACACCACTTTGTGCCTGTTGAAACTCAGCCAGTTTTTCAGGAGTAATATTGCTGGGATCAACTTTTACCTGGGTTGCTTTTGAACGTGCTTCAATTACACCAATTAAGGTTTGCTGTTCAAAGTTTACTTCACCTTTAACAGTGTTTACAAGGCTTGGTATCAGATCAGCTCTGCGCTGGTAATCACTTTGCACATTGTTCCATTTTTCTTTTACTACTTCATCCTGTTTAACTAACCCGTTATAACCGCTGCAACCCCTGAATAACAAAAGGGCTAACACTGCAACAATAACAATGGTGATAATACGTCCGGCTTTCATGTTTGTATTTTTTAGTTTGAGATTAAATTTAATTCAAAGAATCAAATTGTCAAGTGAAACTTTTATCAGCATAAAGAATGCCGTAAGGGAAAAGGTGACAGAGTGTCGCTCCTGAATTAAAGAGTATGCAGAATTAAAGTCCTGCATGCTCTTTAATTCACCAAAACTTTAAATCATGAATTGATCGCAGCAATGCCCGGCAATGTTTTTCCCTCAAAAAACTCAAGCATTGCACCACCGCCCGTAGAGATGTAACTTACTTTATCAGCAAAGCCAAAATCATTTACAGCCGCAACACTATCGCCGCCGCCCACTAAACTGAATGCTCCCTTGCCTGTTGCATCAGCCACTGCCTGTGCAATGACTTTTGTTCCGTGTTGAAATTTTGCCATTTCAAACACACCCATCGGGCCATTCCACAAAATGGTTTTTGAATGAAGCAATACATTGGTAAACTGTTCACAGGCATTAGGACCAATATCCAGCCCCATCCAGCCAGCAGGAATCTGGTTGCTGGGAGAAGCAGATGTATTTGCATCGGCTGCAAACTTATCTGCAATTACAGAATCACTTGGCAGGTGAATGTTCACTCCCTTTTGTGCTGCTTTTTCTAAAATGGTTTTTGCTGTTTCCAATCTGTCTTCTTCACACAATGAATTACCAATTGTTCCTCCCATTGCTTTCATAAATGTGTATGCCATTCCGCCACCAATGATTATATCAGTTGCACGTTCCAGTAAGTTTTCGATGATGAGAATTTTATCACTCACTTTTGCGCCACCAATAATGGCCGTAAAAGGTTTGTCTGCCTTCAATAACACTTTTTCTGCCGCTGCCACTTCCCCTTCCATCAGCAAGCCAAACATTCTTTTTTCTGATGGAAAGAATTTTGCAATCACCGCTGTAGAAGCATGGGCACGGTGAGCGGTGCCAAACGCATCATTTATATATACATCACCCAGCTTCGCTAATTTTTGTGCAAAGGCTTCATCGCCTTTTTCTTCTTCTTTATAAAAACGAAGGTTTTCCAGCAACAATACTTCGCCAGCACGCATCATACCAGCAGTGAGGTAAGCCTGTTCACTAATACAATCATTGGCAAACAAAACAGGTGTATTGCCACCAAGTAATTCAGCTAAATGTTTGATGAGATGTTTTAGAGAAGATTTTTCTTCGGGGCCTTCCTTGGGTCGTCCCAAATGGCTCATTAAAATAACACTGCCGCCATCATTCAATATTTTTTTTATAGTGGGGATAGCAGCTTTCATTCTGTTATCATCACCAATAGTCTGTGTTTGTTTATCGAGAGGCACATTGAAATCAACACGTATCAATGCTTTCTGCCCGGCGAAGTTGTAATTTGAAAATTTGCTCATCATTCAGTTTTTTATTTCGTTTGATCGTAAGTGTATGCGAAGTTATCAATTGTACAAGAAAGCAGAAATGTAAAACATGATTTTTGTAACATCTGTGTATAAAAAAAGGGATACTTCTCAATGAAATATCCCTTCAGATTTATATTGTTCAATTTCATGAATTACTTAATCAGTTTCGCAAAATAATGCAATGTGCGTACCAACTGGCTTACGTAGCTCATTTCATTATCGTACCAGCTTACTACACGTACCAATTGTGAATCTCCAACGGTTTGCACTCTTGTTTGGGTAGCATCAAACAAAGAACCGAAGCGTGTGCCAATAATATCACTGCTGACAATTTCATCTTCGGTATAACCAAAGCTTTCATTTGAAGCAGCTTTCATTGCAGCATTTACTTCTTCAACTGTTACTTTCTTGCTTAACACAACTGTTACTTCTGTTAATGAACCGGTTAATGTTGGTACACGTTGAGCGCTGCCATCCAGTTTCCCTTTTAAACTTGGTAAAACGAGGCCAATTGCTTTAGCTGCACCTGTACTGTTAGGAATAATATTTTGTGCTGCTGCACGTGCACGGCGCAAATCACCTTTTGCATGTGGTGAATCCTGTGTGTTCTGATCATTAGTATAAGCATGTACCGTTGTCATTAACCCATTTACAATTACATACTTTTCTTCCAGCACCTGTGCTACAGGGGCCAGACAGTTAGTTGTACAGCTTGCACAGCTAATCACAGTTTCGTTCCCATCAAGAATATTATGGTTTACATTAAATACAATTGTTTTCAGATCGCCTGTTGCAGGTGCACTAATCACTACTTTCTTAGCACCGGCTGTTATATGAGCTTCAGCTTTTGTTTTATCAGTAAAGAAACCTGTACACTCTAATACAACATCAATATTGTGTTCAGCCCATGGAATCTGTGAAGGATCTTTTAGTGCATATACTTTTACTTCGTCGCCATTTACTATAATTGAATTATCAGTGCTTTTTACATCTGCATCAAAGCGGCCTTGTGCAGTATCATATTTTAAAAGGTGTGCTAATACTTTAGGAGAAGTAAGATCGTTGATGGCTACCACATCAATTCCTTCCATATTATAAATCTGGCGATAAACAAGTTTTCCGATACGTCCAAACCCGTTAATAGCAACTTTTACTGTACTCATTGAAATAAAATTTAGGGAGTTAAAAATGCGCTGCGAAGTTAAAGAGTTTCAGTATTAAAGACTGTTAGTTTTTGAATGTACCGGCATTTATATTTTTATGCAGCATTACTTTTGTAATGCAAACACTTATGTTCTTCATCCAAACTGCAAACATCAGGACTCGCTTCATCTGCAAGTATATTATTCCTCAACTCCTTTTTCTGCTATAAACCGAGTATAATTTTTAAAATTGTTTGGCGGGAAAGCTGCCCAAACCTATCTTTGCCGTCCCAAAAATAAAGGCCGCGTTGGTCAAGGGGTTAAGACGCCTCCCTTTCACGGAGGAATCACGGGTTCGAATCCCGTACGTGGTACAAAGTCCTGCTGAAAAGCAGGATTTTTTTATACCCCATTAATAATGCTTCGGGAATTTTACTGAAAATGGAGAGGTATTCAACTGATAAACCACATCTCTTTAGCCATTTTTACGTAAGCTGCGACAGATAAATTTACTGCCCGTTAAGCCAAAATCATAGTTCAAGGATCATCAAAATCAATTATTATAAAAATATTTTAAAAATATTTTTTGTTGTTGGGTATTGATTTTCAATGTATTTGCTATGTAAATTTTACGGTATCGTAAAAGTCCAGAACGAATACGTAGAATTACTATTGCACATGTAAAATTCTTGGTGCAATTTTGTACTGTTAAAGGGATGCACTTAGTTAGATTGAATGTTTCCCTTTCAGGCAAGTAGCCAAAAGCTTTAGATCCGTTCCAGAAAGACCCGTACCAATTCAGTCCCTATTAAAACAAAATAAAATGACGTACCTCTACCCAACAGTAAAAAAAGCTAGTAAGCTTGTATTTTCAATTTTCATCCTGCTTTTCGTAAGTAAAGCATCTTTTTCCCAATTAAATTTTAACAACCCTGTCTTAGTCAGTGGAACAGACTTGCAAGCCGGAGCAATGTATCGTTACAATAATGTAGCTCCCGGTGTCAATGGCTTATTAAAAATTGACAGCCTTGTAAATGGCAGTAACATTTTACATTTAGATGATAACGGTTTTGGATACAATGGTGGTTTTCAACCCCTGATCCAATCAGGCGGCAAGGGTACTTCTTACGCTTTATTTACCATTGACTTTGTAAGTTCCGTAACCGGTTTACCTGTTACGTTCCCCATCTTAAATTCTACAATTCTTGATATTGATGGTAATAATAACATCAAAGAATTTGCAGAATTAACTGTGAATAACGGGTTGGCTTCTTTGTTTACTCTTACCCCCCAGATCAGCATTCAAAATAATGGTAATAAATCCACTGGTCTTAATACAGCAGGTATAGAAGTGGGTGGAATTGATACAAGTGCTAAAGAAGTTATGTTCAAGGTTGCGGGTACAGCGGTATCATCGTTGAAATTAAAATTCGGAACAGTTTCCGATAACAATTCAAACGCTTCAAGACAATACAGCTTGTACTTCAACAACTTCTCAATGTCTGCAACATTGCCGGTGACTCTTATCAGTTTTCAAGCAAACCTGAGAGATAAAAATGCTTCTCTTAACTGGATCACAACCAATCATTACAATTTCAGTCATTATGTAGTTGAGAAAAGTACAGATGGCAGAAATTTCCAGGAAGTTGCAGTGTTGTTTGCAGATGCCAGCAATTCAAATGCAACAACCGCATATAAATACAAAGACAATTTACAGAGTTGCGTTTCAAAAGTTGTTTTCTATCGTTTGAAAATGGTAGATGTAAATGAAAAATATGCTTACTCAGAAACAAGACTGGTGCGGTTGGCAGCTGATGAAAATAAAGTACAGATCAGCACCTTCCCCAACCCTGTTACAAATGAAGTACGTGTAATGGTGCCTGCAGAATGGCAGGAGAAAGCTGTTACTTACGAAATCTATAACAGCACCGGCGTACTTGTTCAACGTTTTCAAAATCAAAAAGCAGCGCAGGTGCAGCAAATGAATGTAACGCAACTTAACAGCGGCAACTATATTGTAAAAGTGAGCAATGGTACAGTGATCAGCACTTCAAAAATTGTAAAGGTCAATTAATATAACACGGCGGTACGGACTGATATTCGCTAACCTTTATTTTGTTTTACCCAAAATCCGCAAGGATTTTTCTGATGGGCACCCCCGATAAATCGGGGGTTTTCATTTTTAATATTTTCAGATCCCGATTTCAGAATGCAACTCAGGAATCATTACATCAGCAAATCCTTTCTTTATTAACCGTTGCTGAAAGGCATGTTGCACATCATACTCCCCATGCACCAAAAACAACTT
Organism: uncultured Chitinophagaceae bacterium; assembly: GCA_947085245.1. Taxonomy (GTDB): domain Bacteria; phylum Bacteroidota; class Bacteroidia; order Chitinophagales; family Chitinophagaceae; genus Lacibacter. The sequence goes on along the minus strand of CAMTVU010000031.1, from coordinate 27,503 downwards.
TTGCACCTGCCCGGGGTTTTGGCAAGACAGCCACTGACTCATGTCTTCATAATCACCATGTGCACTCATACTGCGAATTTGTCCAATTTCTGCATGCACTTCTTTCTCCACGCCAAAGATCTTCACCTCTTTTCTGCCTTCCAATAATTTTCCACCCAATGAACGTGGTTCACAATAACCAGTAAGTAAAATAGTGTTACGACTGTTTTCAATGGTATTATTAATATGATGCTTCACTCTTCCTGCATCAGCCATTCCGCTTGCACTGATTACTACATAAGGGCCACTCCGGAAATTGAGCAGTTTTGATTCTTCTACTGTTTTTATATATCTCAAACCCTTGAAACCAAATGGATCGTTATCGCTTTGCAATACTTTTTGAATGCGGCTATTAAAAAGTTTTGGGTAACTCTTTACGATTTGAGTAGCTTCAATACTCAGCGGGCTGTCAACAAAATAATCAAGATCAGGCAATCGCCTTTCAATTTCCAACTGATTTAAGTCGTAAAGAATTTCTTGTGTACGCCCAACACTGAACGCAGGGATAATAAGCTTTCCTTTTTTATGTAAGCAGGCTTTTTCAATCCATTTCAATAACTGATCGGGAGTTGAAAGGGTATTATCGTGCAGGCTGTTGCCATAAGTTGATTCCATAATGATTACATCGGCCTGGGGAAATTCCTGGGGCGATTTTAAAATCACATCCCGATAACGGCCTATATCACCCGAAAAAGTAATATGCTTTACTTTTCCCTTTTCTGTTATTTTCAAATGCACACAGGCACTGCCAATGATATGACCTGCATCTGTAAACATCACTTCAATACCATCATCAATTTTAAACCATTGACCATATTCAACATTTATAAAACGTTCTGCAGCTTTCTTTGCATCCTCAACTGTGTACAAAGGTTTTAAATAAGTTAACCCGTCAATTGTCCGGCGTTTGTTTTCATACTTCACATCATCTTCCTGTATTTCTGCACTGTCTTCCAGTAACACAGCAGTGAGACTTTGTGTAGCAGGTGTACAATAAATATTTCCCTGGTAACCATCGGCACAGAGTTTTGGAATTAACCCACTGTGATCAATGTGTGCATGGCTCAATACCATGTAATTAATTTCAGCCGGATCAAAACCCCAGTTGCGGTTCAATGCATCGGTATCTCTTCCCATACCCTGAAACAAACCGCAATCAAGCAGTAATTTTTTTCCGTTTACCAGTGTAATGATATGTTTACTTCCTGTAACACAACGGGCAGCACCGTGAAATGATAATTTCATAAATCCCCTCCGCCCCTAAAGGGGAACTATAAGTTCCCGCTCTTTGAGCTTTTTTTTATTTAATAAATGAATTTCAATCTAATGATTACTTATCTTTTTGCTTTAAACGACCAGGTAATAAAAAACTCGGCAACAATTTCGCCTGCTTTATTTTTCCCAACAGACTTTGCTTTGAATGATCTTGACTCACCAATTGCAACAGCCTCATCAACCATCAATTCAATAGTCTTACCGTCTTCGCATAAAAAAGTTGTAATATCAACTGCTTTTTTAAAATAGTTTGCTTCCAAACTTACAACCAGCATGGAAACAGAAGGTTTCCGTCCAACAATTTGCATCAGGCCCAACACGCCTGTAGTCATTTCTGCCGCCATTGCCAGGCAGGCGAAATAAGTTGAACGAAAAGGATTTTGAGAAAACCATTTGTAAGGAACTGTTACTTCACATTTTTCAGGTGATATGGATTTAATGCGAACTCCGCTGAAAAATGCAGAAGGTAATTTCAATAACAGAAACATCCTGCTTTTAAAAGGATGTGTCATTTGCTGAATGAATTTATTTGCGTTGGGATTCATGTATGTAACTGATTTATTTCGTCATCTCTACAATACAAGCCACTTCCTCATTGCTTTGTTGTTCCTGTTGATCCTGCGGATCATCCGTTATACGAATAAGCATAGTTGAGTGTTTTAGTGCTGATTAAATGTAAGGCAATTTTTTGTTTGATAAAAAGATTCAAACAGAGAGTGAATAACTGCCATTGCCGAAAAATCAGTTGCAGTAATTAAACATCAAGGTTCAATACTGCTTCCCAGCCATGCCATCATAGCCATACCCGTTTCAATAGCATTTTCATCAATATCAAATGTTGGCGTGTGTACACCACTTGTAATTTCTTTTTCTTTATTCATCACTCCAATACGAAAGAAACAGCCGGGAATTTGCTGCGTATAATAACCAAAATCTTCGGCACCCATCCGCAGTTCAGTTTCTTCCACATGTTCAGCTCCAATCATTTCAGCAGCTTTTGCTTTTGCTTTTTCATTCAATGCTTCATTGTTGTACACAGTGGGATAACCAACATCAATATGGAGATCCAGTGTTCCGCCCATACTTTCAACTAATAATGTTGCATTACGGCGAATAAGATCATGTGCTTCAAAACGCCATGTTTCATCCATTGCACGGAAGGTACCCATCAGCTTCACTTCATTGGGAATAACATTGGTGGTTGTGCCTGCATTGAATGCTGTAATAGATAAAACAGAAGGATTATGCGGATTACGATTGCGACTGATGATCTGCTGTAAACTGATAATAAGATGTGATGCAATTAAAATAGGATCAACTGTTTGGTGTGGTGCAGCAGCATGTCCGCCTTTTCCTTTCACCGTTATGTATAATTCATCGGCACTGGCCATTACTTTACCTGCACGGAAACTGAGTTGACCGATCTGCAAACCGGGATGTACATGCAAACCAAAAATGGCTTGCGGCTTTGGATTTTCCAACACACCCTCTTTGATCATAATGCTTGCACCGCCGGGATTTCGTTCTTCACCCGGTTGAAAAATTAATTTCACGGTTCCTTCCCATTCATTTTTCAATTCATTTAAAATTTTGGCTGCACCAAGTAAACATGTTGTATGTGCATCATGCCCGCATGCATGCATTACGCCATCTTTTGTTGATTTATAGGAAACATTATTTTCTTCAAGGATTGGTAAAGCATCCATATCTGCACGAAGGGCAATGATCTTTGAAGAAGGATTCTTCCCATGTATTAAACCAACCACACCGGTTCCTGCCATAATATTGAACGGAATTTCATACTCCTTCAATTTGCTTTGCACAAATGCGGAAGTTTCAAATTCCTGGTAGCTGAGTTCGGGATGTGCATGCAAATGCTGACGCACTGCAATGAACTCATCTTTGTATTGTTTGGCGAGGGATTGTATTTTTTCTTTGAGCATAGAAGCGCAAAAGTACAAAAGAGAACGTAAAGGTTTCAGATACTTAAAAGAGGTATGCCATACTTTGAAAGTATGCCATACCTATGAGTCAAATCTTATGTCATATCAATATCTGAAAAAAGAGGAATCCGTCCGCCGAAAGCGTCAGATGGGAGGCAGTTACTTTGAATCTTCTTTCTCTTTCTCAGGCTTTATTTCAATATCACTTGGTATTACAAATACACCGGCAGGAAACATTTGGGATAATTCTTTTTTCAAAGCATCCGCTTCACTCTTCTCCACAAAATTACCAATGCGTAATTTGAAATAAGGAGCCTGGTACATTAAATAAGTTTTATGTTCAGGATAAAGCTTCAGGAGTTTTGATTTGATGTTCAATGCCTGGTTACGATCAGTTGTATTCAACACCTGGATACGATAGCCTTTGGTGGGCTTTTTTGCATCGGCGGCTTTTTTATTGATCTCGGCTTTCTTTTTTGCAAGCAAATCATAACGAATATCTTTCATTACAATTACACCGCCAACCAATGTATCGGCAGTGGTTTGTGCCAAACTGATGATTACTATCAACAAACTGCAGAGCAAAAAAATAAGTTTCTTCATTGTATTCTTCAATTAGCTGTAACAGATCTGTTGTATTGCATATTTTGTACCAAAGAGACGGTAACAGTAAGCTATCAGTTGGTTTCTATAAAAATTTTAAACTATATTAATATTTGCTGCCTGTGCCACCTATATTCTCAACCGGGTGCCAGGTAGTTTTTATTTCCTGTGTATCGTTGATGAAATAAGGCGATTGTCCTTCACCGGCATACCAGTTAACCTTATCATATAAAATAACACGCTTTACATTTACTGCCGATTTTTCACGAAACATTTTTTGTGTGGCTTCCTCTTTTTCACAATAGATCACTGCATTCACATCCATGTGATCAGCAAACCAGGGAGCCAGTTCATCGGCTTTTCCTGTAAGAATATTTACAACAGCACCGGGCAAGTCAGATGAGTTCAACACTTCAGCAAAGGTTACACTGCAAAGTGGTTTTGCATAAGAGCTCAATACTACACAAGTGTTGCCGCCTGCAATTACCGGGGCAATCACAGAAACCAATCCCAGCAAAGAATCATTTTGCGGGGCAATGATTGCAACAACTCCTGTTGGTTCAGGAACTGAAAAATTAAAATGAGAGGACGCAACAGGATTTACTGAACTGAATATTTGCTGATATTTATCGCACCAGCCTGCATAATAAATTAAACGGTCAATAGCTAAATTCACTTCATGTTCTGCTTTTGTTTTAGTTGCATCCTGTTGCATTAATTCATCAATGAACTGTGCTTTTCTTCCTTCGAGCATTTCTGCCATGCGGTATAAAATCTGTCCACGGTTGAAGGCAGCTCTTGCACTCCATCCGCCAAAGGCATTACGGGCAACTTCCACTGCATCACGAAAATCTTTTCGGGAACTCAAACATACATTGGCTAATTTTTTACCGGCAGCATTGGTTGCAATATAATAGCGGCCCGATTCTGTTCTTGGGAACTGTCCACCAATATAAATCTTGTAAGTTTTTAAAACTTCAAGGCGTTTGGTATCAACAGCATTGCCATGACCGTTCTCACTAAATGCCGCTTTTGATTTTTTTGTTATAGCTTTTGCCATAAATATTTTTTTATTCCCCTTTATGGGTTTTAAACAAGATGAATGTATGCTGCCAACCCATGCAATCCGCCTTCTCTTCCATACCCGCTTTCTTTGTAACCGCCGAATGGAGAAGCGGGATCGAACTTATTAAACGTATTCGCCCAAACAACACCGGCTTTTAATTTCATTGTCATGTTGAAAATTTTAGAGCCCTTATCTGTCCATACTCCGGCAGATAAACCATAAGGCGTATTATTGGCTTTTTCAATCACTTCATCTTCGGTGCGGAAAGTTTGAATCGTTAACACCGGCCCAAAAATTTCTTCCTGTGCAATTCGGCTGCTTTGTGCAACATTGGTAAATAAAGTTGGCCGGCAATAAAATCCTTTTCCGGGAATGTTGCAGGCACTCTGATGCATTTCAGCTCCTTCCTGCTGACCAATTTTAATATACTTATGAATGATTTCCAATTGTGATTTTGAATTGATAGCGCCGATGTCGGTATTCTTATCCAACGGGTCGCCAACAATTAATGTTTCAATCCTGTCTTTTAATTTTCTTAAAACAGTTTTGTAAACAGATTCCTGTACATATAATCTTGAACCGGCACAACAAACATGACCCTGGTTAAAAAATATTCCGTTGATAACACCTTCAACAGCCTGATCAAGCGGTGCATCTTCAAAAATGATATTGGCTGCTTTACCGCCTAATTCCAATGTTGCTTTTTTATTGGTACCTGCAATGGCACGTTGAATAATTTTCCCTACCTCCGTTGAACCGGTAAAAGCAATCTTATTAATATCAGGATGATTCACAATGGCAGCGCCTGTTGCACCTGCGCCTGTAATGATATTCACTACACCAGGAGGTAAATCAGCTTCCTGTATAATCTCTGCTAATTTTAATGCAGTAAGCGGAGTTGTTTCAGCAGGTTTTAATACAACTGTGTTCCCTGTTGCTAAAGCCGGTGCAATTTTCCATGCAGCCATCAATAATGGAAAATTCCATGGAATGATTTGTCCTGCTACTCCCAATGGAGTTGTTTTCCTGTTGGGAAATGCATATTCTAATTTATCGGCCCACCCTGCATAATAAAAAAAATGATTGGCAGCAGTTGGCACATCAAAGTCACGGCTTTCACGAATGGGCTTACCGCCGTCCAGGGTTTCAATCACTGCAAACTCTCTTGCTCTTTCCTGTAACATTCTTGCAATGCGGAAAATATATTTTCCTCTTTCTTTTGCCGGCATTTTCTTCCACACTTTATCGTAAGCAGTACGGGCTGCTTTCACTGCTTTGTCAACATCTGCATTGTTTGCTTCAGCAATCTCACTCAGTTTTTCTTCATTGGCAGGATTGATGGTATCGAAGTATTTTTTGCTTTGCGGTTTTACAAATTCACCATTGATGAAAAGTTCGTAACGTGGTTTAATGCTTGCAATGCTTTTGCTTTCAGGAGCAGGAGCATACTTCCACTTTGTATCAAACTTTAACTTGAGGGTGTTGTTTTTTGCTATTGCTTTAGTAGCCATGAATTTTATTTTTTATTGTCCGGGCGACAACAACACTATTTAACTTCTGTTGCGTCGCACTCTTGTACGTTTTGTTCTTTAAGCTGCATTTTTACCTCATCCTCTTTCCTTCTCCAAAAGGAGAAGGACGGTACTTCAGTTTTTATCCAAGCTCTTTGTTCTTCCACATCGTCTATAAGTCAGTATTCATCACATTTCAATCCCTCTGCAATTAATTTATATCTCTGATACCTTAGGGCTGTGCCTTGCAATCCTCCCCCTTTGGGGGAGTTAGATGGGGCCGTTTAGTCTATCGAAAAATAATCTTTTGATTGATATAATCCTGTTTTCTCTTTCACAATCTGCATCAGTAAATCATTGGCCAAACTGCTGGCGCCAAAACGAAACATGTAATTGTTCATCCATTCTTCGCCCAATGTTTCTTTCAGCATCACCAAATAATGCAATGCCAGTTTCGATTTGGAAATACCACCTGCCGGTTTCATCGCAATCCTCTTTCCTGTTTTATAATAAAAATCTCTGATTGCTTCCAGCATCACCAATGTAACAGGCATGGTAGCAGCAGGAGAAATTTTTCCCGTAGAGGTCTTAATAAAATCAGCACCGGCATACATGGCAATATCGCTTGCACGTCGAACTTTATCATACGAACCTAATTCACCTGTTTCTAAAATCACTTTTAATCTTGCCTCACCACAGGCTTCTTTGATGGCTGCAATTTCATCAAACACATAATTGTATTCTCCCATTAAAAATTTACCACGGCTTATAACCATATCCACTTCATCAGCACCATTAGAAACAGCATATTTTGTTTCGCTGATTTTTATACTTCTTGTTGATTGTCCGCTGGGGAATGCCGTAGCAACAGAAGCAACTTTAATTCCTGCATTACCTAATGCCTGTTTTGCAATTTTAACCATTGAAGGATATACACAAATAGCAGCAACAGTTGGTAAGCCCGGATAGGCATCATGTAAATGCTGCGCTTTATAACAAAGCTGTTTTACTTTACCATCCGTATCTTTTCCTTCCAGTGTGGTGAGATCAATCATATTTAACGCAAGCAACAATCCATTCAGCTTCGATTCTTTTTTGATGCTTCGCTTGGTAAATCGGGATGCTCTTTCCTCTATACCTACCTGGTCAACCCGTGGAGATAAATTAAAATCAGGAACAATAACTCTTGTTTTTTCAGCAATCATTTTAATGAAATATTGTGGCCATCAAACTTACTACAAGTTATCTCAAAAGTCTTTTTTTTTGCAAAACGTACATTAAAAAGGACGTCATTGCGAGGCACGAAGCAATCTAAATCGTGACAGATTGCTTCACTACGTTCGCAATGACGACTTTTGAGATAGCTTGTAATAATATTCAGTTATCCTTACATAAAACCATCCCGCTTCTGCAGGATGTTTTTAAAGAAATCTATCAGTATTGCTTAGGCTTCACGTCCGTGACAGTGTTTGTATTTTTTTCCGCTTCCGCACGGGCATGGATCATTACGGCCAATCTTTGGACCAACAATAATGGGTTCCTGTTTTATTTTTTCAGACGGGTTATAATAATCAGGTGCTTCCAGCAACTCTCCGCTTCCTGCAGCAACCATTTCTTCTTTGCGCTGCCGCAGTTTGCTCATATCTGTTTTTTGCTGACGTCCTTCACGGATTTGTCCGTTACTTGTTTCTTCGGCCGGCAATCCTGCATGTGATAAGAAAGTAACAATATTTTTATTGATCTCGTTATTCAACTGTTCAAACAAAGTATATGCTTCAACCTTATAAATCACCAATGGATCTTTTTGCTCGTACGTTGCGTTCTGTACAGAAGTACGCAGATCATCCATTGCACGCAAATGTTCTTTCCATGCTTCATCAATAAATGCCAGCGTTGCAGTACGTTCCAATGCGTTTACCAGTTCCTGTGCTTTACTGTCGAGCGTTTTTTGCATGGGCGTTAACACCTGCAGGCCACGCTTGCCGTCACTGAACGGAACAAATACATTTTCAATGTGAGAACCCTGTGATGTTTTAATATTCTGAAATACAGGCAACGCATTTTTTTTCAACAAATCACATTTACGCAGATACGCCATTTTTGCTTCTGTATAAAGGGCTTGTACAAGTGTATTGCTGTCGGCCTTATCTAATTGCTCCGGTGTAATCTGTGTTTCAATTCCATAGCCAACAATACATGCCATCTTAAACCCTTCGTGATCATTTTGTTCTTTGAACGATGCAATCAAACCATCAGCAACGGTATAAAATGCATTATCAATATCCAATGTTAAACGTTCACCGCTCAACGCATGATTACGGCGTGTATAAACTGCAGAGCGTTGTTTGTTCATTACATCATCATACTCAAGCAAACGTTTCCTTATGCCGAAGTTGTTTTCTTCCACTTTCTTCTGTGCACGTTCAATTGATTTGGTGATCATGCTGTGCTGAATTACTTCTCCTTCTTTGTAACCGAGCTTATCCATCATGCCGGCAATACGATCACTGCCAAACATGCGCATCAGATCATCTTCCAGCGAAATATAAAATTGAGAGGAGCCGGGATCGCCCTGCCTGCCTGCACGGCCACGCAACTGCCTGTCAACACGCCTGCTGTCGTGACGTTCAGTACCAAGAATAGCCAAACCACCAGCTTCTTTTACCCCTGTGCCCAGTTTAATATCTGTACCACGACCGGCCATGTTGGTAGCAATGGTTACTGCACCTGGCAAGCCTGCTTCGGCAACAACCTGTGCTTCACGGGCATGTTGTTTTGCGTTTAAAACATTGTGCGGAATTTTTTTCACCTGTAGCATCTTGCTCAGCAATTCACTTACTTCTACTGATGTTGTACCAACCAGCACGGGTCTTCCTGCTGCCCGCAACGTTTCAATTTCATCAATAACTGCTTTGTATTTTTCACGCTTGGTTTTGTAAACAAGATCCTGGCTATCGTTGCGGATCATTTGCATATTGGTGGGGATGGTTACCACATCCAATTTATAAATATCCCAAAACTCACCTGCTTCTGTTTCGGCAGTTCCCGTCATACCGCAAAGCTTGTGATACATACGGAAGTAATTCTGCAAAGTGATGGTTGCATAAGTTTGAGTAGCGGCTTCAATGTTTACGTTTTCTTTTGCTTCAATGGCCTGGTGTAAACCATCGCTGTATCGCCTTCCATCTAGGATACGGCCTGTTTGCTCATCAACAATCTTCACTTGTCCGTCTAACACTACATATTCAATGTCCTTATCAAACAAAGTGTAGGCTTTCAGCATTTGCAAAATGGTATGAATGCGATCTGCCTTTGCCGAATATTCGTTTAAGAAAGTTTCTTTCTTAGTTAATTTCTCTTCGGCCGGTAAATCACTTTTATCAAGTGCAGCGAGTGAAGTGCTTATATCCGGTAATACAAAAAAGTTAGGATCTTCATTGTCTTTGGTGATCATTGCCAAACCTTTATCTGTAAGATCAACCGAGTTGCTTTTTTCATCAATATGAAACAGCAACCCTTCATCTACTTTCGGCATTTCTTTTTGCTGATCGGACAGGTAATAATTCTCAGCCTTTTGCAATTTCACTTTTACGCCCGGCTCACTTAAATATTTAATTAACGGGCCATACTTGGGCAATGCCCTCCATGCACGCATCAACGCAAGGCCACCTGTTTTAGGATCGTCATCGCCTTCTGCAATTGATTTTTTTGCCTCATTTAAATATTGCTGCGCCAAACGTTTTTGTTCATCTATCAGTTTTTCAATACGGGGTTTCATGTTATGAAACTGCTGCTCATCGCTGCCTGTACCAACAGGGCCTGCAATGATAAGTGGAGTACGGGCTTCATCAATTAAGATACTATCCACCTCATCCACCATGGCGTAATGCAGCTTGCGTTGTACTTTTTCGGTTGTGTTTACTACCATGTTATCACGGAGATAATCAAAACCAAATTCATTGTTGGTGCCATAAATAATATCAGCCGTGTAGGCTTTTCTTCTTTCTTCACTGTTGGGCTGATGTTTATCAATACAATCAACGGTTAATCCTAAAAATTCAAACAGTGTTCCGTTCCATTCACTGTCACGACGTGCCAGGTAATCGTTTACCGTTATAAGATGTACCCCTTCACCTGCTAATGCATTTAAATAAGCGGGCAATGTGGATACCAGCGTTTTACCTTCGCCGGTAGCCATTTCAGAAATTTTCCCCTGGTGCAACACCGTACCACCAATCAACTGCACATCGTAATGCACCATGTTCCAGGTAACCTGTCCGCCGCCGGCAATCCACGACTTTTTATAAATCACCTGGTCGCCTTCAATACGCATGTGTTCTCTTTTTATCACAAGATCACGGTCTAATTGAGTAGCGGTTGCCTGCAATTCTTCATTGTGTGTAAACCGCCTTGCCGTTTCTTTTACCACTGCAAAAGCTTCGGGATGAATTTCATCCAGTATCTCTTCAATTTTCTTATCCCTTTCTTTTTTCAGCCTGTCAATTTCCTGGTAGGCAGTATCTTTTTCCTGTATCTCGTCTTCAGAAAATGCATCTGCTTTTACTGTTAACTCTTCAATTTCCTTATCAGTTTCTGCAAGATGTTGTTTGATGCGCTTCCGAAACTCCAGTGTTTTATTACGGAGTTCATCATTGGACAAGGTTTGGTATTGCTGAAAAAACTGATTGATTTTTTCTACAATCGGGGTGAGTTTCAGAACATCTTTTTCACTTTTACTGCCACCAAATAATTTCGATAAGAATCCTAACATAATATTTTATTAAATGAGTCAATTGTTTGTTTTGATACTACTTTGCTGATTTATCCAACGAAGTTGGAAGCTGCATAGTATGAAAATGTTATGCTTGTCAAATACAATGCAAAATATCAATTAAAGCCAATTTGACAGAGCCAGCCCCGCTTTTTGCGGGGGGACAAAGGTAATGAATCAGTGAACACATTTGCTGCCCGCCGTTGGCTAATTGCCGCAAGTCTTTAACGTGCTGCCAATAGCAAGCAGCTTGCAGCTTTTCTTCTGTTAATCAAATCCCAATAAATATGTAGCCCTCTTAATTACCCTGCCGTACGGATAATCCACTGCCATTGAACCAATAGCTTTGCCACTTATAAAGAAACAATGCTGGCGAACAATCATTTCAACATTTTACCGTCTGATATTTACCATTTTTGCTAAATCTTAATTCGTATTTCGTGATTCAACTATTCTTATGAAGAAAATACTACTCATGGTGTTCGGGATTATTGTTTCGTTTCAATTGATGGCTCAATCAAAAGGCATCAGCGGTAAGGTAACAGATTCAACAGGAAACAAAGGCTTAGACAAGGCAACAGTGATACTGGTGGAAAAAGCAAATCCCAAAGACACACTCCGTACCATCACCAATGCAAAAGGTGAATTTTCATTCGAAAAAATTCCCGGTTCCTCTTATTATATTATTGTCAGTTATTCCGGTTACAAACCAATGATCAAAGAATTTTTTAAGCCCTCAGCAGGGGTTGTTACTATTGATCTTGGTGATCTTGTTTTGGTGAATGCTTACATAGACCTGAAAGAAATTATTGTGGAATCGCCTGCCATCACTATCAAAGAAGACACGGTGGAATACAATGCCAGCCAGTTTAAAACCAAACCTAATGCAACCACTGAAGATCTTTTAAAGAAACTTCCCGGTGTACAGGTTGACAGGCAGGGAAATGTTACAGCACAGGGAAAACAGGTAACAAGAGTAAAAGTAAATGGTAAAGACTTTTTTACCGGTGATCCTAAAACAGCTACCAAAGAAATTCCCGCAGATATGATTGATAAGGTGCAGGTGGTAGATGATTATGGCGATCAATCTGCCGCATCTGGCATCCGTGATGGTGAGCCGGAGAAAATAATTAATCTGCAGTTAAAAAAAGATAAGAACAAAGGTGTATTTGGAAGAACCCAGCTTGGTTATGGAACCTACAATCGCTACACCGGTGCTGTAACAGTTAACCGTTTTAATAACAACAAACAATTATCACTCATCCTCAACAGCAATAATACTAATACCTCCACCTTCAGTTTGCAGGATGGTGGTGGTGGTGGTGGTATGCAGATTAACCTGGGTGGCGGTGGTGGCCGTGGTACCGGTTTGGGAGGGTTGGGCAATTTAGTAAGCAGCAGTTTTGGCGGTGATAACCAGAACGGTATTACTCAACTGCATTCAATTGGTTTGAACTATCGTAATGATTTTGGTAAACGAAATTCTTTTTACGGAAGCTATACTTATACCGACAGGATAACAACAACAGAGCAATTCACATCGCAACAAAGCTTATTCAATACTTCCACTTTTGTAAATAATACCGATCAGCTTTCCATCAACAAAAACGGAACACACAGGGCATTTGCCAATTTGGAATTATCGGTTGACTCCTTCAACTATATCAAGTTCAGCCCCAGCTTTTCATTTACAGAAAGTAATAACCGCTTAAGAAATACAGTTGACATTTTCAGGCAAGATTTAAAAACACAGGGAGCAGGCAACTTTGATACAACCATCAGCAACAGGCCCAACTTCAGAGCCAACCTGTTGTATAATCACCGTTTCAAAAAAAGGGGAAGAAATTTTTCGCTGAACAGTGATTTTAATTTCTCCAGCAATGAAACCGATCAGCTTCGGAACAACCTTACAAGCATCTATGATAATGCAGGAAACTTTTTATTTAACATCAAACAGGTGCAAAATATTCTCCAGGATAACCCTAACAAAAGCATCAACGTACGAACAACTTACACCGAACCGTTATCAAAAGAAAGTTTCTTTGATCTCAGCTATACCTTCAACAAAAACTTTACAGAAAACAACAGGAACACCTATGCCAAAAATCCTTCAACAGGAACTTTTAATTTTGTGGACTCATTAAGCAATGCATTTGAAAACAACTTTAATTTCAACCGCCTGGGTGCAAGCATCCGTACTATAAAAAAGAAATACAATTATACGCTGGGAGTATTATTGCAACCTGTTGTGCTGCAAGGCTACAGCATTACCAAAGACAGCGCCTACAAACCCATCCGTAATTTCAACTGGTTTCCGGTTGCCCGTTTAACGTATAATTTCTCAAAAACAAAAACCTTCAACTTTAATTATTTTGGCAATGCCAGGCAGCCGGGCTTTGAACAGATGCAACCGGTAAGAGATGTAAGCAACAGGCAGTTTCAAACAGAAGGCAACCCTTCTTTGCGTCCTTCCATCAGCCATACTTTCAATGCGGGCTTCAATAATTTTAATTTCAGTACCGGAAGAATTTTCCTTACCAATATCTCTTTCAATTTTATAAAAGATCAGATTGTTAACAATGTGATTTTATTGAAAGACCCCAATGGTGATACAACCGGTGCACAACTTACAAGACCTGAAAACGTACAGGGTTATTACAACAGCAATTTCTTTTTTACCTATTCAAAACCATTTAAGAACCGAAAGTATGTTATCAGCACATTGGGCATGGTGAATTATAATAACAATATCAACTTAGTTAATGGCGAAAAGAATATTGGCCGCAACTGGTTACTTAACCAGGGTGTAAATTTTGAATACAACATCAAATGGCTGGAGCTGAGTACAGGTGTACGCTACAATCTTAACTATGCAAATTTCAGTTTGCCCGCTTCACCTGCTACCAATCAAAGTACCTGGACTCTCAGCAGTGATGCAAGATTTGATTTGGGCAAAGGTTTTATCTTCCGATGGGATTTTGATTACACACTCAACCGGGGCCTGGCAGCAGGCGTACAGCAAAACATTGCTTTACTCAATGCTTCATTGGAAAAAGAAATTTTTAAAAAGAAGAACGGTATTATCCGCCTGGCTGGGTTTGATATTTTTAAACAGAATACAAACATAATCCGCAATGTAAGCTCAAATGCAATCATTGATACAAGAACCAACCGGCTTACACAATATTTTATGCTGAGTTTTACTTACAGGCTTAATAAGTTTAAAGGGCAGGCGCCACAACAAAATAATATGAGAAGAATGGGCAGTAGCAATATGATCATGAACAGCAATGAATGATACGTTTTTGATTCATAATTAAAAACCCGAGTAACTAAAAAGCTGTTACGTAAAAACGTAACAGCTTTTTAGTTAAAGTAGAAATCCTGATTTGTTCTTCTACTTTCTGCTCAAATTATTTTCCAAGATCAAAACTGATACGGGCAAACAAATAACGGCCATTGAAACCCATTTGCTGAACCCTGCGGCTGTAAACAAAGCGGCCGGTTGACATATTGTTTGAATGCTTGTGAATGTCCTGGTAAACATCAAACAAATTATTGGCGCCAACTGTAACAGTCAATTGTTTTACAACTTTATAACTCAGCGATAAATCAGTAATTGTTTTTGATGAAAATGTTTGATCCAACGTTTCTCTGTTTCCTGTAAAAACATTCACCGGCCATGTAGCAGGGTTGCTTACGTTAAGAGAAGGATCGAGGTAAGTAACCTTTCCGAAATAGGCAAACCGCAACATAGCTGAAAACTTCCTGAATTGATAATTCACCATAAAACTTCCTTTTGATACAGGATTAGCCACTTCAATGCGGCTCTGATCTTCCCGGTTGAAATAATTACCAAGCTGCCCGCTGCTTACCAGAGTTGGCGAAGCTTTAATAACCGGTTTGCCATCTGCACCTTTCCTTACTTCATTTTTAATAAATGTAGCCGCAGTTGTTAAACGTATTTTATGCTCTTTGCCCAATGTAAAACTGTAATTTAACACTGCTTCCAAACCCTTGCTTCGTGTATCAACTGCATTGGTAAAGAAGTTAGCCTGGCTTGCCCCGTTTGCCCTTAATAAAGAGTCCAATGTAGGATTAGTGCCACCAGTAAAATTATTTGTAAGAACAATACGGTCCTTAATGTTAATGATGTATCCATCAAGGCTTATCTCAAAACCACGAAAAGGTGTAGTTGTAATACCTGCACTGTAGTTCATGGATGTCTCCTGTTTCAGTTTGGGTATTCCCAAAATTTGGGCAGGAGCGCTGTTGTTAGGGAATGTACCGCTTTCAACTGGTTGCAGTCCGCCTGGTGTGGATACAAACAGCGTATTTGTTTTAGCATAGAAACGTTGTTGCATACTTGGCGCTCTGAAACCTGAAGAGCTTGCAGCACGGATGGTAAGTCCTTTTACAATATGATATCTTGCAGCAAGTTTGTAATTGAGTGTACTTCCAAAATCGCTGTAGTTTTCAAAACGCAATGCACCTGTAAGAAGAAAATCTTTGGTGAAATCCTGCTCCAGGTCAATATACAATGCTTTACTGTTACGGCTGAATGTACCTGCATAAGGAGGTGTAAAACCTGCAAAAACCTGTGCACCTGCAGCAGCACCGGCAGAAGTATTGTAATTTTTATAAGAAGCTTCTTCACCGGCAGTTTGTCCGTATTGGTCAATCCTGAATTCGGCTCCGTAAGCCACGTTAAACCCTTCGAGTAAATTGAATTTTTTTGATAAATCAATATTTACTGTGTTCTGCAAAAAGCTGATTTCACCTGCATCAAACTTTGTTTGCGGAGTGGTAGTTACAGCAAATTGCGAATAATTGATGGAGTTGTTTACAGTATAACCAAACTTGTTTATACCAAACGTATTGCTGAAGCTGGCATCCCACAAACCTATTTTTCCAACAGCCCCTGCTGAAACAGAAAAGTCACGGATATTGGTTTGTATTAAAGGTAAAAATCCATCAGGATATTTGGCAAGTGCCTGGCTTCTGTAAAGACTCCCTGCACCACTGAAAATAGAATTGGGATAACGGTAAAAACCGGCAGCCTCACCATTTTTTTTGCTGAAACCGGAGAATAACTGAAGTTTCCATTTGCTGTTAAGGCTGTACTGACTGTTCAATATCACAGAACCGCCCACCATTTTGGAGTTACCAATACGCATATCAAACGTGTTGCGGTTGGTTCCTCTTGCAGCCATGATACTATCATCTTTTTGCACTCCGCCTACTGAAGGATAAATCTGACCTGTGTAAGTTCCGGTTCTGTTAGAGAGTTCACGCCTGATATATTCAGCATTGATATTAACGAATCCTTTTTTGTTGAGAGAAAGACCATAATTAAGAGCTGCCTGGAAATTGCCACCATCAGTTACTTTTGTTTTTTGATTTGGATCTTTCCCTGTTAATTTATTGATAGCGTAATTTTTGGAATAGGAGGTGTTATTTTCACCATAAGAAATATTTCCTGATAGCCCGTTGGTGCTTTTTTTCAACACAATATTGATAACACCAGCAATGGCATCACTTCCGTATTGTGCAGCAGCGCCATCTCTCAACACTTCAACCCGCTCAATAGCAGATGCAGGAATTGATCCCAGATCAGTACCAACCTGGCCCCTGTTTACTGTACCATTCACATTCACCAATGCACTTTGATGACGGCGTTTTCCGTTGATAAGTACAAGCACCTGGTCGCTTCCCAAACCTCTTAGCTGGGCAGGATCAATATGATCGGTACCATCTGCAATAGATTGTCTTGAACTCTGAAAAGAGGGTGCTATATAGGAAAGGATTTGATTTAAATCAACCTGGCCCACCTGGTTGGTAATTTGAGCTATAGGAATTATATCAACAGGTGCAGGAGTTTCAAGCCTGGTACGGGTGAGGTTGCGGCTTCCAACAACCACAATTTCCTCTAGTAAACCTGACTTTTCAAGGCGTATTTCAACATTATCCATGTTCCCGGCTATGGAAATTTCTTTTGTTTCAAAACCCACATAGCTGATGACAAGTTTATTAACGGCTTCATCAACTGTTATTGAAAACATGCCGTTGGCATCTGTTACTGTAGCGGTTTTAGCGCCTTTTGCAGCAACGGTTGCTTCCTGAAGTGGAAGTGAAGTGCTTCCGTCAAGTACTTTGCCTGTTATTTTTTTTTGGGCCATCACAAGTATTACCGGCGCCATAAAAAGAAAGAGCATTAAAAATTTTCTCATGTAAGTTTGGTTTATTATTTTATAAAGAAGAATCTCAAAAATACTGAAAATACAAACCTGTATCCGTCAAATAACTGCAACATTTGTATTAAAAAGTGAAAAACGATCATCCCTTTTCCCCTGTTCCTTTTCCACAATTTACTGAGCGGCTGCCTGTTTTAAGGGTCTTTCCTTTACCTTTGCGGCCTGAAAAAAGAAGTTTAAAGTTTCAGTCTTTCAACGATAAACGAAAAAGAAATGCCCGGACAATTAAAAGAGGTACGTAACAGAATTAAGAGTGTGCAAAGCACACAGCAAATTACCAAAGCCATGAAGATGGTGAGCGCAGCCAAACTGCGTAAAGCACAGGATGCCATTATTCAAATGCGCCCCTATGCTCAGAAATTACAGGAAATGCTGAGCAATATTGTGAGCAACAGCGATGGCAGTGTAAGTATGAAACTGGCTGCTGAACGTACGGTAAATAAAGTGTTGGTGATCCTTGTTACCAGCGACCGTGGATTATGCGGCGGCTACAATGCCAACCTTGTAAAATTAGCCAAGCAAACAATCAGTGAACAATATGCAGAGCAGGCTCGCAAGGGTAATGTAGAAGTATGGGGTATTGGCAAAAAAGGCGCTGAAGCCATGTTACGTGGAAATTATAAAACAAGTGATACTTACAGGGATATTTTTCACCATCTTTCATTTGAAAATGTACAACAGGCATCTGCTGCTGCAATGGATGCGTTTGTGAAAGGGGAATATGATGTTGTGGAATTAATTTACAGCCAGTTTAAAAATGCAGCTACCCAGCAATTTAAAGCAGAACGTTTTCTTCCCATTCCAAAAGTGATAAAGATTGAAGGCAGCAGCAAAACAAAAGCTGATTTTATTTTTGAACCGGGCAAGGAAGAACTGATTACTGAATTAATGCCCAAAATCCTCAATACACAATTATTCAAAGCCGTGCTGGATGCCAATGCATCGGAACATGGTGCAAGGATGACTGCGATGGATAAGGCAAGCGATAATGCCAATGAATTGCTGCGTTCATTACGCATCAGCTACAACCGTGCTCGCCAGGCAGCAATTACTACTGAATTAACAGAGATTGTAAGTGGTGCAGCAGCTCTCAATGGTTAAAAAGTTGAAAGTTCGATTCCAACTTTAAACGTATAACCTTAAACGAAAACAACAACATGAAACTCGGCGTTATTATCCCTCATATTGAAGCCCTCATCTTTACTGCTGAAAGGCCATTGACTACTTTAGAGTTGTGCGATATGGTGAACAATGCATTGGGTTTTATTGAAGACCGTGCAACCCTTGATCAAACTGAAGCAGCCGTTGAAGGCATCCGTGAAAAATATGCAACAGAATTTTATCCGTTTGAAGTAAGAGAAAGCGGCGGTGGCTGGCAGTTCCTCACCAAAAAAGAATACCACAAAACCATTGCTCAGATCAATGGCGATAAATTCTTAAAACGCCTGAGTACTGCTGCGCTTGAAACACTTTCCATCATTGCATACAAGCAACCCATTACCAAAGGTGAAATGGAAGCCATCCGTGGTGTGAACTGTGATTATGCCGTACAGAAATTATTAGAGAAAGAATTGGTAGTGATACTGGGCAGAAATGAAAAACTTCCGGGTCATCCATTGATCTACGCCACTTCCAGAACCTTCATGGATTACTTTGGTATCAATACCCCTGATGATCTTCCCAAGATCAAAGAAATTGTTTCGAGTGAATTAGTTTCACCAACAGGTGTAATGAGTGATTTCTTACAGGTAGCCGGTGATGATGAACAGGAATTACCAACTGAGGCATTGCTTGTATCAGGAGAAGGCGCTTTGATTGAACAAATCGTTACTGAAGATGAAACACCCAACGAAGCAGTAACTGAAGAACAGGAAACACAAGATGAGAAGAAGAATGAAGAGGGGGAAAACGCATAATTCTCATTGATCAAATATTACAAAGCCGCTGATGCGGCCAATGTCATTAAGCTTAGCTCCGTTAGGAGCATCCTGTTTATAGGTAAAATGAAATCCAATTATCAGGCTCTGTAGGAGCCGCCTGTTTTGTTAGGTGACTCCTGCGGAGTCTATATGATTTTGGCATTATTTTCTATAAACAGGTTGCCACTCTGTGGCTTATCATCTTAACTTAATGACATTGCGCTGATACGTCTTTTTTATTATTAAGTGTGCAGACCGCTTTGAGCGTCCCCACCGTAAATTCAATTAATTTCGCAACTCACTCAATCGAAACATGACTCCTTCTTTAGCAAACGACCGGTTATTACAAATTGCAGAACAGTTTGGCACTCCCGTGTACGTATATCATGCAGAAAAAATAAAAAGCCAGTATGAAAAATTAGTATCGGGCTTCGCTGTATTAGATACAAAGATTTTCTACGCCTGCAAAGCATTAACCAATATCAACATTCTCCGTTACATCAAAAGCATTGGCTGCAATGTGGATTGCAGCAGCATCAACGAAGTGAAACTGGCACTGCATGCAGGCTTTGAACCAAAAAATATTTTATACACCAGTAACGGAATTTCATTTGAAGAAATTGAAGAGGCAGTTGCTGCAGGTGTGAATGTAAACATTGACAGTTTATCCAATCTTGAAAAATTTGGAAAGAAGTATGGACACAGTTATCCTGTAGGTGTACGTCTTCGTCCCAACATTTTAGCAGGGGGTAACTTAAAAATTTCAACCGGGCATGCTAAAAGCAAATTTGGTATTCCTGTTGAACAGATTCATGAACTGGAAGCAATCGTTCAGCAACACAATATATTCATCCGCACATTGCATATCCATACAGGAAGCGAAATAAAAGATGCCGATGTATTTGTAAAAGGTATAGAAGTGTTGTTCGATCTTATTCCGCATTTTCCTGAGCTGGAAGTAATTGATCTGGGCGGTGGTTTTAAAGTGCCTTATCATCCCAATGAAAAAGAAACAGATATTGCTTTGCTGGGGCAAAAACTGAAACAGGCTTTCGATGCACATCCACTGGCCGATCATAAAAAACTACAGGTGTGGTTTGAGCCCGGAAAGTTTTTAGTGAGTGAATGCGGTTATCTCATTGCACAGGTGAATGTGATAAAAGAAAACGGAGTGATTGATATTGCCGGAGTAAATACCGGTATGAATCATTTGATACGCCCCATGATGTACGATGCTTATCATTACATCAGCAATATCTCCAATCCCAACGGTGAAAAGAAACATTATATGGTAACCGGTTACATCTGCGAAACAGATACGTTTGCAACCGACCGTTCCATCAACGAAATAAGAGAAGGCGACTATCTTGCTTTTTACAATGCAGGCGCTTATGGTTTTGAAATGAGCAGCAACTATAATTCAAGATACAAACCTGCTGAAGTAATGGTGAAGAATGGACAGTTTCATCTCATAAGAAGAAGAGATGAATTTGATGATCTCCTGAAAACACAGATAGAAGTTTTATAATTACTGCAACTTCAATGGCCTTGCAACCATTCCTTTAAATGATGGCATATCAAGATGCGAATTAGCAGGTGCAATACGTAACTGCTCATTCACTTCTGTTAAATCAGTTGGCGCCATACGTGCCCAACTGCCTGTTGTGATATAACGTATTGCTTTGGATAAACAGTTCTCATCCACATCACCCCAGTTTTTATCCAGCCCATCTGCAGCAATATGGTCGGGTGCAAAGCCATTGAAAAAATTGGCTTCATTATTCTTATTAATGGTTCGGAACGATACCGGGAACATATACCAGTTACCCGCAGGAATGGGATAAAAACCTACCGGCTTGCCATGTGTGCTGGATGGACCTACCAGCTTCACATCTAAAAAAGGTTTGATGCTGTTGATAGCCATTTCACTTGCAGAAGCAGATTGCTTGCTTATAATAAAGAACACACGACTTATAGTAAGGTTTCCTTTTTTGTTATACGAAAGCGTGCTGTTAAACCTTGTGTATTTATCATTGAAGGCATACGTAAGCATTGTTTGCCCGTTGCCGGCAGATGGTACTAAATAGTTCAGCATATACTCTGCCAGCATTACAAAACCGCCACCATTGTAACGCAGATCAATCACTACATCATTTACACCTGCTGCAGAAAACCTGTTAAATACATTCGTAAAATCTGTTCTTACCTTATTGGTATCACCCAAAAAAGAATTCAATACAAAATACCCGATCTTATTACTGCCGTAGGTATAAACACTATCCAGCAAAAAAGGATTGTTGGTAAAAATTTGCGAGTTGAGTGTTACTTCTTTTGTACTGTTATCGGGCAATGTAAAATTGAAACGTGTGGTGGGGCTGTAGTAAACAGTATTAACAATAAAAGTTGACTGGCTGGTATCATTGATTGCAACACCATTGATGCTGTTGATCTTCCATCCTCTTTTAATTGTTGCCATTCCTGCCGGGCCGCTTTTATCAACCGATGCCACACGCAGATCAGTAGAATTTTTAAAAAATACTCTCATCCCAAAATCGGCCTGCACCCCGCTGCTTACCTGGTTCCAGTCTTTTTGCAACATGGCAAAACTCCAGCGGTCAACAGGGTTTGCAAACCCCGGCTCAATGCTGTATGGCCTGATGGCCTCCATGATCTTATTGGGATCGGTATAGTTTTGAGCGTTGAGGTTTGTTGGAATACTTTTATACCAGATATAAATATCACGGGCATAAGAAAGGGTTGTGTCCTTTACCAATTGATCTGTAGTTTTATTATTCTTGTTTTTTTTGCATGCAATTGTTGTTAAAGACAACAGGAACATGGCTGAAAAAAAAATCTTATTCATAACTCCCTATTATTAGTTGATGTACGAACCTGTAATTTAAAAAGATTTCGGTACTTGGTTGCAAAACATTGAAATGTTGTCATTTCATTTGCAATTTTATCCCGAAAATCTGCTTTCTTCATATTTCGTACCTTGCCGCCCTTGAGAGTTAGAATACGATTGTTTGACTAATTGATACTATATGAACAAAGAAGAATTACGCCAGCAGCAGGCACTGGAATATCATGCAAAAGGAAGGCCCGGAAAGATTGAAGTCATTTCTACCAAAGAAACCAAAACACAAAGAGATTTATCATTGGCTTATTCGCCGGGAGTAGCTGCACCCTGCATGGAAATTCACAACAATCCCGAAGATGTTTATAAATACACGGCCAAGGGAAATCTTGTGGCAGTAATCACTAATGGAACTGCCGTATTGGGTTTGGGTGATATTGGCCCCGAAGCAGGCAAACCCGTTATGGAAGGAAAAGCGGTACTGTTTAAAATTTTTGCCGACATTGATGTGTTTGATATTGAACTCAATGAAAAAGATCCGGAGAAAATCATCCAGATCGTTAAAGCATTGGAACCAACTTTTGGCGGCATTAATTTAGAAGACATTAAAGCTCCTGAATGTTTCATCATTGAACAACGGCTGAAAGAGGAAATGAAAATTCCACTAATGCACGATGATCAGCATGGCACAGCCATCATCAGCGCCGCTGCATTATTAAATGCATTGGAACTGCAGGGAAAGAAAATTGATAAAGTAAAATTTGTAGTGAATGGCGCCGGTGCTGCTGCTATGGGTTGTGTATTATTATACCAGTCGTTGGGTGCAAAGCCTGAGAATTTTTTAATGTTTGATACTAAAGGTGTGATTCATACAGGCCGAACCAATCTGGATGACAATAAGAAACGTTTTGCCGTAACGGTGAAAGATCCTGATATGACTTTGGCTGATGCCATGAAAAATGCGGATGTATTTATTGGTTTAAGTGTAGCCAATGTAATTACCGGTGAAATGGTGAAAACGATGGCCAAAAAACCAATTGTGTTTGCCATGGCCAATCCTGATCCGGAAATCAGTTATGAAGAAGCCGTTGCTGCACGTAACGATGTGATTATGGCAACAGGCCGCAGCGATTATCCCAACCAGGTAAACAATGTACTCGGCTTTCCTTACATCTTCCGTGGTGCATTGGATGTACGTGCCACCACCATCAATGAAGCTATGAAACTGGCAGCAGTAAAAGCGTTGGCCGAATTAAGTAAAACACCTGTTCCCGATATTGTAAATATGGCATACAATGAAAAGAGTATTTCATTTGGTCCAACCTATATTATTCCCAAGCCGCTTGATCCAAGATTATTAAGTTATGTAGCGCCTGCTGTTGCAAAAGCTGCCATGGAAAGTGGTGTGGCGCAACATCCAATAACTAATTGGGAAGAATATGAACTGCAACTCAACAAACGGTTGGGAATTGATAACCAGCTAATGCGTGCCATCGGCAACAAAGCAAGAAAAGATCCCAAGCGTGTGGTATTTGTTGATGCGGAAAATATAAAAGTGTTGAAAGCAGCACAACTGGCGTATGAAGAAGGAATTGCTTATCCTATTTTATTGGGTGATGTAAAAAACATCAACGATTTAGCCGATATGAATGGCATTGACCTGGAAGGTATTCCGGTGCTGGATCCAAAAAGTAAAGAGCAGGAAGAAAAACGAAACGAATTTGGCCTGCAGTTCTTTTTAAAACGCCAGCGTAAAGGATTGAACAGATATGAGGCCAACAAAGCCATGAAAGAGCGTACACATTTTGGTTGTATGATGGTGGAAACCGGTGAAGCCGATGCAATGATCAGTGGATTGAGCAGAAAATATGCCGATACTATTCGCCCGGCATTGCAGATCATTGGCAAAGATGATCATGTAAAAAAGATTGCAGGCATGTACATCATGCTTACCAAACGTGGCCCTTTATTTTTAGCCGATGCAACAGTAAACTTTAATCCCAGAGCAGATGAGCTGGCTGATATTACTCAACTTGTTGCAAAAGAAGTGAGAGCTTTTGGTATTACACCAAGAGTTGCCATGTTAAGTTATTCCAACTTTGGCAGCAGTGATTCACCCGAAGCAAGGCTGGTGGCAAAAGCAAGGGAAATTGTAAAAGAAAGAGAACCGAATTTAATTTGTGATGGTGAAGTACAACCCATTGTTGCTTTCAACAAAGAAATCCTGAAAGAAAATTATCCGTTCAGTGAGTTGGTGAAGGGTGAACCCAATATACTCATCTTCCCCAACCTTGCCAGCAGCAATATTGCCTACAACCTTTTGCAGGAAGTGGGCGAAGCTGATGCAATAGGCCCCATCTTATTGGGATTGAAAAAGCCCGTTCATATTTTGCAATTAGGAAGTTCGGTACGATCTATTTTTAATATGGTGCTTATATCGGTTGTAGATGCACAAATGAAAAGCAAAACCAACACACAGGAAGAAATAAAAAAATCGCCCTGGTGGAAACGTTTCAGAAATGTGAGTCATGAAATCTGAGGATGAGTGATGAGTAATCAGTAATGAGTGGCGAGTGATCTGTTATGTTTTACCCCCGATGAGTTGTATCTTAATAAACTATCAAAATATAATTGACCATTGACCATTGACCATTAATTCTTGTTTATGAATTTCTTCACACATCTTGGCCGATACCTTTTGATGATAAAGGGAATGTTTTCCAAACCGGAGAACATGCGTTTGTACTGGAAAGAACTCATGCACCAGTGCAATGAAATTGGTATCCGTTCCGTAGGAATTGTAGTGATCATTTCTATTTTCTTAGGCGCTGTAACTACAGTACAAACCGCTTACCAGCTCATCACACCCTTAATTCCAAGAAGTGTTATTGCCGTTATTGTAAGAGATAACATTATTCTTGAACTGGCGCCAACACTTATTTGCGTGGTACTTGCAGGTGTGGTGGGTAGCCGTATAGCATCTGAGCTGGGTAATATGCGCATCAGTGAACAGATAGATGCACTGGAGATCATGGGCATCAATACAAAAGCTTATCTCATCATGCCAAAAATTCTGGCCGCATTAATTGTGGTTCCCTGCTTAGTTGTACTTGCAGCCGTGTTAGGCATCTGGGGTGGAAAAATGGCGGGTGAATTATCAGGCATTCTTCCTGCTGATGTTTATAATGATGGTTTGCTGGAAGACTTTATCCCGTACAATGTTTTTTTTGCATTGAGCAAAACTTACACGTATGCATTTATCATTTCAAGCATCCCTGCTTATTACGGTTATAATGTACAGGGCGGATCGCTGGAAATAGGAAGAGCCAGCACCACCTCTGTAATTGTAAGTTGTATTTTAATTTTATTAGCCGATTACGCACTGGCAGCATTATTATTGTAACAGCATGATTGAAATAAAAAATATACACAAAGGTTTTAGCGGCAATACGGTAATTGAAGATGTTTCAGCAATACTGGAAACAGGAAAATGCAACCTCATTATCGGCGCCAGCGGCAGCGGTAAAACAGTGTTGATGAAATGCCTGGTAGGTTTGTTTGAACCGGATAGCGGTGATGTATTGTATGATGGCGAAAGCTTTACCCAAATGAATGAAGAAGACCGCAAGATGATGCGCCAGCAGATTGGTATGCTCTTCCAGGGCTCGGCTTTATTTGATTCTTTAACGGTTGAACAAAATGTAATGTTTCCGCTGGACATGTTTACCAAACTCAATACAAAACAAAAACTCGAAAAGGTGAACAAGGTACTGGCAAGGGTAAACCTTACAGAAGCCAATAAGAAATTCCCGTCGGAGATCAGCGGTGGCATGAAAAAGCGTGTGGGTATTGCAAGGGCTATTGTACTGAATCCGAAATTTTTGTTTTGTGATGAGCCCAACTCAGGCCTCGATCCAAAAACATCATTGGTAATTGATAAACTCATCAAAGAAATTACCATTGAATTCGGGATGACAACAGTTGTAAACACCCATGACATGAACAGCGTTATGGAAATAGGTGACAAGATCATCTTCATGCACAACGGCAAAAAAGAATGGGAAGGCACCAACAAAGACATCATCTTCAGCAAAAATGAAGAACTGAATAAATTCATCTTTGCATCCGAATTTTTACAGGATGCAAAAGATATGCGGATGCTGGAAGCAAGAGGAAAAATCAGCGACAACAGAAATATGGATGAGATGATCGGCCCCTCCTAACCTCCCCAAAGGGGAGGGATAAAGCAAGCTTTACTTTGAAATTGAACTTTTAAATCTTCATGAACTATAAATCAATTTTAATCTTTTGTTGCTGTTTGTTTGTACTCCCATTACTTGCACATGAGTTTTGGCTGGAACCTCAACAGTACATTTTTTCAAGAGGCGAAGAAATCAATATCCGTTTTAAAGCGGGTGAAGGTTTTGCCGGTGAAAACTGGAAAGGCAATCAGCAAAAAGTAAATGAGCTGAAACTGCATTATGCAGATGTAACCGATGATCTCAAAAACGCATTGAGTGATGACGAAGGCGATTCACTGCAATTTTCTTTTTTTGAAGAAGGTACAGCCGTGGTTACTTTCAACAACATCAACTCTTATATTGAATTAGACGCACAAAAGTTTAATGAGTACTTACATGAAGATGGATTAACATCAGCCATTGAATACCGCAAAGAACATAACGAAACAGATTCAATGGGACGGGAATTTTATCAACGCTCCGTTAAAACCATTATACAGGTAGGTATTAAAAAAACAGATGTCTTTAAAAAACAAACAACACTTCCTCTTGATATTATTCCGCTCTCCCACCCTTATACAATTGGCAATGAACAAATCCTGAAAGTGAAAGTGTTGTTCAAAGGCGAACCGCTTGCAAATACTAAAATCAAAACATGGCATAAGATGCCCGGTACAGTAACAGATACTTCTTACATGAGTGATGAGAATGGAGAAATCAGTTTTCCTGTTACAACAAGCGGCGAATGGATGGTTAGTTGTGTTCACATGATTCGCCTGCCGAATGATTCCCAAGCCCAATGGCAAAGCTATTGGGGAAGTGTAACATGGGGTTATACAGGAAAGGTGGTTACTAAAAGTACAAGCAGGTAGAGAAAGCCCCTTCTCCTTCTCTTCTCCTGCCTCATCCGCCCTTCGGGCACCTTCTCCTACAAGAGAAGGAAAGCAGAAATGCACTTTCATTGAAGAGCGGTACTTCATTAAAAACCCAAACGATATGAACTACCACATCAACATTAACACCA
>CAMTVU010000030.1:0-22501 GCA_947085245.1 uncultured Chitinophagaceae bacterium | reverse complement strand
ATCATTTATGCTTATTGATAAGATTGCTTCGGCGCTTTCATCATGTTGAAGGTTTTAATACGATCCTGCGCCTCGCAATGACGTAAGTGCGAAAGTGAGTGCAGCATTACCTTTGAGCATATCCTACCTAATCCTATAAATAGATAAAAGAAAAATAGTAGTAGCTGTAATCTTTACATGCGTAATTACTCTTGCTCCGCCAGATTTGCCTTTCCCTTTTCAAGAAATAGCCATACGGATTTTATAACAATCATGACCAATTGAAGTGCCGAGTTTTGGATTTAACATGATTGCTGCACCTAAAGCGGCAATATCTTTCTTTAGCGATGGATATTTTTTTGAAAGCTGTTTCAGTTCTCTTTCAAAAGGAGGCGTGGCAATAATTTCAAAGCTCATTGAGCAGCTGCTTTAATGACTTTGCTTTTGTCTTGCCTTTTTTATAGCTGTTCACAAAATCAACAGACTCTTTCAAGTCGGCAAGGATTTCTTTCTTTTTTGCAGAAGTTTTTTTCTCTTCCACCACTTCAATAAAATCAATCTGCGACAGTAATTCTTTCACAAACGGGAGTTTGCGTTTATTTTTTACATGAATCACAATTTCTGCCATAATAAGAAGTTTCAACAAAATTACTTTTTTTTTTGACTGGTTTTATTTGGGTGCATTTCAAATTGTAGCCGGGATAGTAGTTTAGGTATGCCATACCTCTGAGGTATGGCATACCTGTTTAGAGAAGATTGCCGGGCGAATTTGAAATGCACCCCGTTTTATGGAGTAATAAATACCAAAAAGCCCATCACTTTTCAGCAATGGGCCAGGGTATAAAAAAGTCAGAAAAAATTAAATTAAATCAAGCGACTTTGCTAAAAAATATACAATAAAAGGAAGGGTTACAGTAATGTATTGTGCATACGTAAAATACAACAGGATAAAAGCGGCAACAGATACGAAAAATAATAACCAGTTGAGTGCAGCAGATTTCTTTTCCATGCGTTAAAATTTTTGCGAAGATAAGGGATGAACCGGAAAAGAAATTGATTTCTCCGGGTTATCCACAACCCTGTTTTATTGGTTGTTAAAATAATCGGTATTTGGTATTTGGATTTTTGATTCTATTGCTTAATTTGTATGCATTAATATTAACCAAAATAATTTACTATGAGAAAGATTACAATCTTATTACTCGCTGTAGTATTCAGCGTGGCATCAAACGCCGGAATGATTTACGTTCCCGCTAATTCTACTGACAATGCAAAGGCCGGAAAAACTTCTGCTGCAAATGTATTAGGCCAGTTAGATGCAAAAACTTTCCTTTCATTAACTCCGGCCAAAGTACAGGAAATGACCGGCACCAAAATGACGTTGGGTCAGAAGATTTCTTTGAAAATGGCTCAAATGGAAGTAAAAAAACAATTGAAGAAAGGGCAGGGGGTAAACATGTTTGAAATGGGTAAAAAGGCAGCTACGGGAATTAATGGATTGTGGCTGATACTTGGTCTATTACTTGGATTGATTGGTGTTTTGATTGCTTATCTTACAAGAAAGGGATCTGATGATAACCGGGTAAAGTCAGCATGGATAGGCTGGGGTATCTGGGTAGTTATCTGGTTAATACTTCTGTTGGCAGGAGTCTTTTAGGCCGCTGTTTTGATTAGATAAATTTTTGCGCCGTTTTGGTGGTTTTCACCAACAAGAAAAAACGAAACAGATAGTAATAGTTAAACATACTCCTGTTTTATATGGTTGGTCATAAAACACAGGTGATGGCTTAATTAATTTCTTATTAAACCCTCATACGTGAGGGTTTTTTATTTTAATAGCACTTAATGTAATTATTTTTGACCAAAGAAATTCTCAATGAATAAAACTGAAGTAGAAAAAAGAATTGAAGCAGAACTGATCAATGAAAAATTTACTATCAAATCAAAAGACTTTTCCCGCCCCTGGGGAGGTTTTTTTGTACTGGATGAAAATCAGGCCGATCTCTTTATTGAAACTTATTTTCCAACCTATAAAAAAGAAGATATGCTCCTGGGAAACAAACTCAGCCCAAAGATCCTTGTTGTAGAACCGGGTAAGCGTTTATCATGGCAGTATCATCACCGCCGTGCAGAAATATGGCGGGTGGTAGAAGGTGAAGTGGGTGTGGTGATGAGTGCTACTGATGAAGAAACAGCATTAAATCTATTTGAACCGGGTGATATTATTGTACTGGCAGAAGGGCAGCGACACAGGCTGGTAGGATTAAACGATTGGGGGGTAATTGCTGAAATATGGCAACATACCCATCCTGATCATCCGTCGGATGAAGATGATATTGTTCGCCTGCAGGATGATTTTGGAAGATAATAGCCGCAAATTGATAAACAAAAAAAATGTGTTGCACTTCGGCACATCTTTTTTTGTTAATTTACTGCGTACTACGTAGCTTATGCGTTGTAGTAAAGCATTCATTAATTAAATGATCATGAGTAAAGTTTCAAACATCCTCCAGCGGAAAGGGAAATCAGTTATTTCAGTTGAACCGGGCGTGCCGGTTATTAACGCACTGCAATTAATGGCCGATAGAAATATCGGTTCTGTTATGGTAATGGAGAACGATGAATATATGGGTGTTTTAACGGAAAGGGATTATGCACGAAAAATAGCTCTAAAAGGAAAATCTTCCACTGAAACATTTGTAAAGGATATTATGACAACAGGGTTGCCACGCATTACGCCCGATAATTCCATTGAAACCTGTATGCATATCATGAGCGAAAGTAATATCCGTTATTTGCCCGTATTTGAAAATGATAAAGTTTGCGGTATCATTTCCATTACTGATGTGGTTACTGAAACCATTCTTTCGCAAAAGGAAACAATAGAACAACTGAAGAATTATATTCAATCATAACAAACTCCCCCGTGTCTGACGCCCTCGTCTAACGGGGAGTTCAATAGAAATTGATCAGACGGGGACGTTGGACCATACTTACATTAAGTATGAACATTTGATGAACGGCCATGCAGCTATGATTCTAATTGTACATTTGCCGTTGCATGAAGCAACTTTCCTATCTCAATAAATATTTCTGGAAGTACAGGTGGCGTTTGCTGCTGGGTATTCTGTTCATTTTTATCTCCAACTACTTTGCCGTATTGGCGCCGCAGGTTACGGGTTATGTTATTGACAAAGTGCAGATTTATTTAACCGGTGCGGCAAAAAATAAAATTGCAGTTCATAATGATTGGCTGGTTTCATGGATGATTGGCCAAATAGAAACTTTCTCTTTTTCCTTTACGGGTATTGTTGCACTCTTCGGAATTGTATTGCTGTTGTTTGCAATCCTTCGTGGCTTCTTCATGTTTCTCATGCGGCAAACAATTATTGTTATGAGCAGGCACATTGAGTATGATCAAAAGAATGAAGTGTTTCGGCATTATCTCCAGCTCGATGCAAACTTTTATAAAACACATGAAACCGGTGATCTCATGAACCGCATGTCAGAGGATGTAAGTCGTGTACGCATGTACACAGGCCCTGCAGTGATGTACCTGATTAACCTCATTGCATTAATATCGCTGAGTGTGTTTTATATGGTGCGGAAAAATGCTGAGCTGTCGTTATATGTATTGGCACCCTTACCCATTTTAGCCATCACTATTTATTTTGTAAACAATATCATCAATAAAAAAAGCGAAGAGGTGCAGGCAAAATTGTCTGATCTCACAACCAATGCCCAGCAGGCGTATTCAGGAATAAGAGTCATCAAATCATTTGTACAGGAAAATGCGATGCTTCGTTTTTTCAAAACAAACAGTGAGCAGTACCGAAGCAGTGCCATGAGTTTGTATAAAACAGAAGCCGTTTATTTTCCGCTCATGGGATTGATCATTGGCATCAGTACTTTGCTTGTGATATTGGTAGGCGGCTTAAAATACATGCAGGGGCAACTCAATTTTGGTGATATGGCAGCCTTTATCATGTATCTTACTATGTTAACCTTTCCCGTAAGCGCTATTGGCTGGGTGGCCAGTACCATTCAGCGAGCAGCAGCATCGCAACGCCGATTAAATGAATTTTTATTTACACAATCAACTATTCAGCAACCTGTAAAACCAATTGAACATGAATTGCAGGGAAACATAGAATTCAACAATGTAAGTTTTGTTTATCCGCATACAGGAATTGAGGCATTGAAGCATTTCAATTTACAAATAAAGAAAGGTGAAAAGATTGCTGTTATTGGCAGAACAGGTTCGGGCAAATCAACCATTGCCCAACTCCTGCTTCGTTTTTACGACCCCACAAAAGGTGAAGTGAAAATAGATGGTATTGAAATTTCTCAATTGCATCTTCAACATTACCGCAGCCAGGTAAGTTATGTTCCGCAGGAAGTATTTCTGTTCAGCGATACAATTGCCGGCAATATTTCATTTGGCACGGTAACTGAAACTGATGAAAAAATCAGATCGGCTGCAACATCTGCATCCATACATAAAGACATTCAAACTTTTCCGGCAGGCTATCAAACGATGGTTGGTGAGAGAGGGGTTACTTTAAGCGGCGGACAAAAACAACGCATCTCTATTGCAAGAGCTTTGGTGAAAGATCCCGGGCTTATTATACTGGATGATTGTTTAAATGCGGTTGATGCCAGAACGGAAAGGGATATTCTTACACACTTATCCGGCTATCTAAGGGATAAAACAGCTATTGTTATTACACATCGAATTTTTTCGTTGCTTCAGTTCAACCGTATCATTGTTATGGATGATGGTAAAATTGCCGAACAGGGAACCCATGAAGAACTTCTGCAAAAACAGGGATTGTATGCTGATTTGTACAGCCGCCAGCAACTGGAAGAAGCCCGTACTTAGCTTCCGGAAACATTGTTTTCAGTGCCGCTTGGAAAATTTTGCCAAATCGAAAAGAAATATATCTTTGTCGCTGTCTTAAAAAAAGCATTGCACAACTAAAACTTAAAACTGTGGCGTACGAAAACAATGACAAACGGATGGAAAGCATTTACAGCAAAAGGATCCGTGCAGGAAAGAGAAGGACTTATTTCTTTGATGTAAGGGCAACACGTGGAAATGATTATTACCTCACTATTACGGAGAGCCGTAAGCGATTTACCGGTGAAGGCTATGACCGGCATAAGATATTTTTATACAAAGAAGACTTCAACAAATTCATTAAAGGATTGAATGAGGCGGTTGATTATGTAAAAACAGAACTCATGCCCGACTTTGATTTTGATGCTTTTAATCATGAAGATTCTCCATCAAGCGGAGACGGTGAATTTGTTTCTGAATTATCCTCTAACGGAAACGAAACTCAGGAAACCCCTGTTGTTACACAGGTTGCAGAAGTAGCAGCAGAAGCGCCTGCTGCTGAAGTGCCAACCAATGATGATGGCCTGGCCAACGAAGAAGTTGATAAGTGGTAAAAAACCAAAACTGACTGATAAAGTAAAACCCCGCTTTGGCGGGGTTTTTTAGTTTCATAACAGGACAGAAAAAAGCTTTTAGTAAACTTTTACCATGAACACATAATCCTGCAATTTCTTTACCTGCTGCTGCTGATTCATTCCCTTTACAGAAGAGTTGGAAGCAAGCTTCAAATCATGAATTGTTGTATCATCTCTCTTTAATTCAT
The DNA here is from genome assembly GCA_947085245.1 of uncultured Chitinophagaceae bacterium. Classification (GTDB taxonomy): domain Bacteria; phylum Bacteroidota; class Bacteroidia; order Chitinophagales; family Chitinophagaceae; genus Lacibacter. Next base: position 16,859 of record CAMTVU010000030.1, on the reverse strand, counting down.
TTACAGCCTGTATTATATATTTTGACTGGATAGCAAATACTACACCTTCAGCCTGAGTTTCTTTGGTGCTGAGGATACCAATAACCTCTCCTCTACGGTTAAACACCGGTCCGCCACTGTTACCTGGGTTGGCAGCAACTGCAATTTGGCAGCTGAGTGTATCGCCATTGAAACCCGTTTTAGCACTGAGGTAACCTTCGCCATATACAATTTCATTGCGGGGATAACCTAACGTGAAGATGGGTTCGGCAATATCAGTAGAAGATTTGCGGATGCCATAAGGTAATGTACCCATTGATTTAAAATCTTTATCCTCAATTTTTAGAATAGCTATGTCTTTTGCCTCATCAATTTTTACAATGACGGCTTTAAATTCAATTCCTTTATTATTCAATACAATAACGCCTTTTGCATTTTTTACAACGTGTGCATTGGTAACCAGATAGCCTTTTCCATCAACCAGGAAAGCAGAACCGCTTTCCTTGATCACTGTTCCGGGTTCTAATTTACTAATTACCGTATTGATCTTACTGTCTTGTTGCTTTTGTTTTATTTCAATATTGTCAACCTTTCTTTTAAGATCAGTAAGTGCTTGTGTATCATTTTTTGGAGCTAATAGAAGCATCATGCCACTGATGGATAAAGCAGTAATACCTGCAATAGAAGCTGCAATGGTAATGGTGCGTTTGTAACGCTTCCAGATATTTACCACTTTAGCGCCTGCCGAAAGCACTTCTTCCTTAATGGCACCATCCTGCAGCAATTGGTTATGTACCTCATGCAGCGAATGTTTTACTTCACGAATGGCGCCATAACGTTCCAGTTCCTGTAAAAAGAAAGAATGCTCAACCACTAATTGATCCACTTCCGGATTTGTTTGCCGCAGTTGTTCAAACATGGCTTTTTCTTCCACATTCATTTCCCCTTTCAAGTAACGTTCGGTAGCATCCAACAATAAAATATCATCCATTTCAGTTCCCTTTTTTATAATGAGCAAAGAATAACTTTTTCAATCGCATCAGGCATTTATACTTCTGGTTCTTGGCATTGTCGGCGTTGGTGTATCCAAACCCCTCAGCTATATCCTGCATCTGTTTTTTCTGAATATAATAAGCTTCCAGTAAACTTTTACAAGGTTCGCCCAGGTGGCTTAGTGCCTTTTCCATTACACCGAAGGCTTCATTCTTACGATCGTGTTCTTCCAGTTCTTCTTCAACCGGAACAACGTCTTCCAGGCTCTCAACCGTACCGCCATTGCGCTGAAGTTGTTGTAATCGTTTAAGCCACATTCGCCTGCAAACGGAATATACATAGGTTTTAATTTGACAGTTTAGGGCAAGCGAACCGTCTTTAACCTTCTGATAAAGAACTATCATAGCTTCCTGAAAAATATCCCTGGCATCGTCTGTTGTGCCATTGTTGTTGAGAATAAACGCCTGTACCATGCTGTAGTTCTGTTTATACAGGGTTTCAACCGCTTTTCTGTCGTTCCGGGCTAATCCTTCCAGTAATTCCGATTCGTTGATCTCAGGTTTCACTATCTCTGTTTTTAATACCAAAATGAGCAAATTGTAACCCAAAGAACGGCTAAAAATTATTTTAAAAAAAACGGGGTTACCTTTTTTCGCTTTCTGTATTAATCCCTGATAATTATCTTAAACTTAAAAAAATTAAAAAGAATGAAAAAGCTTTTATTAGCGTTCGCTATTCTCGGATTCGTAGCTTGTAACAACGAAGGTGAAAAAACTGAAGCTGCAGATACAACTGCTGCTCCTGCTGTTGATACTGCTGCTCCTGTTGCAGTTGATACTACAGCAAAAGATACTACTGCTCCTGTTGCAGTTGACACAACTAAGAAGTAATCTTAGCCCAGGGCTTGTGTGAAGAGTGAATATCCCAGCTTGCCGGGGAAGGAGAAGCCCGAAGTAAAAATTTTCATATGGCAAGCAATCGTTAACGGCCGTTCCATTCCTGGAATGGCTTTTTTCTTTTACCCGCCATAGCCTTGGCGAAGGAGGGTTTCAGACTTTTTTCAGACTAACACTTGTTTTCTCATTTGCCTAATTTATATTTGAACCCGCAATGACACAATTCAAAGGATACCGTTGGTTTTATTTTAGCTTCTTTTATTTTAGAATGAAGGCGGGAATGCTTTTGTTGAATGTGAGATAATACGAACAAACGAAATCAACATAAAGAATCCCGGCCAAGAGGTCGGGATTTTTGTTTTAGGCCTCCCCAAACCCCCGTCCGACCGATTCATCCGGGCGGGCCTCCAAGGAGGGGCTTAAGTAGCCGAATTTTAAAAAGAGTAATTAAAAAGAAAATTATTGGAATGGAAGATGTACAAAAAATATCAGAAACTTCAAAAAGTGAGGAAGCTGTGTTGGGTTCCTCCCCTTTGGGGAGGTTAGGAGGGGCCGTTGCTATACAAGGATACGAGGGAAGCTTTCACCAGGAAGCGGCCAGGCAGTTTTTTGGAAAATCTGTGGAAGTGATTCCCTGTGCTACATTCAGGGAAGTGGTTAAGATTGGTGCAAGCAAAAAAGAAAGTGATGGCGCTGTTATGGCTATTGAAAATTCTATTGCCGGAAGTATTCTTCCCAATTATAATTTGCTGCAGAAAAGCAACCTGAGGATAGTTGGAGAAGTGTATTTGCAGATCAAACAAAACTTACTGGTCAATCCCGGCGTAAGGCTGGAAGATATTAAGGAAGTTCATTCGCATACCATGGCTTTACAGCAGTGTTATGATTTTTTGGATAAGTACAAGTGGAAACTGGTTGAAACGGAAGACACTGCATTGAGTGCAAAGCACATTCATCAGCACAAAAGCAAACATATTGCAGCAATAGCAAGCAAGCTGGCGGCTGAGTTATACAAGTTAGATGTGATTGCACCTTCCATTCAAACCATGAAAAACAATTACACAAGGTTTTTAATTTTACAAAGAGAAGGTGTTGCACCGTTAATTGCAGATGCCAATAAAGCATCTGTGAATTTTGTAACAGATCATTCAAAAGGAAGTTTGGCAAGAGTGCTGAGTATGATTGCAGAAGGCGGTATTAACTTAAGCAAGTTGCAGAGCTTTCCCATTCCCGGCAGCGATTTCAAATACAGTTTTCATGCAGATATGGAATTTGACAGGATTGATCAATTTCAAAAAGTGATGGAAGCAATTAAACCTTCAACGGTGGAGTTGAAGATATACGGAGTTTATAAAAACGGAAAACAAAAGAGCACGAATTAAAACAATTAAACGAATTACACGAATTCATTTGTGTAATTCGAAAGCATTAGTGTTACAATATGCAAACAGCAAAAAGATTAGAAGGAATAGGCGAATATTATTTCTCTCAGAAGTTGAGAGAAATTGATGAACTAAATAAACAGGGAAAGAATATCATCAATCTGGGTATTGGCAGCCCTGATTTGCCACCACATCCTGAGGTAATCAAAACATTGCAGGAAGAAAGTGCCAAGCCTGGTGTGCATGCATATCAATCCTACAAAGGATCGCCGGTGCTGCGCAATGCAATGAGTGATTGGTATAAAACATGGTATGCTGTTGACCTGAATCCTGATACAGAAATATTGCCATTGATTGGAAGTAAAGAAGGCATTATGCATATCTGTATGACGTATTTAAATGAAGGTGATTTGGTATTAGTGCCTAACCCGGGTTATCCTACCTACAGAAGTGCGGTTAAACTTGCAGGAGGTGTTTGTGTAGATTATGATTTAAAAGAAGAAAATAGCTACGAGCCAGATTTTGAAGAAATTGAAAAGCAATTAGCGCCTTTGAATAGTGGGGAGGGTGAGTTGGCATCCCTTCTTGATAGGGGAAGGGGTGTGTTTAAACTGATGTTTGTAAATTATCCGCACATGCCAACAGGGCAGTTGCCTTCTGTGGTATTGTTTGAAAAGTTAGTTGCCTTTGGTAAAAAGCATAACATCCTCATTGTTCATGATAATCCGTACAGTTTTATTTTGAATGAAAACCCGATGAGTTTGTTAAGTGTGGATGGCGCAAAAGATTGTGTGCTGGAATTAAATTCATTAAGCAAAAGCCAGAACATGGCAGGGTGGAGAGTGGGCATGTTGTGTGGCGCCAAAGAACGCATTGAGGAAGTGTTGCGTTTTAAAAGCAACATGGACAGCGGTATGTTTCTGCCTGTTCAATTAGCCGCTGCCAAAGCGTTAAGCCTGGATAAGGATTGGTACGATAGTGTAAATAAAATTTACCGTGAACGCAGAGAAAAAGTATTTGAACTGCTCAATTTATTGCAATGTGAATATTCAAAAAAACAGGCGGGCATGTTTGTATGGGCAAATATCCCATCAAAATATAAAACAGGATTTGAGTTGAGTGATGAAGTGTTATACAAAAGCAACGTCTTCATTACTCCCGGTGGCATTTTCGGAAATGCAGGTGATGGATACATCAGAGTGAGTTTGTGTGCAGCAGTAGAAAAATTTGAAGAAGCGATCAATCGAATAAAGGGCTAAGAGTTAAAAGAGAAAAGGAGATAAAAAGAAAAACAGCACTTCTCTTTTTCTCCTTTGATCACTTAGCTTCAAAAATGAATAGATGGCTGCGAGTTAAAAGAGAAAAGGAGATAAAAGAAAAACAGCGCTTCTCTTTTTCTCCTTTGATCTCTTAGCTTCAAAATGAAATATTATGGAACGTAAACGAATTGCGATTGTTGGAGTAGGATTAATTGGCGGTTCACTGGCCATTCAACTGCATGAGAAAAAAATCTCATCCAAACTGATTGGTGTAGATGCTGATCCTGAACATGAAGCGAAAGCTTTGGAGTTGGAATTGGTTGATGAAGTTCTTTCATTGGATGAGGCCATAAAACAAGCTGATGTAATCATCCTGGCCATTCCTGTTGATACAATTACAGGGTTGTTGCCACAACTGTTAAATAAAATTGATCAGCAGATTGTGATTGACCTTGGCTCCACCAAATCTCAATTAACTGAAATTGTTGCCAATCATCCAAAAAGAGGAAGATATGTTGCAACGCATCCCATGTGGGGAACGGAGTACAGTGGCCCAACAGCAGCCATACGTGGTGCATTTGAAAACAAAGCAGTGATCATTTGCAATGAAGATGAAAGCGATGCGGATGCATTGGAATGGACGAAGCAGATGTATAAAAAAATCGGGATGCACTTGCTGCAAATGGAAGCAAAAGCACATGATCTGCATGCGGCCTATGTAAGTCATATTTCACACATCACATCCTTTGCGCTGGCTAATACAGTACTGGAAAAAGAAAAAGAGGAGAATGCCATTTTTGAACTGGCGAGTGCCGGTTTTGAAAGTACCGTTCGTTTGGCAAAGAGTAATCCTGCCATGTGGGTGCCCATCTTTTTACAGAACAAAGTGAATGTGCTGGATGTGTTGAATGAGCATATCGAACAGTTGAAAAAATTCAGGGATTGCATCAGGGATGAAAAAGGAAATGAGTTAAAAGGGTTGATAGAGAATGCGAATAAAATCAGAAAAATTATTGAATGATTTATCGTGAAGCACAGGTTGCAGATATTGAACAGATACAGGTTGTAAGAAATGCTGTAAAAGAAAATGTGCTGAGTAATCCTGCATTGGTTAGTGATGAAGATGTAGAAATTTATTTAACCAAAAGAGGAAAAGGTTGGGTTTGTGTGAATGATAATGTTGTAATTGGATTTTCAATTGCTGATTTGACAGATCACAATATATGGGCTTTGTTTGTTCATCCTCTTCATGAGGCAAAAGGAATAGGAAAAAAGTTACATGACCTGATGCTTGATTGGTACTTTAAACAAACCAATGAAACAGTTTGGTTGGGAACAAGTCCCAACACAAGAGCTGAAACATTTTACAGAAAGCAGAGATGGAAAGAAGTGGGCTTACATGGAAAGAACGAGATCAAGTTTGAAATGAAAAAAGATGATTGGAAGAAAAACGTACAAGTGTGCGACCACGCAGCCACTCCGTTGCGTGGCAGGCGCAACTAAAGTCGAACAAAGAACAAAACGATGACAACAAAATAAAAATTAATCAATGCCTTTCTTTCCCCTTTAAGGGTAAGGGGTTTAACTTTACAAACAATTACAATGCAAACAATTGAAGCAAACATGAAAGAAAAAGTGCAAGAGGCATGGGGAAAACGCCCACTCATTATCAGTGGTCCCTGCAGTGCTGAAACGGAAGAGCAATTAGTAGCAACCGCACAACGGTTAGCTGCAACCGAAAAAATAGATATGCTGCGTGCCGGCATTTGGAAACCACGCACCAAGCCCGGTTTGTTTGAAGGTATTGGCGCCAAAGGATTACCGTGGTTGCAAAAAGCAAAAGCATTAACAGGCTTACCAACTACTGTTGAAGTGGCAACGGGCAAACAGGTAGAAGATGCTTTAACATTTGATGTGGATGTATTATGGATTGGAGCAAGAACAACGGTGAACCCGTTCAGTGTGCAGGATGTGGCAGATGCCTTGCGTGGTGTGGATATACCGGTGTTAATTAAAAACCCCATCAATCCTGATTTGGAATTGTGGAGTGGCGCTGTAGAACGTGTTGCCCGTGCAGGTGTAAAACAAATTGGGTTGATTCATCGTGGATTTTCTTCTTATGGTAATACTGAATACCGCAACGCACCCATGTGGCATTTGGCAATTGAAATGAAACGTCGTAATCCGGAGATGATCCTCATTAACGATCCATCTCATATTTGCGGACGCAGAGATATTTTGCTGGACACTGCTCAAAAAGCAATTGATCTTGATTTTGATGGGTTGATGATTGAAAGTCATATTGATCCCGACAATGCATGGAGTGATGCCAAGCAACAGGTAACGCCGGAGCGTTTGGCAGAAATGCTCAACAGTATCATCTGGCGCAAAGAAGATGTGGCATCAGAAGAATATCATGCAGCATTGGAAAAATTACGTCAGCAGATTAACCATTTGGATGACGAACTGATGCAGATACTTGGTCAGCGGATGAAAATTGCAGAAGGCATTGGTCAGTATAAAAAAGATAACAACATTACCATTTTACAAACCAACCGCTGGAATGAAATTCTTGACAGAGCTTTTAAGGAAGGTGAGCGTAAAGGATTGAGTAAAGAATTCATCACCCGGTATTTTGATGCCGTGCACATGGAAAGTATCAATCATCAGAAGAAGGTGTTGGATAGTTGAGTTTGAAGTTTATAGTTTGAGGTTTGTGGTTGTGAGCTTTTGAATTTCTATTAATCTTCGTTGCGCCTGCCACGCAACGAAGTGGCTACGTGGTCGCACACTTTTGCTGTAACAATTCTATTCAGCATACCTCATCCTCCATCTCCTTCTCCAAAAAGAGAAGGAGCGGTACAGCAGAATGGAAACCGGCAATTGTATCTTCCAAATCAAATTCAACTGTAACATGGACTTTAGCAGTTGGTGATTGTAAACAAAAGACGAAATGCTTAATTACAAAAAGTTGATAATAAATAAAAAGCCCGGCCTCCCTGGAAATCAATTCCGGTTCCTTTGTCCTTCTCCTTCAGGAGAAGGTGCCCGAAGGGCGGATGAGGTGGAGAGGGAACGAGGGTGAGGTCTATCATGAAAAAACGTACATATAAATTTTCTGCATCGTCAGTTGATTATTATTTAACCGCCAGCATGGCTCAGTTAAAAGAGGTGGTTGATAAAACGCATACCATCATCATTACCGATGAAAACATTTTCAATGCACATACCAAACGGTTTAAAAACTGGAATACAATTGTTTTAAAAGCCGGCGAAGAATATAAAATTCAACCAACGGTTGATACCATCATTGAACAGTTGATTGAAATGGGTGCCGATCGTAAATCAACATTGGTTGGTGTTGGCGGCGGCGTCATCACTGATCTTACCGGTTATGTTGCATCGGTGTACATGCGTGGAATTAAGTTTGGATTTATTCCGACCACTGTTCTGGCTATGGTTGATGCAAGCATTGGCGGCAAGAATGGCATTGATGTAGGTGTATATAAAAATATGGCAGGTATTATCCGTCAGCCATCTTTTATTTTGCATGATTTTGCTTTTCTCAAAACACTTCCGCAAAGTGAATGGGAGAATGGATTTGCAGAGATCATTAAGCATGCCTGCATTAAAGATGCGGCAATGTTCAAACAACTGGAAGCAAATTCATTGAAGAGTTATCAGAGTAAGAAGAACCTTGTTGCTGAGTTGATCAAACGCAATGCATTGATTAAAACCAAAGTGGTGCAACAGGATGAATTTGAAAGCGGCGACAGAAAGCTGTTGAACTTTGGGCATACGCTTGGTCATGCTATTGAAAATATGTACGAGTTATCGCATGGTCAGGCAATCGCCATCGGCATGACGTATGCCTGTCATATTTCTGAACAGCTTACCGGTTTCAAACAAACACAAAAAGTAACAGCCTTGTTGAGTAAGTATGGGTTACCTACTTATGCAGAGTTCAATAAAGCAAAAGCATTTAACATTCTGCAAAAGGATAAAAAGAAAGTGCAGCGTGAAATGAATTATGTGTTGCTTGAAAAGATAGGTAAAGCTGTGGTGAAGAATATTCCCATGCAGCAGTTAGAAAAAATTATTCATCAGCTTTAATTATATAGCCGGTGAGCCACCACGCTTGAAGGCGTGGTGACCCACCGAAATGCATTATGAAAGTGACAATTCAACCATCAACATTATCAGGAAGCATTCAAACGAATGCTTCTAAAAGCTCCATGCAGAGAGCTTGTGCAGCTGCATTGCTGGTAAAGGGAAAGAGTGTGATCAAAAATCCCGGCAACAGTAATGATGATAAAGCAGCTCTGGATATTATTCAGAAGTTGGGGGCTATTGTTACAGAGCAACCGGGAGAATTAATTATTACAAGTAACGGTGTTAATCCTGTTGGAAGTGAAATTAATTGCGGCGAATCAGGACTCAGTATCCGCATGTTTACTCCTTTGGTTGCCTTAAGCAAACATGCAATAACCATTAATGGCAGCGGAAGTTTAATAACAAGGCCGATGAATTTCTTTGATGAAATTTTACCGCAGCTGAATGTAAAAGTGAAAAGCAATGCCGGTAAACTTCCATTAATCATTCAAGGCCCGATTGTTCCGAAAAACATTGAAATAGATGGATCACTCAGCTCACAATTTTTAACCGGACTGCTGTTGGCTTATGCTGCCAGTAATGCAAGTGATGTTTCTATTAAAGTAAATAATCTCAAAAGCAAACCTTACATTGATCTCACATTGAATGTGATGAAACAGTTTGGTTTGCCTGTTCCCGGGAATAAAAATTATCAGGAGTTTATATTTAATTATTCTGCTAACACTCACCACTCGCCACTCACCACTCACCATTACACTGTAGAAGGTGATTGGAGTGGTGCAGCTTTTTTACTTGTTGCAGGAGCAATTGCAGGAAACATCACAGTAAAGGGATTGGATGTTTTTTCAACGCAGGCTGATAAAGCGGTGCTGCAGGCATTGATGGATTGTGGTTGCATTCTTTCTATTCAGCCGGAACAAATTGAAATTGGACCAGCTCCCCTGAAGCCTTTTCATTTCAATGCAACGGAATGCCCCGATCTGTTTCCTCCATTGGTTGCTCTTGCTGCTTATTGCAACGGTAAGTCGGTGATTGGAGGCACAACACGTTTAATACATAAAGAAAGTAACCGTGCAATAACTTTGCAGGAAGAGTTTGGAAAGCTGGGTTTGCAGATTGATCTGCAGGATGATCTCATGATCATTCATGGCGGCAATGGTTTAAAATCAGCAACTGTTCATTCACGTCACGATCATCGTATTGCCATGGCCTGTGCAGTTGCAGCGTTAAAAGCAAATGGAGAGGTGAAAATTGAAGAAGCAGAAGCCATCAACAAATCCTATCCTGATTTTTATGAGCACCTGAAGTTATTAGGCGCAGATATATCTTAAAGAATAATTTAAAAATGGATTTAAGTGAGATAAGAATTGATGACTGGGAGTTTATAAAATGGTTTGCAAGACCAGCTTTGGTTGAAAAGAATCGAGGCAATGTTACTTTATATATTGGTCAATCATATGATTCAAATTTAGTAAGTGACGGATGGAGTTATGACCATTGTTTAAGTTGTTTTAAAAGATTGTCCGATTATAAGGATGAAGAAACTGATGAATATGGTTATTTTTATCAAGGAGAATGGATATGCGAATCATGTTTCATAAAAATCAAACAAAATAACGAAGCGAATAATATTTGAATACTAACGATGAACTCATTCGGAAAAATATTTCGTGTGTCCATTTTTGGAGAATCGCATGGTGAATGTGTGGGCATTACCATTGATGGTTGTCCGGCAGGTTTGCCTTTAACGGAAGAAGACTTACTTCCCGATCTGGAACGAAGAAAAGGCGGCAGGCAAAAAGGAACTACTCCACGACAGGAAGCAGATTATCCTATTTTCAAAAGTGGCATCTTTAATGGAAAGACAACAGGTTTCCCAATTACCATCCTGTTTGAAAATAATAATACACGCAGCGAAGATTATCAAAAGCAAAGAAGCATTCCACGCCCCGGTCATGCCGATTTTACAGCACATGAAAAATTTGGCGGCAATGAAGATTACCGTGGTGGCGGGCATTTTAGCGCAAGGCTAACAACAGGTTTGGTGGCCGCCGGAGCAATTGCAAAGAAATTGATGAAGCACCTCACCCCTAACCCCTCTCCAAAGGAGAGGGGAACGAAAGCCTCCGATAATTTTGGATACATTACAGATACAACAGGTAATTATCATTTTTTAAAAGACTTTGCAAAAGCAAACAGAAAAAATCCTACTGAAGCTGAAGAAAAATTATGGGATGCAGTACGAAACAGAAATATTGATGGGTATAAAATCAGAAGGCAACATCCGATAGCAGGGTTCATCCCCGATTTTGTTTGTTTAGATAAAAAATTAATTATTGAAATTGATGGGGAATATCATTCTGAAGATGAACAACTGAAATACGATCAGCAAAGAACTAAGTGGTTAAATGAATATAACTATAGCCTCTTACGATTTACAAATGAAGAAGTATTAATTAACATAAACACTGTTATTGAAAAAATTAAAGAAGCCTTGTCTAAAGTAGTTCAAACAAAACAATCGGAGGCTGGCTCTCCCTCTCTTTTGGAGAGGGAGTTGGAGGGTGAGGTTTCTATTCATGCCGGGGTAATTGAGATCGGTGGTGAAAAGGACCTGGAGAAGGGTTTGCAAAATGCAATTGATGCAAAAGATTCGGTTGGTGGGTTGATTGAGTGTAAAGTAAATGGCTTGCCGGTTGGTTTAGGCGAACCATATTTTGATTCAGTTGAATCGGCATTGGCACATATTATCTTTGCCATACCTGCAGTAAGAGGTATTGAATTTGGAACCGGGTTTGCAGCCGCAAAAATGTTTGGCAGTGAACATAACGATGCCATAGAAGAAATGAGTGGTAAAACAAGAACCAATCATGCAGGTGGTGTTGTTGGAGGTATCAGCAATGGAAATGAGTTGGTGTTTCGCATTGCCATCAAACCAACTTCATCTACACCAAAAGAACAAAACAGTTTGAACTGGGATACACAGCAAATGGAAAATTTTTCCATCAAAGGCCGTCATGATTTGTGTGTTGCATTACGGGCGCCGGTGATTGTTGAAGCTGCAACAGCATTGGTACTGGTTGATTTGATGATGCTTGAACAAAAAATTAAAAGAGTTTTATAACGATGCCTATCATTTATCATGTAACGACAGCTGCTGAATGGAAAGCAGCACAGGACTCTGGTTTTTATGAAACTCCTTCTTTAAAAGAAGAAGGGTTTATTCATTGCTCACAGGAAAACCAGGTGACGGGTGTACTGGAAAGGTACTTTGCCGGTAAGACAGATATTGTTAAGCTGGTGATTGATACCGATAAACTCAGCAACCGTTTTGTATTTGAATGGAGCCCCTCCACTGCCGATACATTTCCGCATGTGTATGGTGCTATTAACTTAGAAGCAGTGATTAAGGTGGAGAAAATTAATTAGAAAATTTCTTCAACTTTTTAAATTTCAAATCCATTATTTCATAGCCCCTGTCGTTTGGCCAGTAATAATGCCACCACTCGGTTTCTAAAAATTGAAAACCGTATTTCAGCATTATCTCTTTCAGCAGCTTTCGGTTTTGTAAAACAACAGCCGGTAATTGTGTAAACAGGTGATGAGCTGTATCAGTAAAATTATCAAAACCGGTTCCCATATCCAATTCCATACCTGTTTTCAAATCAATAATGGTAAGATCAACAGCCAATCCTCTGTTGTGGCCGCTGCCTTTGGATGGATGGGCAACATAACGTTCATCTTTGATCAGCTCCCAGAATTTTACAGTAACCGAGTAGGGACGATAAGCATCAAATATTTTCAACCCCAATCCTTTTTCAGCAAGTTCTTTTTGCACCTGTAGTAATGCTTTTGCAGCAGGCATTCGTAAAAAAGCAATTCTTGTTTTGGTTGGATAAAGTGGCTTTTTTACAAAGTTGTTGGTGGATGCGTAGCGTAGGGCATATACAATACCGGGAATAAGTTGTTTCAATTCAGTCAGTTGTTTATTGCTGTCGGCTTTTAAAAAATGCCGGAACGTTTTTTCTGAAGAAATACAGGAAACGCCATAATTGCTGGTTTTCAGTTGCTGGGCACAGGGGCTAAAAGGCAGCAGTAAAAAAAAGATGGCAGATGCCGTTGCTATATGCAACCTATTTGCTATTTTAAATATCTGAAAAACATCCATTGCTGAGTGAAATTTAGTGATGGAATGATAAATGTAATCATTGCATGAAGTATCGTCCAACTCTCTCTCTTCATAGTTTATTCATCCTGTTAATTGTTATTGGCATCAATGCCTGTAACGATAACAAAGCCGGGGATACAAAAGATATTGTAGCCGAACCGGAAAAAATGAATGAACGGGTGATTGCAAATATTCAACTGCTGCTGGATCGTACCATTGCAGATGATGGTAAGCTGGATGACAGTACACATCTTTCACTTGTGAATGCAGTGAACCAATTTTACCGGCAAAAAAACTATAAAAGTATCTGGTGCAGTAATGAAAATTTCCTGCCTGTTGCAGATTCATTATTGTTGTTCATCAGCCAGGCAAAATACTATGGCCTGTTCCCTGAAGATTATCATCATAAAACACTCCGTTCCATTGCTCAGCGTTTTGCAGATGATTCAACATCTGTTGGCGATAAAGCAGATGCCACGTTATGGACAAAAGCCGATCTGATGCTTACAGATGCATTTTTTCAGATTGCATCACATCTTCATATTGGCAGGCTGGGGGTTGACAGTATTTACATGAATCCTGATTCAACTTTAACCGACAGCTTTTATTATAAAAACCTGAATGCGGTAATAGCCGGTCAAAATATGACTGATGTCTTTCATGCACTGGAACCCGGGCACCCAAGTTATCTTCAATTGCGGAAAGCCACTAAGCGGTTTGTTGATAGTGCCAACTTTATAACACAGTACACTTATTTATCTTATCCATATAAAGATTCACTATTGTTTACTAAAACATTGGTAAAACGTTTGAAAGAAGAAGGGGCTATTAAATGGCAAACACAGGATGCGGACAGTGCTTTAATAAGAGCTGCTGTTACAGAAGTGCAAAGGAAACGGAAATTAAAAGTGGATGGCAAATTTGGTGTGCAGCTGGTTCGCTCACTCAATGATTATGATGTAGAAAAGTTTAAACGAATTGCTATCAATCTTGATCGGTACAAAATATTACCAAAGAAAATGCCTGAACGATACATTTGGGTAAATCTTCCTGCTTTTAATTTACAGCTTTGGGAAAATGATGCTGTGAAAATTGAAAGCAAAGTAGTTGTAGGAAAACCCATTACAAGAACACCATTGCTCACCAGCTATATCAGTGACATGGTTACTTATCCGCAATGGACAATACCCAACAGCATTATCATTAAGGAAATTTTGCCTGCTTTAAAACGAAACCCCGGCTACCTTGCTAAAAAAGGATATATGCTTATGACATGGGAAGGTGAGGAGGTAGATCCTTTTATAGTTGACTGGACAAAATATACAAAAGGCATTCCTTTTCGTATTGTACAGGGTAGTGGTGATGATAATGCATTGGGCATTCTTAAATTTAATTTCCCCAACAAATATTCAGTGTATTTACATGATACCAATCAGCGTTACCTCTTTAAAAATGAAAACAGGGCTTTGAGTCATGGATGTGTAAGAGTGCAGGAATGGGAAAAACTTACCTACTATATTTCAGCACTTGATAGTGCAAACTATGAGTTTGATGCCAACCGTGTTGAAAGTGATTCTATTAAACATTGGCTTCGGCAAAAGGAAAAACACATCGTACGGGTAAAATCAAAACTTCCGGTTTATTTCCGTTATTTTACCACCGCAGTTAAAAACAACAAGATTATTTTTTTTGATGATATTTATAATGAAGATAAAACAGTCCGTGAAACTTATTTTTCAAACAAATAACACTTGATGTATAAAACCCTGTTTCTTTATTTTATTTCAGTTCTTTTTTTTGCACAGCCATTGTTTTCCCAGGACAGCAGCAAAATCATTCAGAAAAAAAATAATGCTAAAGTCAATATACAGTACGGAGTAGCCAGTTATTATTCCAATAAATTCAATGGCCGCAAAACATCCAGTGGTGAAATTTTCAGTCAGCAAAAAATGACAGCTGCTCACAACTCATTACCATTGGGTACTTATGTACGTGTAACCAATCTCAGAAACGGGAGAACGGTGGTGGTGAAAATAAACGACCGGCTGCATCAACGTAATAAACGCCTCATTGACCTTACAAGGGCAGCTGCAGGGAAGCTTGGGTTTTTAAAAAGCGGACTCACCCGTGTAAAGCTGGAGGTTTTGGGTAAAAAGCCTCCTGCAAAGTGATTAAATCAGCCGAAAGGAAAGAATGTGAGTAAATAATTTCCTGATTACAATGCCTACCTTTATTTTTGCTCATTCCAAAACAATTCTTATATGAAACAATTGTTCCTGTTGTTACTTGCCGTTAACTGCCTCTTAGCTGTAAGCGGACAAAATAACAAGTTTAAAAAACTCCCATCATTTGGTTTGTATTTTTCAAGTATTGACTTTAAAACTGCCAATGATTTAAGAACCAAAAGCCTTGCTACTGTATTAAGAGAAAAAAACTGGTACAAAACAGAGCGTATCAATCCGGCTATAACATTAAGTTATATGCAAGGGCTTACCGATCATTTTGATGTAATGACCCGATTAACCGGTTCTTTTCTGCCTTACCCCTCACGGAACACAAGCAATGTTAACTTAAATGACATGCTTTATCTTGAAGCTGATGCAAACATTAGTGTGAAATTATTGTCAGATAATTACTGGGTAACTCCTTACTTACAGGCTGGTGCTGGAATAGCAAAAGAAAGAACCAGCTGGATGGCTTACATGCCTTTTGGCGGTGGTATCCAGGTTAATCTTTGGGATGGTGGTTTTCTGCAACTTAGCACAAGCTACCGTGTACCTGTAAGTTCAAGAACTAATTACAGTTTAGCACATTCAATTGGAATAAGCTTCCCTGTTGGCGAAAGAAAAGTAGTTGTAGCTCCGCCACCACCACCTCCGGCTCCCGAACCACCAAAAGACAGAGATGGCGATGGTGTGTTGGATGATAATGATGCATGCCCCGATGCAGCAGGGTTAGCAGCATTAAAAGGCTGTCCCGATTCAGATAAAGATGGCATTGCTGATAAGGACGACAAGTGTCCAAACCAGGCAGGTGTTGCCCGTTATGCTGGTTGCCCTGTTCCCGATAGCGATAAAGATGGTATTAATGATGAAGAAGATAAATGCCCCACTGTTGCAGGTGTTGCCCGTTATGCTGGGTGCCCCGTTCCTGATGGCGATGGCGATGGTGTAAATGATGAAGAAGATAAATGTCCTGCAATAGTAGGGGTAGCTTCAAATGCCGGTTGTCCTGAAATTAAACAGGAAGTAAAACAGAAAGTTGAGTTTGCTGCCAAAAATGTATTCTTTAATACAGGAAGTTATCAACTGCAGAAAAAATCGTACGCTCCTTTAAATGAAGTAGCAAAGATTTTGAAAGACAACCCAACACTTCAATTGGATGTGGAAGGCCATACTGATAATACAGGCGATGCAGCCAAGAACCAAACATTATCCGATAACCGTGCAGCAGCAGTAAAAGCATATTTAGTTGCACAGGGTGTTGAAGGTTCTCGTTTAACATCTGCTGGTTTTGGTTCTGACCGACCGCTTGCTGATAACAAAACTGCTGCAGGGAAAGCTAAGAACCGCAGGGTAGAATTGAAACTGAGAAGTTATTAATCATCTGCTTTTTCAATAAAAAAATCCTCTTGTCAGCAAGAGGATTTTTTATGTAAACCAATTGGTTGAATTTAGAATGGGGAATAAAAATGAACGGCTTCTGCATACAAAACTCTCATTATCTTCGCCCACTTACTGCTTAGGTTGAAAAGAAAAAAGTTATGAGTAAACAGAAAGAAACCTTGCCTGCGGGCCCGCCTCCCGAAGTCTTACAGAGGGCAGGCAGGCAGGTAGTTATGAGTGGCATCCGCCCCACAGGTTATCTGCACCTGGGAAATTATTTCGGTGCTATCAGGAATTATGTAAAAATGCAGGAGGAATTTGAATGTTATTTTATGGTGGCCGACTGGCATTCACTCACTACACATCCCGATACCAAAGAGCTCAAAGAAAATGTAAAAAGGGTATTTGCCGAAAATATTGCATGTGGCCTGGATCCCGAAAAAGTGGCTTTTTACTGCCAGAGT
>CAMTVU010000029.1:0-32744 GCA_947085245.1 uncultured Chitinophagaceae bacterium | reverse complement strand
TGCTACCTTAAGTATGGAAGCCAAAATGGGTATTGTAAAAGGCCCGCAAGTAGCAGGTGAATAAAAAGAAAAATTATTTGAATAGAAAATCCCGCTTTAATGGCGGGCTTTTTTTGTGCCGTATAGTGGGAAATCGGTTTAATAAAAAATCCCTTCACAGCTGTGAAAGGATTTCAGTTTTATGACGATTTGCATCTGATTAATAATCTCTGTTATAACCACCGCCGCCGCCACCTTTGTAGCCGCCACCGCCGCCGCTGCCGCCACCTTTGTAGCCACCGCCGCCGCCACTTCCACCACGGAAGCCGCCACCGCCGCCACCGCTGCCGAAGCTGCGTTTTTTGAAGCCGCCATCATCTTTTTTAGGCTGAGCTTCGTTAACTACAATCTTACGACCCTGAACATCTGTATCGTTCAGTTGTGCGATTGCAGCCTGGGCTTCTTCTGCATTCTCCATTTCTACAAATGCAAAACCCTTGCTACGGCCCGAAAATTTATCGGTTAAAATTTTGGCAGAGCTTACAGCGCCAAATTGCTCAAACAGTGCTGACAGGTCTTCGTTAGTCATAGACCAAGACAGATTTCCTACGTAAATGTTCACAAGAAAAAAATTAAAAACTAAAAATCATGAACCAGGGCAGCAACTGAAAACCGTAGGAAACTCATCAACAAGAAAAGGACCTGATGGTTCAGAAAGCACGAACTGAATTCACATTAACGTAGTAAAGATAGGGATTTTGTTGATAGACAAGGTTTCCAGCCAATTTTTCCAATTTTTTTTTAGTAAGCTATTATTTTACTTCCTGCATCTCCACCAATCTTCGGTAAAAGCCATTTTTGGCTACCAGTTCATCATGGGTACCCCTTTCTACAATGCTCCCCTTTTGTAAAACCAGGATTTCATCGGCATGCCGTACGGTTGAAAGGCGGTGAGCAATTACCAAACTGGTGCGTTCTTGCATAAGATGGTTGATGGCATCTTGTACCAGTCGTTCACTTTCAGTATCGAGTGAGGAAGTAGCTTCATCCAAAATTAAAATGGGCGGATTCTTAAGAACGGCCCTTGCAATGGTTACACGTTGGCGTTCACCACCACTCAGCTTACTGCCCCTGTCGCCAATATTCTCATCATAGCCATTTTCTTTCTGGCTGATAAAATCATGTGCATTGGCAATTTTTGCAGCCGTTTCAATTTCTTCCCTGGAAGCTTCGGGTTTGCTTAAAGCAATATTGCTGGCAATTGTATCATTGAAGAGGATAGGTTCCTGTGTAACAATACCCATCAATTGACGAAGACTGTTGATGGAATAATCTTTGATGTTAATACCATCTACTAAAATTTCACCACTGCTTACATCATGAAACCGTGGTACAAGATCAGCCAATGTTGATTTACCCGAACCACTTGATCCTACCAACGCTATTGTTTTTCCTTTTTCAAGCGTAAAGTTGATATTGTTTAAAACAGCAACATCATTATAACCAAAGGAAACATTTTTAAACTCAATACTTTTTTCAAAGGAAGGAATAAGAACAGAATTTGTTTTTTCTTCTACCACAACAGGTGCGTCCAGGATCTCTTCAATACGTTCAATGGCTGCACTGCCTCTGCGGCTATTGTAATAAGCCGATGAAAGTGATTTTGCAGGATTGATGATTTGGGTAAAGAATAAAATATAAGTGATAAAACCATCCGGAGTAAGGCCGCCTGCATTGTTGCCCAGCACCAGTTTTCCGCCAAACCATAATACACCGCTCAATACCATTACGCCCATAAATTCAGAAAGGGGCGAAGCCATATCTTTTCTGAAATTAATTCGGTTACGCATATTGTTGAGATCAACATTCATTTGATGAAATCGTTGTCCCAGCAGCTTTTCGGCTGTAAAGGCTTTAATAACCCTGATGCCGCTCAGTGTTTCATCGAGGATAGAAATAACCAAACCGTTCTTCACCTGTGCTTCTGTAGATTGTTTCTTTAATGAACGGCTTACCCTGCCGATGATGAACGCTGTAACCGGTAAGAATATGAAAAGAAACAGTGATAATTTAGGGCTGATGACAATCATCATCACCAAATAAAATAAAATAGTAAGTGGTTCTTTGATCAGGGCTTCCAATGCCATCATCACACTCCATTCCACTTCATTGGCATCATTGCTCATACGAGAAATAAGATCGCCTTTGCGTTGCTCTGTAAAAAATCCAACAGGAAGTTTTAAAACTTTTTCATAGAGATCGCCACGCAGTTTGGTCATTACGCCGTTACGCATGGGTGCCAGTACACGATAGGAGAGATAAAGAAAAACATTTTTAAAGAAAATGGATGTAATGATGATGCCGCAGATAAAACCCAATGCTGTTTGTGTGCCTTTATCCCGGATCAACGAGCTGATGAAATACTTTAAATAATTAAAAATTCCCTTTGCTGAAAAAGTAAACTCCGGTTTTGTTAATACCATCTCCGCTTTATTAAATAATAATTGCAGGAATGGCGCCAGCATAGCCAATGATACCATTGAAAATACAATGGATAATAAGACGAAGAGGAAATAAAGACCAATGTTTCCTTTATACCCGGCTAAGTATTTGAAGATCCTTTTAAACTGTTTCATGTTGTAAACGCCGCAAAGTAACTACTTTTACAGCGTTTAATTGTTACAGATTATGGTAGAAGGAAAACGTCAGAAACAGGTAGCCGGAGTTATTCATGAAGAAATGACTTCCATTTTCAGGAAAATAGGATTGAGTATGGTAGATGGTGGATTGGTATCCATTTCATCTGTTAAAATAACACCCGATTTGCTGGAGGCAAGAATTTATATCAGTGTGTTCCAGGCAAAAGATAATGCAGCCGTATTACAAAAAGTAGAAGACAAAGCTTTTGAAATCAAACGGGAGCTGGTTGCAAAAGTCAAGCACCAGCTGAGAAGAATCCCGGAAATAAAATATTTTCTGGATGATACTTTAGAGCATGTATTTAAAATGGAGGAGTTATTGAAAAAGATTGAGGATGAGAAGAAAGAAGGAATATAGTAATCAGGAATCAGGAATTTGGAAGCAGGGGAGGCTTGAAGATTAAACTTCATTCCCGCCAACTATCGGAACTAAACATATAACATCAAATTTTGAATTTTCTTTTCGCCTGGCGTTATTTCAAATCAAAAAAATCAACCAATGCCATCAACATTATTGCATGGGTAACGGTTATGGCAATGGCAGTGGGTACTGCTGCTTTGGTAATTGTGCTTAGTATCTTTAATGGTTTTGAAGGGTTAGTGAAAACATTATACTCTTCTTTTTATCCCGATATACGTATCTCATCGGTACAACAGAAAGTAATGCTTCTTGATTCAACCACGTTGCAAAAAATAAGATTAATTAAAAATGTTGAAGCCATGAGTATGGTGGTGGAAGAAAATGTGCATTTGCAGAATGGTGATTACAAAACCAATGCAGTAATTAAAGGGGTGGATTATTTTTATACCAAAGTGAGTGGTTTGCCGCAAAGAGTTACAAATGGCAGGTTTGAAACAGGAACCGATGAAACACCGGCATTAGTGCTGGGTGTGGGTATTGAAAACGCATTGAACCTCATCAGTGATCGTTCCATCACTCCTGTTACTGCTTATCTTCCTAAGAAAGGAGTAGCTGCATCAGATAATCCCATGGATGCAATCAGTACAGTAAACCTGCAACCAACAGGTTCTTTTTCTATTCAGCAGGATTTTGATAATAAGTATGTCATCACCAATCTTTCCATTTTAAAACAAATGCTGGGGTTAAAAGAAAATGAATACAGCTCGGCAGAAATAAAATTGAAAGACCCGGCAGCGGAAAAAGAAGTAATTGCTGCTATTCAACAACTGCTTGGAAAAAATTATTCAGTTGAAAACCGCTATCAGCAAAACCGATCCTTGTTTGCTGTGATGCAAATGGAGAAGTGGGCCATCTATGGCATCTTATCACTCATACTCATCATTGCAGCATTTAATATGATTGGTGCACTTACTATGCTTGTTCTTGAAAAAGAGCAGGACATACAAATTTTGCAGGCTATGGGCGCTGGCAAATCTTTTATTCAGAAAATATTTTTAACGGAAGGTGTTTTGCTTGCTTTTGCAGGAAGCATCATTGGAATTATACTTGCTCTTATTTTCAGTTATCTGCAGGTTACATTTAAAATCATTCCGCTGCAGGGTTCTTTTGTAATAGATTATTATCCGGTGAAAATATTAATTACAGATTTGTTGCTGGTTATTGCAACCGTGTTTGTAATTGCTCTTCTTGCATCATGGGTGCCTTCTGTAAAAGCGGCCCGGCAAAAAGTTTCGTTAAGAGCTCAGTAGGGATAGAAACGCTGATGACGCTGATTTGAACAGATTTTCGCAGATCAAATCCGTGTGCCTCCGTAACCATCTGTGTTATCCTTGTATCTATTATCAATAATCACCCAAACTTGTTTCTCCCAGTTGTGTTAATGCTTTGACCAATTGCTCATCATTGGGAGCAATACCATGCCACTCATGACTACCTGCCATAAAATCAATTCCATGCCCCATATCAGTTTTCATGAGATTAACTATTGGCTTTCCTTTTCCAACAAATGTTTTTGCTTTTTCTAAACCAGTAACCATTTGATCTATATCATTGCCATTTTCAATAATCAGGGTTTCCCATCCAAAAGCTTCAAACTTTGCTTTCAGATCGCCAAGGTCCATTACCTTTTTAGTAGGTCCATCAATTTGCTGTCCATTCCAGTCAACAGTAGCAATCAAATGATCCATTTTATGGTGGGCCGCAAACATTGCTGCTTCCCATATCTGTCCTTCCTCTAATTCACCATCACCATGTAAAGAGTAAACAACAGTATTTTCTTTGTTGAGTCTTTTAGTAAAAGCTGCACCAATGGCTACACTCAACCCCTGTCCCAACGATCCCGAAGCAATACGAACGCCGGGCAAATGTTCATGAGTGGTGGGGTGGCCCTGCAGCCTTGTATTCAGTTGCCTGAAAGTTTTCAATTCCTCAACCGGGAAATAACCGCTGCGGGCAAGAGTGGAATAATAAACCGGGGAAATATGGCCGTTTGAAAGAAAGAACGCATCCTCGCCTTTTGCATCCATATCAAATGCGGGGTTGTGCTTCATTACCTTGAAATACAAGGCTGTAAAGTATTCGGTACAGCCCAATGATCCACCTGGGTGGCCGCTTTGGCAACCATGCACCATGCGTACAATATCCCTTCTCAATTGCGTAGCTATTTCTTTCAGTTCTGCCATAATTTTTGAATTGCGGGCAAAGCTAACCGAAAAAATATTTTCATGCCCGGTAAACTTTTTCACCATTTTCGGAATCTCACCAAAGATATTATGGCTGTAAAAGATAAAAACAGGATTGTATTAAAGAATATGATTATCTATTTTAACTTTCCGGCTATATGATTAGCTTTGCATCATAACTAGAAAAGAAAAAACAACTGCATGGATCACCTTCTTATAGGCTCAGTTACTGCCTTTTTAATTACATTTTCTGCCATACCCATTATTATCAGGGTGGCTGAAATGAAGCATTTATTCGATGTGCCCGATGATAGAAAAGTACATGCCAATCCGGTTCCCTCTCTTGGCGGTATTGGAATTTTTGCAGGTTTTATAATGGCTTTCCTTATTGCGGCCCCTGCAGGTTGGGCTGAGCTTCAATATTTGGCTGCTGCATTTTTGCTGATCTTTTTTCTTGGATTGAAAGATGACATCGTTGTTCTTACTCCATTAAAAAAGTTTTTGGGTCAGTTTTTGGCAGCATTCATCATTGTTTATAAAGGCGGCATAATGATAGATGGCATGTTTGGCTTTATGGGTATGGAAAAATTGCCTTTTCTGATGAGCCTGATCTTTACTTATCTTACTATTATTGTTATTACCAATTCGTTTAATCTTATTGATGGGGTTGATGGGCTGGCAGGATCTTTAGGATTGTTTACTACGATGGCTTTTGGTATTTATTTTTTATTGGCACAGCAACCGCTTTATGCAATAATGGCTTTTTGTATGGCAGGAAGCCTCACTGCTTTTTTAATTTTTAATATTTCACCTGCCAAAGTGTTTATGGGCGATACCGGATCCCTGTTGTTGGGACTTGTAAACTCTATACTTGTAATCAAGTTCATACAAATTGCAACAGAGCCAACAGCAAAAGTTTTTTTACCTGCCGCACCGGCTATAGGGTTTGCTATTTTATTTGTTCCCCTGTTTGATACGTTGCGCATATTTGGTTATCGTATCTTATCAAGGCGTTCACCATTCAGTCCCGATCGTAATCATGTACATCATTTATTACTCGAAAAAGGATGCAGCCACAGCATGGTCACTTTTTTAGCAGTAACATTTAACGTATTTATTGCTGGCGCTACATTGCTTGGCCGAAACCTGAACATTACTTTTTTGCTGATGGGCCTTATAAGCATTGGATTTTCAGTTATCAGTTTACTTATATATTCAAACCGTTCAAACCGTTCAAACCGTCGCAAACTGTTCCCGCTTTCTTTTGATGCCAAAGGGGAAACAGGATCTGAAACCAAGATCATTCCTTTAAAAGTACCCGGCACTCCTGTGCATGAGCCGGAAGAAATAGCGAAATAATCAGTCTTTCATTTTTTATTTGATTTAACTGCATAACCAACAATTTTATTAGGTTTGCAGCTCAATAATTATTAATCGTATGTCAGAAGAGCTTTCTTTGATTATGGACGATGCAGAACAGCACATGAATAAAGCTATTCAGCACCTTGAAATTGAATTGGTAAAGATTCGTGCAGGCAGAGCTAATCCAAATATGCTGGATGGAATTGTGGTTGATTATTATGGTTCACCAACACCCATCAGCCAGGTGGGAAATATCAGTGCGGTGGATGCAAGAACAATTACCATTCAGCCATGGGAAAAAAATATGCTGCAGCCCATTGAAAGGGCAATCATAAATTCAAACATTGGTTTAACGCCGCAGAACGACGGTGTTATCATCCGCCTTTTTCTTCCGCCATTAACTGAAGAAAGAAGAAAAGAACTGGTTAAGAGAGTCAATGGAGAGGGAGAGCATACAAAAGTTGCCATTCGCAATATTCGCCGTGATGCGATTGAACATGTCAAAAAATTACAGAAAGATGGTTTAAGTGAAGATGCTGCAAAAGATGCGGAAAAAGATATACAGGCAATAACAGATAAATATACTGCCCAGATTGATAAACATCTGGAAGCAAAAGATAAAGAGATTATGTCGGTGTAGATACTGTTCGGGAATTAGTAATCAGGAGTTTGGAATTAGGTAAGCGCCTGATTATTTACAAATTCTAAATTACTAATTCCTTCTCACCTTATCGGACCTGTTGGCCAAGTAAACTCCTGAAAGAATAATAAGTAAGCCGATCATTTGAACAAGTGTTACGGTTTCGCCTGCAAGCAAACCCCAAAACACAGCAACAAAAGGAATTCCATAAGTAACCATAGATGAAAATAATGGCCCGGCTCTTTTCATAAGCATGTAAAAAAGAATGGAGGCAACTGCTGTTCCAAAAACACCTAATACTACAGATGCCCCGCTTGCTTTTATAAAAGAAAGACCGGTAATTGAATGTTGAAAGTATCCCGAAAAAAACAGGATTACCAAGGAAGGAGGAATGAGCGAAACAAATGCAACTGCCGCAATATTTATGGAACCTACATGCTTTAAATAACGGTTGATGATATTTACATTTAACCCATAACAAAAAGTAGCAACCAGTATCAGAAAAGCAAAAAACAAATTACTGTTACCGGTACTTCCGGTTTTGAAAAAAAACAATACCAGCATACCCGAAAAGCCAACCAATACACCCATTAATTTTTTCCATTGAATGGCCGAATGAAAAAATGCAGCGCCAACCATGATCACAAACAAAGGAGTTAATGCATTGAGCATACCCGCCAATGCGCTATCAATCTTTGTTTCAGCCACACAAAAAAGAATGGCCGGGATAAAACTGCCCAGCAAACCGGTGAGCATAATTATTCCCAGATCTCTCCGCTGAATTTCACGAAAACTTTTCAGTGCAAAAGGAAGCAGGATCACTCCGGCGCTGAGCATGCGCATAGCTGCTACTTCATAAGCCGATAATTCCTTCAATCCTTCTTTCATCAGAATAAAAGAACTTCCCCATATAAAGGAAAGAACAAGAAAAAGCAGCCAATTATAAAATTTTGAATTCATGAAGTTGCAAAGTTGTATGAAATATCCATAAAAATTATCGAGCTAATTTATACTAAAAGCGATGATAATTTTTGTGGATATACTATGTGACAATAAAAAATAATAAATGAACACATGAAATTAGCGGAATAGAAACAACATGGTTATATTCGTTATAAACTATTTTCTATGCCAACTGTGAAACTATCTGCCATCAGCACAAGGGCGCCAAAAAATATTAATAAAGAAAAAATAAAAGCGAAAACAGGCAAGTTGCTTTTGGAATTGGATGAATTGCAAAACCTGTTGATAGCCGAAAGCAAGCACGCCTTACTTGTTATTATCCAGGGAATGGATGCCAGTGGAAAAGACGGAGCACTACGCAATGTGTTTGGTTCTTTAAATCCTTTAGGTGTTTCAGTAAAATCATACAAAGCGCCAACAGCAGAAGAACTTTCTCATGATTTTTTATGGCGGGTTCATGCCCATGCGCCTGCAAAAGGAATGATCATGATTTTCAACCGCAGTCATTATGAAGATGTACTGATAACAAGAGTGCATGGCTGGTGCGATGATGCAACAGCGGTAAAACGTATGAAGGCCATTAATGATTTTGAAGACTTACTGGTAAACCATAACAATACGCAGATACTCAAGTTTTATTTACACATATCGCCCGAAGAACAACAGGAACGCCTGAAAGAACGCACTCATGATCCAACAAAAATGTGGAAGTACAATGAAAAGGATTTTGAGGAGGCAAAATTGTGGAAGAAGTATATGAGTTATTACCAGGAGTGTTTCAACACCTGCAATAAAGTGCCCTGGCATATTATACCTAGCAATCAGAACTGGTATAAAGAATATTTAATTGCAACAGCAGTACACACCACACTTACGAATCTGAAGATGCAGTACCCCGGGTTGAAAAAATAAATAATATTTATCCTAATTTCATGCAACCAAACTCCACATCTTAACTTCTTGCCTTTTTATTTTAAACTTAAAAATCAACAATTATGGGAATGCTTAAAGAATTTAAAGATTTTGCAATGAAAGGCAATGTAGTAGATCTTGCCATTGCTGTTATCATTGGCGGGGCCTTTGGTAATATTGTCAATTCTTTGATCGAAGACATCATCACTCCGATTTTACTGAAACCTGCTTTGGAAGCAGCCGGGGCTGCCAATATTGAATCCTGGGCTCCGGGAGGTATGTTGTTGGGCAAGTTTATTTCAGCCATTATTTCATTTATAGTAATTGCATTTGTTTTATTCCTGATCATTAAAGGAATGAATGCCGCAAGTAAAAAGAAAGAAGACGCTCCTGCAGCCCCACCGGAGGATATTGTGTTATTACGTGAAATCCGTGATGCTTTAAAAAAGTAAGATATATTAAGATGATAGAAAAGCAGCAATAATGTTGAACTCGTTGCCACTTCTTTTTAGTATGGGTTTGTTCCCTACATTTGCAAGTCCCCGATGAGAATTTCCGGGACTTGTTCGTTAAAAATCAACCTGCCTTGCAAACACAATCATACCAGATAAAACTTCCGCAGTTTGAAGGACCTTTCGATCTGCTGTTGTTTTTTATTGAAAGAGATGAGCTGGATATCTATAATATTCCTATCACCGGTATCATTAAAGATTTTCTCGACTATATCCACAAGGGCGATGAATTGAATATTGAACTTTCCAGCGAATTCATTCTGTTCATTTCCACCCTCATGCGCATCAAAGCAAAAATGCTGTTGCCACGTAAAGAACTGGATGAACAGGGAAATGAAATTGATCCACGCCAGGAACTGGTTGATAAAATTCTTGAATACAAAAGATTTAAAGAGGCAAGCCTGCAAATGGCGGAAATGGAAGCGTTGCGTATGCTGATGGTAAAACGGGGAAATATCGCTAAAGAACTTTCAACAATAGGAGAAGAAGCAGGCGAAGGAACAGAGATACAAACCATCACCCTGTTTAAGCTGATGAAGACGTTTGAACGGGTAATGAAAAAACATCACGAACGTTTCAATAAGCCGGTGCACACGGTTGTTCAGTATAATTATACAATGGAAGGCAGCAGGGAGTATATGCTTAATACTGTGAAGCATGAAAAGATTATGCCGTTTGAAAAATTATTTGACATCTGCGAAAACAGAATTCATGCCATCTTTCTTTTTCTTTCACTGCTTGAACTTTCTCAGCAGCAATACATGAGTTTGCTGGTAGGCGAAGGAATGAATAATTTTATTATAGAATGGAATGAAAACAGGGAGCCCGATACAGCAGAGTTATTTGTTGTTGCCAATTAATTTATTTGCTGAAAAAAATATGGAATACGATTAATCCATAAACAGTTCTCAACATTTTTATTTATCAATCATCGCCTGCAGCTTATCAAACGGAAAAATTTCTTCGATAATTCTTCCAATTTCCTTTTGTGGAGGCCAATCATTTCAACCCCACGACACAACAAAAACCTGCGGTACATATTTAGGCAGGTCTTTACGTATATAGTCAGGATTTTCCGTTACAAGCATTCTGCCTCTTTGGGGATCAGTTTCAAAAACGATATCCGAAAAGAACATTCCCAAAACAACAGCCGGTGAATCAAGCAGCCCTTCCTTTGTTGTTTTTTCCATTTCATCGGTGAATTTTTTCAGCTCTTCCTTTTTGTTTTTTTAATTTTTTCTAACAATTCATCCCTTCTTTGCTGATCAGTTTGGTAACCGGACAGATAATAATCCACAGCCGATTTCAGTTGTTGAGGATTTTTACCAAAATCTTTTTCATATTGAGCCAACTGAGCTTTTTTTTCTTTCTCCTGTTCTTCCAGGCTGCGTACGGGCATTTGCTTAGCTGCTTCAATCATTTTATCATACAACTCAGTAGTATATACAAGACATTTATCCAGGTATTGCTTTCTCGTTACTGGTATATACGGTAATACTCCTTTACGATGTATGAGTATATAACGGGAATTGCTCCCTGGTTCCGGATGCTGTATTTCAAACCCATCGCTGGTAGTTTTTAATACAGGACTTCGCAGTTCTACAGGCATTCCATTTATCATCCATCTATCATCCCCGCCGCTCATAGATCCACTGATTTCGTTCGCCGTTACAGTAATCATCGTACCGGTTTCATTGGTATGGCCGGGCCACATGAAGTTGCCGTTTCCACAGTAATAAGCGAAGAACAGGCAATTGTAATAGTATTTCGAAAAATGGGGAAGATTTAAATACTCAAACGAGGACACTTTATCACCATTATATTTTCGTTTCGTTCCGAAATAGCTGATGCCGATGGCTCTGTGCCAAACAGCATCAATACCAATTGGCTGAGGATATATTTTCACCATCATATTATGAATGGTATCAAGTCGTTTATATGCTTCCGGTTGCTGGTCTTTATATTTAGCAGAGTTGCTTTCTCCCAGGTCATAAGATTTCACCCATTTGCCTTTTACTTTCTGTATCATCGCATCGGTACATGGGCCATCTGTTGGAATAGGTTTCTGGCTCCATGATGAACAATGAATGACTAGAAAGAGGAAGATGATAATTTGCTTTTTCATAAATTATTTTATAAGCAGTTTATTTAAAAAACCTTTTTCAGGAGATGCTATGGCATTCCAACTCCATCGGCTGTCAACTCCCGTTTCTTCTGATTTTGGATCAGCCAGCCCGGTGCGGTCTTTATTCAATTGAAGATTGATTCCGATAAGGTTTCCCCATCTGTCATATTCAATTGAAAATTGTGAAAGGTCTTTATTCTCAGCATTCAATGGTCCGGTATTTTGATTTGTATTTTCCTGTTCGGCTAAATCATAAAATAATTCAGAAGGACCATTTGGTCTATTAAACAAAGGTGCCCTGCTACCAGTTTGATTTCGACTACTGCTTTGCCCGGATCCTTTATTCACATTTGTTTTTCTCTTTGCCAATTTTGGATTTGTTTTTTCTGTGATTGTGTTGCATTTTAAAACAAAGTCGTAACGTAGAGGGGTTAAAACTCTTTTTATATATTCACATTCCACCCTTCTTACTTTATGATGGCTCAAATTTTTTGCACCAGGGTTTGGATCGGGAGTTTGACTTTCACAGGCTGATTTATATCTTTCTTTAAATTCACTTATCTCATCCATTATATCAAGTAAAAGATCATAGTCTTTATTCCGAGACCTCTCTCTCCATATAGTATATCCAGTATGTCCTATTAAGGCATAAGCAAAATCATCTTCAGTGGTGGGAGGATCATCCATCGTACCATAAAGTTTTAACATGATCCATTCATTAAGCTGATCTGACTTGTTGATGAATTCTTGTTTGATCATTCTTACTCCGTTTCTATATATTTCTTGCCGCTTTGCCAGGTATGCGTTTATTTTTGCATTATAATTTTCACAATCCAATTGGTTTATATCAGCATCATTTGTTCCACTCGAAACCAGAGTTATACCAAGTATCCTGATAGGCATTAATACTGAATCAAACCAAATTTTCTTGCAATCTTCCACAATCTTTTCAACAGGTATTAAATCTATATCTTGAATGAGATTAGGAAATGGTAATAATAATTGAGTTAAAAGAGGTGACCGGCCAGCGAAATTTTCAATGATAAAAAGCTGAAGTGACCGGGCTGCATGTTTATAAGCTGGTGAGTTATGTGGATCAAGAAACGCTACTCTTGACGTGCTGTCGGAACTGATTATGATACTTCGTTGGTAAAGCTTCTTGTCTAATACTGCATTTTCATTGTTCAATTCCTGTTTAAAATTTTCAACACCGTTTAAATAGCGTTGCATCTCAAGAGCTGTTTCTCCATCTTCAATACTTGACTGGCTGTTTTCGGGTATAGCGTTGATAAGCGGAATTATTCCAAAGGGGTCTTTTTTCATCGGGTAATTAAACGGTGGCATGTCGGCATACTTTAGTGTATAACCTAAATTTAAGAGTTGTGCTTCTTTATCGGGATCATAGGTTTCTTTGATAGCAGCTTTCAGAAAGGCAATTGATCTGGAGGAGTCGCCTTGTGATAAATAAATTTGAGATAAGCTGGTATTGGCCATTGAATGATTGATATAGAGTTTTGTGGTACTGTCAAGATATTTTTTAGCATTGCTTAAATCACCCAATCCAAACCAGGCCTGGCCAATGTTATTTTGTATGGTACTGTTTTTTGGATATTTATGATTTAGATAAAGCAGAATGGGAAGTGCTGCCTGTTCTCCTCCTGTTGAAATAAGGAAGGCTGCATAATTGTTCAGATTATCTGCATCAGTTATATCATCTATGCAAGCTCTGCCCATTATAAACAAAGCTTTTTCCCAATGACCGAGCATCCAGCAACCACTTGCTGCATTGGCTATAACAGCTACGAATTTATATTCTGCTTTTGTTTCATTGTAAATTTCTAAAGCTTCCTTTTTTTCAATAGCTGGAATCATTTTTTCTACCTGAGCATGTCATCTTAATAAATAAAAAAAGTCCGGAGTCGGTGAGGATTTTTTTAGGAAGCCTATTGATACGGGTAAGGTCTTTTTCAGGAACAGTCATCAAGTTTTCTTCACCAGCCTGCTGAAATGTTTTTGCGGATATGCCAGACATGGATTTATACGTATTCTCCATCATTGTCACTTGCTTTTTAAGCATTGCTACTTCATCTTCCATTCCCTTAATTGTTTCCTCATCTTCTTTATTTATTTTGGCTTCAATTATTTGTTTTTCAAGATCAGTAATTTGTTTTTTTAATGCAGTAACCGCCTCCTTCATTTGAACGAGCATTTCATTTTTAGAAGGTTGTTGTGAGAATCCAGGCTTTGTTAAAAAAGAAATCAATAACAGCAAAAAGATGATACGCATTACTCGAAAATTTTGAGATTATATTTTTATAAACTCCACCCTCCTGTTATTTGCTTTGCCGGCGGGATTATCATTTTTATCAATCGGTTCACCTTCACCTTTGCCGTCTGTTTCCATCCGGCTTTCATCAATACCAAATTCTTTTGCCAGCATAGCTTTTACAGAAGCTGCTCTTCGTTTGGAAAGATCAAGATTCGCTTCATCTTTTCCATCCGCATCGGTATGACCAACAATCATCACCTTTAAATCAGGATTTTCTTTCAGCACATTGGCCATCTCTTTCAGTGCGCCATAGGATTCAGGTTTTATAGTAGCACTGTTTACATCAAATAAAATTCCGTGCGTTACC
The DNA here is from genome assembly GCA_947085245.1 of uncultured Chitinophagaceae bacterium. GTDB lineage: Bacteria > Bacteroidota > Bacteroidia > Chitinophagales > Chitinophagaceae > Lacibacter. The sequence continues at coordinate 18,312 of CAMTVU010000029.1, read as the reverse complement.
CATTTGCTTTCGGTTAAAAATTTATTTCTTGTATCTGGTGCTCCTACTGCAAGGCGAAGATTGCCGAGATAATACTGAGAAGTGGGCTCTGCATATTTCAGGAAAAAGATCAAAGAATTTAATTCAGCGTCTGTCATTAGGGCTTTTGGAACGTCCCATACTTTTTCTTCGTTGATATAGACCCTCACTCTCTCTTTCTGGCGCCAGATGGAAATATGTGCGGGGTTAAACTGGTCAGTAAGTTGTTTTGTTTCGTTAGAAGTTGCGGCTTCACTTGTTCCATTTTTTCTTCTTTCGGAAGTAGACCAGCCCACTGGGCCACCTGAATTGCCGGGAAGCAACGATATACTATAACGATTGTTTGCTACTCCAAAGTTTTGCGGTTGGTCGGTATTTGATAGTTGCGTTAGGTTGAAAGATAATGTAACAGAATTTCCTGTTACAAAAGGAATGCTATGAAGCAAATCAAATTCAAATGTAAAATCAGCGGGATATTCTTCAGTAAATTCCGGAACAAACACTCCGGGTTTAGTAATCAACAGCCAGCGCCCCGGTTTGCCCTCAACAGTTACAATTTCAGCAGAGCCATTGGTATTCCATCCTGCAGGAAAATCACCAATACTTCCTGTCATAAAATCTTCAAAGCCGATGATTTTTTCGCCCGGTACAAAATCATACTTGCTGTAGGATTTAATGGAGGTTGTATTGCCTGAAGAATTATTATCCTTAGCAGTTGAATCTTTCCTGGTCTTACCGCCAGGGTTACCTTTTACAGCATCATCAACTTTTCTCTCCGTTTTATTAAATGCAGTATCAACAGTTTTATCAACTTTTTCATTTGTTCTTACTTCAGCTTTTTGTTTAACACGTTCTTTTATTTTTTGTAAAACCTGTGAGTGAGAAAAAAAAGCAAAGGCAAGCAGGCTGGCTGTTAACATTATTTTTTTCATGATTGGAACCCGTTTAGTGAGTAATTAATTTCCGGGTCCGGAATAATGACGAAATGGTTATTTCCAGGGGATAAAATAATGAAGTTAAAAAGGTACAATGTATTTATTAAAAGACCAATGACTTTCTTTAAGTTATTTTGAAAAACGTACAGTTATCAGTTGGCTGGCGGCACACTTATTTTAATCTTTATTTTTGCCCGTACAGTTTTTGAAAGAATAGTATCAACAATCTTGTAAGTAAAAGGGCTGATGTACTACATGCCTAAGCATCGTAGCGCTATAGGGATTTTTACAAATAATCTTTAGAGTGTAAATCACAGGTGCATATGGCTGCGCCTCCATGCAGGTTTAAAAAAATAAGCATGCAACGAAGATGATAAATCCTGCATACTTATTTATACTTACAAATAATATTATTTTAAAATGTTAACTGAAATTTTTTCAGCCATCATTGCCCTTACTGTTTTTGCAATGCCATTGGCATCAATGCCAATTTCTTCATACAGTTGTTTTGGGGTTCCATGTTCAACCAAACTATCAGGAATACCCATGATCTTTACTTCGGCTTTGTAGTTATGCTCCGCCATAAATTCCAATACTGCACTTCCAAAACCACCTTTTACCGTGCCATCTTCAATGGTAATGATCTTTTCAAATTTGCGAAATACTTCATGCAGCATTGCTTCGTCCAGCGGTTTGGCAAAACGCATATCATAATGAGCAGGATTAACACCATCATTCTTCAGTTCACGGATTGCACTTGCTGCAAAATTTCCGGGATGACCAAAAGAAAGTATAGCAATACCATTACCATCTTTCAATTTTCGCCCGCTGCCAATTTTAATTTCTTTCATCACTGTTTTCCACTCAGGCATTACACCTTCACCTCTTGGATATCGGATGGTAATTGGTAATTGATGTGATTCGAGTTGTGCTGTGTACATCATGTTGCGTAGCTCTGCTTCATTCATAGGTGCAGCAACAATCATGTTGGGAATGCAGCGCATATAAGCAATGTCGTAACAGCCATGATGGGTAGGCCCGTCTTCACCTACAAGTCCGGCTCTGTCTAAACAAAAGATCACCGGTAGTTTTTGAATAGCCACATCATGCACCACCATATCATAAGCTCTTTGCATAAATGATGAATAAATATTGCAAAACACCTTCATGCCCTGAGTAGCCATGCCTGCACTGAGTGTAACTGCATGTTGCTCGCAAATACCTACATCAAATGCACGGTGCGGCATTTTATCCATCATAAATTTTAAGGAAGAACCGCTGGGCATGGCAGGCGTAACACCAACGATCTTTTCATTTTGTTCTGCCAGTTCAATAATCGTATGTCCAAATACATCCTGGTATTTAGGCGGCTGCGGCGTATCAAATTTTTTTTTGTGAATTTCACCCGTTACTTTATCAAACAAACCCGGTGCATGCCATTTTGTTTGATCTTTTTCGGCCAGGTCATATCCTTTCCCTTTTACAGTAACAATGTGTAAGAGTTTTGGTCCGGGAATATTTTTCAGATCTTTTAATGTATCAACAAGTTTGGTGATGTTATGTCCGTCAATGGGGCCAAAATAACGGAGATTCAATGCTTCAAACAAATTGCTGCTCTTGTTCACAAAACCTTTAATACTGTGCTCCAGCTTGCTGGCCATTTCACGGGTAAAGGTTTTACCAACAGGCAATTTGCCTAAAGCTTTCCATACGTCATCTTTAATACGGTTATAAGCAGGCGAAGTTGTAATGTCAGTTAAATATTCTTTTAAGGCACCAACGTTGGGATCAATGCTCATGCAGTTATCATTCAAAATAATCAGTATATCACTATCCGCAACACCTGCATGGTTCATGGCTTCAAAAGCCAGGCCCGCCGTCATGGCTCCATCGCCAATTACTGCAATTGATTTTCTGTTTTCTCCTTTCAACTTTGCAGCCATGGCCATACCAAGAGCTGCTGAAACAGAGGTGGAAGAATGGCCAACACCAAATGTATCATATTCACTTTCGCTGCGTTTGGGAAAACCGCTGAGGCCTTTGTATTTGCGATTGGTATGAAAATTATCTCTGCGGCCTGTAAGTATCTTATGACCATAAGCCTGGTGACCAACATCCCAAACCAACTGATCGTAAGGGGTATTATAAACATAATGCAGTGCAGCCGATAATTCCACCACACCAAGGCTTGCGCCAAAGTGGCCGCCATGCACACTTACTACGTCAATAATATACTGACGAAGCTCATTGCATAAATGGGGTAGCTGATCCATTGAGAGCTGCCTGAGATCAGCCGGAGAGTCTATTTTTTTGAGAAGCGGGCCAGAGTTTATTTCCATAATTTTCTCATTAGGATTTTGTAAAGTTATATAACTTACTGCGTACTGCGAAGCTTTGGCGAAGTAGTACAAACAAAGGGTATAAAATGGTTTACTTTAAAAAAGAAAACCGGGATGGTTGTATTGATTGCATACTGCGTTGCCTGAGCTGCACAGCATACAGTTTCAACCATTTACCCAATTTATTTGCCCTTTGTAATTTTGAAAGTACAAAGCGCCGTGTTTACAGGTAGATTTGTATAGTTGTATGCAGAGAAGATTTAAAAAAATAACGACTTATTGGTGGTGCCAGATTACTGGGTGGGGAGGAAATGCTTTGATGAATTTCTTTTTTGCATGGACCTACAACAGGGATATCAATGCATCATTTGTCATCAGGTCATTGATACTTGCTTCTTTGGGTTTGATGCTTACACATCTCATGCGCTGGGTACTGATAAGATTAAATGTACTTCAAAAAGCATTTGACCGGCAGGTGCTTTACTTTTTTGCAATCACACTTGGCTTTTCCGTTTTATATTCATTCATCTCCCTTTCACTCATTAATGCGCTCAATTTATTTACTGCTGAACAGAGAGTGTACAGCTTTTCAAGGTTATTGGTAGGCTCAACCATCAACGCATTCATTACATTACTTGTTTGGAACCTGATCTATTTCATTTATCATTATGTTGAACGTGTGCGTAAGCAGCAGTTAGATGCATTGCAAATGCAAAGTGTGGTAAAGGAACTGGAGCTGAAAACGATCAAAGCACATATCAACCCGCATTTTATTTTTAACTCGCTCAATGGTATCCGTGCATTGGTTGATGAAAATCCTGCACGTGCTAGAACGGCCATTACCGAGTTGAGTAATATTCTGCGCAGCAGCATGCAGGCCGAAAAAGTAGAAACCGTTCCTTTTGAAAAAGAACTGGCCATTGTAAAAGATTACCTGGCATTGGAACAGATGCGTTTTGAAGAAAGGTTGAAAGTGAATTTTGATATTGATGAAGATACACTGGATCAGCCTGTGCCACCCATGATGCTGCAAACACTGGTGGAGAATGCCATCAAGCATGGCATCAGTAAAAATGTAGCAGGTGGTGTAATTAAGATCAGTTCAAAATTTGTAAATGAACATCATGAACTGGTGGTGAGGAATACAGGCCGGTTAAATGGATATATAAACCCGGATGGTTTTGGTATTTCCAGTACACAAAGCAGGTTGAAACTGATGTATGGTGAAGATGCAAATTTTTCAATTACTGATGTAAATGCTGATGAAGTGGAAGCGAAGATAATGATGCCGGTGGAGGTGTAGTAAGGAAGAGACAAGGAACAAGAAACAAGCAGGTAACTATAATTGATTGAAATAAAAATTAGTATATGAACAAAAGAGCAATCATCATTGATGATGAACGTTTGGCAAGAAATGAGTTGAAGAAGTTGCTTTCTGATTTCCCGGAGATCGAAGTGATTGATGAAGCATCGAATGCCGAAGAAGGTTTGCAGAAGATAGCAGCGCATAACCCGGATCTGATTTTTTTAGATATTCAAATGCCGGGTAAATCCGGGTTTGATTTGTTGAATGAACTGGATCGTACACCGGAAGTGATTTTTACCACTGCGTATGATGAATATGCATTGCGTGCTTTTGAAGTGAACGCACTTGACTATTTACTCAAGCCCATTGAACCCAAACGCCTTGCAGATGCTCTGCATAAATTAGAAGAGGATGAAAAAGAAACAGTTGACGGGGAACCTGTTTCTACAAACCGCAGCATGCTCAGTGAAAGCGACCAGGTTTTTGTAAAGGATGGCGAACGCTGCTGGTTTGTGAAGCTGAGTGATATACGTTTGTTTGAAAGTGTAGGTAACTATGCCAAAGTTTATTTCGGCACCAATAAACCACTCATCTTAAAATCACTGAATGCATTGGAAGAACGATTGGATGAAAAAATATTTTTCCGTGCCAACCGCAAGCATATTGTAAACCTGCGCATGATTGAAAAAGTAGAACCTTATTTCAACGGAGGATTGCTACTTGAAATTCACGGCGGCGATAAGATTGAAGTAAGCCGGAGGCAGGCCGTGAAGTTTAAGGAGATGATGAGTTTGTAAGAATTTGCTGGTATCTCAATTTGCTACTGGGAAATAGGAAAAGTTTATTTATGACCTGGCTGTTGAGATGATAGACAGAAAAATATTTCCTGCATGCATTGATAAGGTAAATGATTTTATTGCTGAAAAATTATTTTAAAGCGGGTTAGTATTATACAGAAGTAGAATTGGTTTATCAATCAATTCCAAAAGCAAATAATAAATAGGACTGACCCGCATTCATGCCCGCCATATCCATTTTACTAAAAGCATACTCTCCTTTTGGAAGGGTTTTATCAATGACCAGTTCCCAGTATCCTTCTCTTATTTTTTTAACGCTGAAACTGTATTTATCGCTTGATTTTGTTTTTTTACTGGCAAACGGTACGGCGCCTGCATTTTTCTGCATAATAATTTTTCTTTTTCCTTTTTCACTTTCACTTTTGTATAATGTAATACTACTGGCGGGGTCATTCGCCCCATTCATCATATCCATCATACCCGACATAGCAGAAAGATCCATACCATTGGCCGCCATTAAAGAATCAGATTGAGAAGATGAAGATTTTGCGGCAGCCCCTTTGGAAATGATAAATGACAGGTTTGTTCCGGATCTAAACCGGACAGGTGATTTTGTTCCATCTATCTCGTAGCCGCTTTCGGATCCACCCAATCCACCCATTTTTGTTTTACTTTCCATTTTTGAAACATTTTTTTCCAGCCGGATCACTGAATAAACGTTGTCCTTTTTCAAATAATAAACTTCATTGCTGAATTCAGGTTCAGGATATTTCTGAGCATGAATAGTAATGGTGAAAATAATAGCCACTATTGAAAAAAAAATCTTTTTCATAATTATTTATTTTTTTCGGATGAATAATTCTTCCTTTAATCTTTTTTATTTCCACCAAACCGCCAGCCGGCAAATAATTGCACTACATTATTTTTTGCATCTTCACTGGTAAAAGAAGGACGCTGAAAACTTTGAAGGTCTTTATATACTTTGGCTAAACTTACATTGTATCTTACCCCAATGATTAACCCCTTAACAGGATGAACTTCGGCACCAAGTGCATAACCGTAATCAATCCGGTTGTACAAATTCATTATGTCATTGTATGATCCTGAACCACCACTATTTTTTGTACTGTCAGCCTGTGCACTCACCAGGTAAGCCGTTTGTGCACCAAACATTAAGGAAATATATTTGGTAATATTTATTGACATTAACTGGCCCATTTGTATATAACTGAGATTTACATTGCCGGTATTGGTGCTGGTTTTATAGTTATAACCCTGGCGGGAAAAAAGCAGTTCTGTTCTTGAACTGATTATTTTTTTTGAAGGCGGGGCTAAAAATATTCCTGCATGAAATCCAGAACGGCTGCTGCTGTTAATAGAAGAGGCTTTGGAAACATTAGCAAAGTTCAACCCGGCTTTTATGCCAATTTGTGCATGCACAAAAAAAGGAGAAACCAGGAGCAGGGAAAGCATAATCTTTTTCATATTATTATTTTTAATTGGTAAATGTTTTTTTTTCAATAAAAAAAACTGGCAGGGTTTAATCACTGCTTTTCCAGTCAATACCAAAAGCAAAAACGGTAAATTCTTTCAGCTCCATATTTTTCACCCACACAAAACCGTACTCTCCTGCTTCTAAATGTTCGGATAATTGTATCATGTAATTGTCTTTGGAAATCATTTTTACACTGAAACTTATTTGTTTCCCTTTTGCTTCGTCTTTATCAGTTAACAATCCTTCTTTGGCATTGATGGTTACTTCTCTTTTTTGTTCAACAGGTAAAAAAAGGTACAGTTTGATGTAAGAAGTAAGGTCAATCACATCACCACTTGTTTTAATAAAAAAGACAATTTTTTTTTAGCAGTGAAGCGTATTTTAGAAGAAGGCGCATCCATACTTAAAAATTGTTTGGCGCCTTGCAAGCCCAGGTTTTTCTTTTTCGTTACCATCAACGCATTGGCATTTTCTAATTTAATAAGTTTGTTGCCGTCTTTATCAAAGTAATAAGGCTGGTTGATAAATTCCGGTGTGGGTAAAACAATTTCCTGTATTACAACAGGTTTTACTACCGGCTTTGCAACAGGTTTTTTAGCAGGTACTGTTACATGCTTTACAATAATGGTATCGTATCTTACTTTTTGTTTTTGGGGCTTTGTTTGTGCAGTTACTGTAGCTGTACCCATACAAATAGTTAACAGCAAACAAAACAAAATAAATCCTGTATTTTTTTTCATTTCAATTATTTTATAGCTAAACTCAGCATTTAGCTGATGAATGAACAATAGAACAAAAGTTAGTCTTCAACAGGAATTTTGTAAATTAAAAATAAGTAAATGCCCGCCCCGGCTTATCACCCGAAACAGTGATTCTGCATGCATTCCTCAACAATCACCTGAAAAAGTGAAATGATATGTTCAACCTGTAATTAATCTTCTTTTATTTGTTTAACTGTAAATTTTACATATGTTTCTCCGCCTTCTTCTCCTATTTTTAAAATAGTTTGTTCTCCTTCTTTAGCCTCAAATTTGATGCTCATAGGAAAGGCAGGTATCATGGATCCTATTGCATTTGCCCCTGCAGAGGTGGTTGTAAACGTTCCTGGTGCATTAACTTTCGGGCAGGTGAACTGTAATAAAGGCATAATAGTGGGTGAGCGTACAAAAAAAATTTCTATCCACGGATTATCTCCAGGTGAAGCTGCAGGAATTAGTTTTATACTTTGCAGTGCAATAATATTTATAGTGCCCGACCCGGCTCTTAAAGGAACAACAGTGCATTTGCCATTATAGGTCCATTCAGCATTTTTATTTACTATCTCTGTTATTTTTGCTTCCTTTTTATTTAAGGATATTATAAAACTGCCATAATCTTTATATTTTACAGCACCCAACATGCTTCCGGCAGGCGCATCCATTGTGGTTATCATTTTTACTTCATAGTCTCCGTCATAAATAGTGATATTGCTCACTAATTTTGATACTTGATATCTATTTAGAAATGAACTTGTATTATACTCTTTTACAGTTACAACAACAGGGTTTTGTTGCGGAATTTGTGCCGGGGCCCGAAAAATAGCAGAGCCACTATGCGAAGCAGAGATTATACCAATAGAACTATTGCCATTGGGAATTTCGTTTACGCTCCAATTCATGGCAGGATACTCTATAAACAAGGGTATTAATTCCGCATCTTCATCCGTATCATCTGTAAATGCACCAACTATTTGTAACCTCCTGCTTCCATTCACTTTTACTCTTGCAGAAGCCGGATTAATTTTAGCTCTCGAAAAATTTACATAAGAACTAAAGTGCCGGATACCTGCCGTAAGTGTTTTGGCAACAGTATCTGTTACTGTTTTATTCAATGAGAACCACTGGCCTTTTTCATCCTGCATGGCAATACCCAACAGTTCAGGTGAATTGCCTTCTGTATCATTTTCTGTATAATTAAAAATAATTTTTAAAGACTTTTGAAAATTAACACCTGATGGTTCCATTTGGCATCAGGTTGGTAGTGGGCTGAATACTAAAGGTGGTTTTTTTTGAAACTGCCCCTTCAGGAATTATTACTATTATTTTTCCGTCTGCTGAAACAATCCCTCCACCCTCTTTGCCAATTTTTATTTCAGTTTTTTCTCCATCAGATTTTCCGATTGCTGTTATGGCCGGTTTAGCGGTAGTATCTTCTACAGTATTATTCTGGGCCGATACAGTTACTGAAACAATTAAAAGGAGAAGAGTAATGATTTTTTTCATGGAAGAATTTATTTGCAAGATTTATTACTAACGTTAAATGTAGATATAGCTTTTACGCTGTCTCTCACCCGAAACAGTGATTTATTCAGGCTCCTGTAAAAATCACCCGAAACTGGTATTTTAAACGCATTGTTTGCATTTGTCATATAGAAAGCCAAACTTTGAAAAACATGATTTGAATTATGCAGCTCAAAAAAAATATTTTTTTGTGTTTTGTAATGTTGTTATTTTTTTCCAAGTTCGTATTGGCACAATCAAACTTCATTGACAGCCTGCGTACTTTATTACAAAATGCAGATCAGGACACTGCCAGGATTAAGCTGCATTATCAACTTGCAGAAAAATTAAACGGAGTTAATACAACTGAAGCCGGCAAACACCTTGAATCAGGATATATGTTGGCAAAACTGGGCAACCACAAATATTATCAGGCCAGGTATCATTTAATTAAAGGTGAATTATTTTATGACAGGTCAAAATATGATGCATCCCGGATGAGTTATGATTCTGCCTTAGAGTTATATAACGGATTGCTAAACCCCGTCAATACGTCATCGGCGCAAATAGAAATTTACAAATTTGATAAAGCGAAGTGCCTGACAGGTAAAGGTCTTTTATTAGCAAAGCTTTTCAATTATCATGAGTCTATTCAAAATTACCTGGAAGCAATTGCCGGTATTGAGGATATAAAAGGTAATAGCAAAAGTGATTACCTGGCAACATTGTATGCCGACATTGCCAGTAATTATTATGAGCTGGAGCAATTTGAAAATGCACTGAAATATGATAAGCTGGGGTTACTTTATCTGAACCGAAATACCAATACAGACCTTTATGTGATAGGTCATCTTTTTGTGGCAGATGATTTCAGCGGGTTATCGCAATTTGATTCTTCTGCAGCATATCTTGATAAGGTACGTCCGATTGTTATGCAATTGGATAAACCGAATTTAAATGTAAGGTTTTACTATATTCTTGCCGGCATTTACCGAAAGAAAAACGTGTGGGATAAAGCATTAACCAGCTATCTGAAAGCTAAAGATGCAGCTAAAAAAATGAATGATGATTTTCAAATAGTAAACAGCGAAGAGGGTATTGCTGCTTACTACCTGCATACAGGCAATCTTAACAAAGCAAGAGAATTTTCATTAAATGTATTAAATGAATCAAAAAGGATCAATATTCCATTCTTTAGAATGCAGGCTTTACAGATGCTGACAAAAGTAGAAGAACAAGCAGGCAATCTTAATAGAGCATATGAGTATCAAAAACAATTTATAGCAATAAGCGATAGTGTGAAAAAAGAAAAAGTGCAACGGCAAATGCATGAAACAGAGGTGAAGTATCAAACAGAAAAGAAACAAAAAGAAATACTTCAGTTACAAAAAGATAAACTTTCGCAATCACTATCCATCAAACAAAAGTCAACGCTTAATTATGTTTTAATTGGTTCTTTAACTGCTTTAATTATTGTTGGCTTTTTGGGTTACCGAAACCTTCGTCATCGGCAGCAATTGGCAAAACAGCAGGATGAATTGCAGCAGCAGCATATTCGTGAATTGGAAAAAGACAGACAATTAATTGCAGTTGATTCAATGCTGCAGGGGCAGGAAGAAGAGAGAAGCCGGTTAGCAAAAGATTTACATGATGGATTGGGTGGTTTATTATCAGGCGTAAAATTTTCATTAAGCAATATGAAAGACAATTTAATTATAACCCCCGATAACATGACTGTGTTTGAGCGGTCGCTGGATATGATTGACACAGCTATTAAAGAACTGCGACGGGTAGCCCATAATATGATGCCCGAAATGCTGACAAAGTTTGGTTTGGATGAAGCATTGAAAGAATATTGTAACACCATCAATGCTACCAATTTACTTTTGGTAAAATATCAATCGCTGGGCATGAATATAAGGGTAGAAAAATCATCAGAAATAATTATTTACCGCATTATTCAGGAATTGCTGAATAATATAATGAAACATGCAGCAGCTACAGAAGCAACAGTACAGTTAATAAAAGAAGAGGGCCGTTTTAGTATTATTGTGGAAGACAATGGAAAAGGGTTTGATACTGCTGTTCTAAAAGATAATAAAGGAGCCGGGCTTACCAGTATTCAATCAAGGGTTGATTATTTGAAAGGCCAATTAGATATTCATTCAGAAACAGGTAAAGGAACTTTGGTAAATATTGAATTCAAACTATAATTATGATCCGGGTATTTATTGTAGATGATCATCCTGTTGTAATTGAGGGTATCCACGCTTTATTACAAAACGAAAAAGGTTTTGAATGGGCCGGACTGGCAATGAATGCACAATCTTGTCTGGGTTTTTTTGTGAACAATACTGCCGATGTGGTATTAATGGACATCAGCATGCCGGGAATGGATGGAATGGAATTATGTGCAGTGATGAAAGAAAAATATCCGGGCATTATGATACTTGGGCTCAGCACCTTCAATCAGGGTTTATATATAAAAAAGATGATGGAGAACGGAGCTTCAGGCTATATTTTAAAAAATTCGTCCAAAGAAGAATTGATAAAAGCAATTCATGCCGTATATGAAGGCTATATTTATTTTTGTAGCGAAGAGGGAATGGCATTAAAGGAATATGAAAAATCTTCTAAAGCAGCATTGCCGGCACTAACCTCCCGGGAAAAAGAAATTCTTGAATTGATAGCAGAAGGATTTACCAATCCGCAAATAGCTGAAAAAATATTTTTAAGCCCGTTTACTGTAGATAGCCATCGGAAAAATTTACTGGCGAAGCTGAATGTAAAAAATACAGCCAGCTTGATAAGGCTGGCTATAGAACAAAAACTTATTTAGGAATTATGTTATGCCTTTACCGGCAAACTATGTATCGCAGCTGCCATTTCTTTAATCAGTGATGCATCTTTTTCAATGGCATTGCCTATCACAATTACATCGGCGCCTGCTTTGCAATTGAGGTAAGCTTTTTCAGGATCGGTAATACCACCACCAATGATTAAAGGGATTTCAATTTGATGTGCCACACTCTGGATCATACTTTCAGAAATGGCTCTTTTGGCGCCACTGCCGGCATCCATGTAAATCACTTTCATACCCAGCATTTCACCTGCCATGGCTGTGCATAAGGCTATTTCATTTTTATCGGCAGGCAAAGGGGCAGCGTTGCTGATATAGGAAACAGTAGTTGGGGCGCCACCATCCACCACCATATAACCGGTAGAAATAATTTCCAACCCGCTTTGTTTTACAAACGGTGCAGAAATCACATGCTGGCCAATCAATAATTCAGGATTACGACCGGAGATCAACGATAAATACAACAATGCATCTGCGTACTTGCTAACCTGGGATGGGCTGCCGGGAAATAAGATAACAGGAATAGCACACGTTGCTTTAAGCTGTTGCACCACATCATCCAGCTTATTGGAGATAACTAAACTTCCGCCAACTAAAAAGTAATCAACACCTGCCTCTGCGGAAAGTTTCACCAGCTGATCAACCGATGATGGATTCACTTTGTCAGGATCAATCAATACCGCAAACGACTTTTGCCCCATCTGCTTCTTTTCCTGTAACTGTGTATAGATGCTATGCTTCATTCAGTGATTATGATTGCTGCAAAAATGCAAAAAAATGTTCGAGGATGTGCATATTAAGGATTTTTTGTTCAGGATAAAGCAAAAACCTGTTTTTTGCCCAATTCCGGTAATCTCAGAAACAGGGTTCAATACTTCGTTTAGATTGAAGCGTTAGTGTCATTTTCGGTTGCTCCCGCTTTCAAATTCAATGGCAGCAAGGCTATGGGAAATGTTGGCACACATCCAAGAAATTCTGCATCTTTCCCTGCTTTTTTTTAAAGAAAACAAGCTATGCACATACAAACACAATACAGGATTGGATTTGCCCCCGATTTCCACAGGCTGTTAATATTTAAGGTATGGAACTTAGCGTTTGAAAAAATATTTTCGTATTCTGTCGCTTAACGATTACTTAATACTTACTAACCAAAACTTACAGATCATCATGGCCAGCAAAAAACAAAAAATACAGGGGCTGCAGTTCAGCCGCAGGTTTTCAAAAGAAGGGGTATCTCCTTTTGACCTGTTTGAGTACGATTACCGTACTTCTATTATACGTAACCCATCGGGAGAAGTGGTGTTTGAAATGAACAATGTGGAAGTGCCCAAACAATGGAGCCAGATTGCTACAGATATTCTTGCACAAAAATATTTCCGTAAAGCTGGAGTTCCACAACCCGATGGTACTTCAGGCAGAGAAACATCGGCCAGGCAGGTAGCTCATCGTATGGCCGATTGCTGGCGTGTATGGGGCCAACGCAACAGCTATTTTGCAACTGAGCAGGATGCACAGATATTTTACGAAGAGTTAGTATATAGTATTTTAAACCAGGTGTGTGTTCCCAACAGTCCGCAATGGTTTAACAGCGGTTTGTATGAAACCTATGGTATTAAGGGTAAGCCGCAGGGGCATTATTTTGTGGATGCAAATGATGGTGAGTTAAAAAAATCAACATCTGCTTATGAGCGCCCTCAGCCACATGCCTGTTTCATATTAAGTGTAAGTGATGATTTGGTAAACGATGGCGGCCTCATGGATCTGTGGGTTAGGGAAGCAAGAATCTTTAAATATGGCTCAGGAGTTGGTACTAACTTTTCTACAATCCGTGGCGAAGGTGAAAGATTGAGTGGCGGTGGTACATCAAGCGGTTTAATGAGTTTCTTAAAAATAGGCGACCGTGCTGCAGGGGCTATCAAGAGCGGGGGCACTACACGCCGTGCAGCAAAGATGGTTTGTTTGGATTTAGATCATCCCGAGATCATTGACTTCATCAACTGGAAAGTTGAAGAGGAAAAGAAAGTAGGAGCTTTGATTGCTGCCGGTTATTCTAACGATTACGAAGGCGAAGCTTACCGCACGGTAAGTGGCCAAAACTCCAATAACTCAGTTCGCATTCCCAACGATTTTTTTGAAAAATTAGAGAAAGGTGAAGACTGGGAATTGAAAGCAAGAACAGATGGCCGCACCATGAAAAAAATTCCTGCACAGGAAGTATGGAACCAAATTGCTTATGCAGCATGGCGTTGTGCTGATCCCGGTACGCAATATGATACAACCATTAATGAATGGCATACATCACCCAAGGGTGGGCGCATCAATGCATCTAACCCGTGCAGTGAATACATGTTTCTTGATAATACAGCCTGTAATCTTGCTTCTGTAAACCTGCGCAGTTTGTTTGATGAAGCAACACAAACTTTCGATGTGGAAGGCTTTGAATACGTTTGTCGTTTGTGGACAGCCGTTCTTGAAATATCTGTATTGATGGCACAGTTCCCATCAAAAGATGTAGCACAACTTTCTTATGATTACCGTACACTTGGTTTAGGATATGCCAACCTCGGTTCTATGCTGATGGTGATGGGTATTCCTTATGATAGTGAAGAAGCCCGTGGTATTGCAGGTGCATTAACTGCTATCATGACGGGTATCTCTTACAAAACATCTGCAGAGATGTCGTCATTCCTCGGCGCTTTTCCCCGTTATAAAGAAAATAAAGAAGATATGTTGCGTGTAATGCGCAACCACCGTGCAGCAGCTTATGATGCAGAAGATGCATATACAGGATTGAGCATTAAACCACTTGGTATTAAAGCACAATATTGTCCCGATTATTTATTGAAGAGCGCTTGTAAAAGTTGGGATGATGCAGTGGAAATGGGTGAGAAGTTTGGATACCGCAATGCACAAACAACAGTAATTGCTCCCACAGGAACCATTGGTTTGGTAATGGATTGTGATACAACAGGTGTAGAACCCGATTTTGCATTAGTGAAGTTTAAGAAATTGAGCGGTGGCGGTTATTTCAAAATTATCAACCAATCTGTACCGGCTGCATTGGCAAAAATGGGATACAGCGAAAAAGAAAGTGAAGCCATTGTAAAATATGCAGTAGGCGCAGCTACCCTAAACAGCGCCCCTCATGTTAATCCGCAAACACTCAGCGAAAAAGGATTTATTGCGGAAGAAATCAAGAAGATAGAAGTTTCACTGGCATCTGCTTTTGAAATTGGTTTTGTGTTCAACAAATATGCATTGGGAGAAGAATGCTTGCAGCGTTTAGGCTTTACACCTGAGCAGTACAATGATCTTGAATGGAGTTTATTAGAAGCATTGGGATTCACCGATGAGCAAATTGCTGAAGCTAATGATTATATCTGCGGTACAATGACGGTGGAAGGCGCTCCTTTCTTAAAGCTGGAACATTATCCTGTTTTTGATTGTGCCAACAAGTGCGGTAAAAAAGGAGAACGTTATATTCACCACAGTGGCCACATTAAAATGATGGCAGCTGCACAACCATTCTTAAGCGGAGCTATTTCAAAAACCATCAACCTTCCCAACGAAGCAAATGTTGAAGAAATTGCTGAAGCTTATTTAATGAGCTGGCAGTTAGGTTTAAAAGCCTGTGCATTGTATCGTGACGGTTCTAAACTGAGCCAGCCATTAAGTACAAAAAGCGAAACAAAGAAAAAATCTTCCATAGAAAGTGAAGCCGAAGTAAATGAAGAGTCCATCAGCGATAGCCCAATGGTTGATATGGCTAAACTCACTGTTGATGAGTTGCTGGAAGAATTAAGCAAGCGTGTACAGGCATCACCCGATACAAAACTGAAACGTGACCTTGCAAGAATTGTTGAGCGTAGAAAATTACCGGCCAAGCGCAGAGGCTTTACACAAAAAGCAAAAATCAACGGGCAAACCATTTTCCTCCGCACAGGTGAATATGGTGATGGAACTCTGGGTGAAATTTTTGTTGACCTTGCCAAAGAAGGAAGCACACTGCGCAGTATGATGAACAGTTTTGCTATAGCTATTTCAGTTGGTTTGCAATATGGTGTTCCGTTAGAAGAGTTTGTAGAAAAATTTGTATTTACCAAGTTTGAACCAAGTGGAATGGTGGATCATCCGAATATTAAATCAACCACTTCTATTGTTGATTTTGTGTTCCGTTGTTTGGCGTATGAATATTTAGGACGTACAGACCTGGTTCATGTGTTGGATAAACCTGAAATAAGCAATACAGGTACTGATGATTGGGATGACATCCCAACCGGTTTGGAATACGAAAAAAAAACACCTGAACTGAGTGATGTAAGGGTAGTGGGTGTGATAAATACAACTCCGCAAACACAGAAAGCACAACGCACCGCCACTAACCCTGTGAAAGCAGAAAGCAGTTTAGATGCAGTGAACATGGCTGCCCGTAGCATGCAAAGCGATGCACCTGCGTGTAACACCTGCGGGCACATCACTATCAGAAGCGGCACTTGTTACAAATGTTTGAACTGTGGAAACAGTATGGGCTGCAGTTAAACTTCAAAATTGCATAGTACTAAAATAAATTTCAAGAGATATTTCTTTAATAAACGCCCCGGTTCTCCGGGGCGTTTTGTTTTATGCGTAATTCTACAAAGTAGTTTTTCTGTATAAAAGAATTCCTTCAAGCAGAAGTACCCGATTTCTTATTTTACATGGCTTGATTTTTGATTTATATACAGTGAATAATTATTTTCAAAGTTCTAAATCCGTATTAATGAAAAAAACAATCACTTATTTAATAGTAATGACAGGCATTCTTTACCTGTGTTCCTGTACCCGTTCCATTTCACCGTATGAAGCTGCAAATGGAAATCATGGTAAGAGATGCATACGGATCAGATAAAAAATTTAACCCGACTGAAATGTCGGGATTTTTATTTGTTGATTGTTTTCTACGCTGTAATACCGGATAAATTTATTTTGCAAATACAGAAACACTGATTCTGCCTGATGGGTTCATCCCGACTGCTTAAATAAACTCTACACCCACCCTCAGATGATACTCTTTAATCATCCAAACTTTATTTACATTGCGCTTTCAAAAATGATTCCTCCAATTTTTATACAAGAAAATATGAGAAGCTTTTATCGTTTGGCATACCTGCCTGTACTGATTTTTTTTGCAAATGCCTTACAGGCACAATTGGTAAGCGGCCCCATGCTGGGCCCCGTTGAATTTAGAACAGCAAAACTCTGGATTGAAGTAAAACCAGGCAGCAGCGCTGATCTGTGGTACTGGAAAAAAGGGGGAATGGCAACAGCCAAACGCATCAGCAAAAAAACAAATGCCGATCAATGGTTTGCACCGCTCATTTTTGATGTGGTGGCACTGGATATGAATTCTGATTATGAGTATCAGTTTATCATTAATAATTCGGCAAATAAAAAACCCGGCAAAGCCGATGGTTCTTTTAAAACAAAAGACTTGTGGCAATGGCGTAAACCTGCTCCCGATTTTTCTTTCCTCACCGGCTCCTGTGCTTATTTCAATGAACCGAAGGTTGATCGTCCCGGTAAACCTTATGGTGGCGATTCTTCCATATTTGAAAGTATGGCAAAAGAAAAAGCTGCTTTCATGCTTTGGTTAGGCGATGCATGGTACACAAGAGAAGTAGATTATTTTGATGAGTGGGGATTATGGAACCGTGCCAGTCATGACAGAGCAGTACCTGTATTACAAAATTTTTTAAAATCAACTTCACATTATGCCATTTGGGATGATCATGATTACGGCCCCAATGACATAGGCATGAATTATATTTTAAAAAATAAATCAAGAGAAGTGTTCATGAATTATTTTATCAATCCATCTTATGGTATGAATAATGAAGGCATTTATTCGCTTGTAAGTTATAGTGATGTTGATGTGTTTATGATGGATGATCGTTGGTGGCGTAGTGCCGATCGTATGAAAGATTCTGTTGATAGCAAGCCCAACCCTGATAAACATATGTGGGGTAAAGAACAACTGGAGTGGTTAAAGAATTCATTACTCTACAGTACCGCACCTTTTAAAATAATTGCTACGGGTAGCCAGGTACTTAACCCTGTATCACCATATGACAGATTAATGAATTGCCCTATTGAATATGATGAGCTGATGAACTTTTTAAAAGATAACAACATCAGCGGTGTTTTATTTTTAACAGGAGACAGGCATCAAAGTGAAGTTATAAAAGTTGAACGGCCGGGTACGTATCCGTTGTTTGATGTTACAGCATCGCCACTTACTGCGGGCACACATGCATTTGGAGGGCCT
>CAMTVU010000028.1:0-62203 GCA_947085245.1 uncultured Chitinophagaceae bacterium | reverse complement strand
TAGTGCAAGCGCCAGCAGGATTACAGTTCTTATTAAATCGCCTGCAAATAATCCTTTACGGTCGGCTTGAATGGCAGTGACAAAACTTTTGCCGAATATTTCAGCCTGTTGCATCATGTCGGCTGTTGGTTGCTGACCTTTAGCAGCCTGCTGTAACATAGCAGTGCTCATGTTCTCTTTTATTCCTTTATCATTGGGAGAAACATAATCTAAAGTGAAATAAAGAAAGCCGAGTAAAGTAATCAGTACAACAGTTGCAATGGCTGTTTGTCTGAATGCTTTTTTCACTGCTTCAGCACTTGCATTACCAAATAACAGGTTGTTAACTGCAACAGAAGCAAGTAGCACAAAGCAAGCTTGCGGAATTACCAAACTCATTGAAGGTGCACGGAATTTTTTGTACAACGGTAAGTAGTCAAACAAAAAATAATTGATGCTTTCAAAATTATTTCCCCATGCCAGGATAATTCCAAACAAACCTGCACCAAACAAACTCCATTTCAACCATCCTTTTTCAAAAAACAGGGCAAATATAAATAACAGCATAATCACTGCCCCGAAATAAACAGGGCCTGATGTTGGTTGTTGTTTTCCCCAGTAAGAAATGCCATTGGCATATTGCAATGCCTGGTCTTCAGGATAGCCCACTTCAATTAATTTATCTGCAAACTGTGATGTTTTATATTCATTGCCGCCATTGCTTCCGCCATAAATACCAGGCACAAACAGTGTAAATGTTTCTGTAATACCAACACTGTATTTGAATGCGTAATCTTTATCCAAACCACCGGTTGTTGTATTCTTATCTTTTGTTTCTTTTAATTCGCTAACACCGCCACGCATACTTTCTTTTGTATATTCCCATGTGGTGAGCGTACCAATTGCGTTACTGCCCAATGAAATGATACCGATTACGGCAGCAATGGCAAGGGCTTTCAATGCAGTTGACAGCTCTTTCTTTTTGAAACTGTCAATTAAAAAACCAATTGTAATTGCACCTAAAATGATGAGTGTATAGTAAACAATCTGTAAGTGGTTTGTGCTGAGCTGCAAAACAAATCCTGTTGCCAATGCGGCGCTGCCAATCCACCAGCTTTTTTTAAACAGTAATAATAAACCTGCAATTACTAACGGTGCATAACCAAGCGCCAGCATTTTTGTATCGTGGCCGGCCCCAACAATTATTGGATCGTAAGTTGAATAGGCATAAGATAATGCGCCCATAACAGCTATCCACGGATTAATGCCAAGCACTAAAGCAAGCAGGTAAAAACTTAAACAGGCGAGGAAAAAGAAATTAGCCGGTTTGGGTAAACCCAGCGTTAATACATAACTCACATAATGAAACGAGACCTTGTGTGTTCCTTCCAGTGCAATCTGGTAAGTGGGCATTCCGCTAAACATACTGTTGGTCCATTTTGGAAAATGACCCGATTTTTCTTTTTGTTCAAAAGATTGCTGTGCCATTCCTTTCCAACCCAGGTTGTCATGCGCATTCAGCACTTTGCCTTCAAAAGCAGGTTTGCAAAAGATCAATGCAACCACTAAGAAAATAACTACGGCAACAACATGGGGGATGAGCTTCTTAATATCAAATTTCATGTGTGAAAATTTTCAGTTTCAGTGAGGCAAAATAATGGTATTTTGGGGGATTGACAGCATTTTTAACTCTTATGAAAGGATTTTTGTTTTTCAGCCGGGTTGCCTTTATTCTCAACCTCTTGTTTTTTGTTTGTCTCTTCCTGAGATACAAACCTTTTGTTACATCGCAAGAGCTCATTTCAATCCTGTTATTGGCGGGCTGGTTTTTAAGTGTTGTTGTGAACTTTGTGGCAAATGGATGGTTATTGGTTTTACTCTTAAAGAAAGAGATGCAATTACAGCCCGGGTGGATGATAGTATTTAATGCGCTGGTATTTATTTTTCAACTTATTTACTTTTTCTTATGATTCATCAAATCATTAAAAACAAGCCGGTTAAACTGTTTATTATACTTGGCGGATTTTTTATTGCCAATGCATTGATTGCCGAGATCATTGGCGTAAAAATATTTTCATTGGAAAAAACACTGGGATTCTCGCCTTTGGCTTTTCAATTGTTTGGAAATGTATTATCTGTGAATCTTACAGCAGGTGTGCTTTTATGGCCCGTGGTTTTTATTATGACAGATATCATCAACGAATATTATGGAATGAAAGGAGTCCGCTTTCTTTCCTGGCTAACTGCAGGTTTAATTGCTTTTGCTTTTCTCGTTTTCATTTTTGCCATGAAATTGGTACCGGCTGATTTTTTTATTAGCAGTAAGCAGGGTAGCGGTGTTCCCGATATGGAAAAAGCTTATAACAGTGTGTTGGGGCAGGGAGGGTTTATTATTATCGGTTCCTTAACGGCATTTATTCTTGGCCAATTGATTGATGTTTTTGTTTTCCACAAAATAAAAAAAGTAACAGGCGAAAAGAAAATATGGTTAAGGGCAACTGGCTCCACATTGATTTCTCAGTTCATTGACAGTTTTGTGGTTTTATTTATTGCTTTTTACATTGGCACACGTGTAAATCAGCAGGGTAATGATTTTGTATGGCCCCTCAGTTTATTCCTGGCTGTTGGTATTGTGAATTATATGTACAAGTTTATTGTTGCATTGCTTTTAACTCCTGTTATCTACATAATGCATCACCGCATTGAAAAGTATCTTGGGAAAGAAAAAGCTGCCGAAATGAAAACCGCTGCTATGGCAGATGAGTAATTAACGGTTTTGTTTTACTACTTCGCTCATAGTACAGACCTTGTTTTTATTTAGGGCATAACCCCGACTTTCAAGTTGTGGAAATTGAGCAGTAAGGTGCGTGGCTTCAGCCTTGAATTTTAATCATGGCTAAAGCCGCTTATCTGATAGGACTGTACCCCGACTTGAAAGTCGGGGTTATTGTTTGCTAATTGCCTGCCTGAAAAGAGAAAGCTATTGAAATGAAAACAGCTGCTATGCTGGATGAATAATTACAGGGTTTGTTTTAAAAATCCTGCTACAATTTTATCAATTGGGAGTGTAACGGCATCTTCATTAAACTCACTCCATTCAATTAAACGGAATACTTCCGATTCACCATTGGGATCTGTAATTTGATGTGGTTCAAAATCAAATACTTTTTGTTTAAAGGAAACGGAGATGGGTTCTAACGGATTTACGAAATAGTAGATGGATATAATTTGATGGGCAGGGTTGAAAGCACTCATTTGAAAGTAATCAGTAGTATAAATATGCTCTCCAATTTCAACTTCCAGATTCAGTTCTTCTTTCATCTCCCGTTTCAGGCAATCTCTTGTTCCTTCGCCCAGCTCTAACCCACCGCCGGGAAATTTTGTGATATAAGCTCCACGGATAAATTCATCACTCACCAATACCTGTTTGGCCTTGGTTATGATGATGCCATACACACGGATATTAAACATGCTCAGAATAATTTTTTTCGCAGGAAATAAACTCCAATCAAAAGCGCCAGGCCTAATGAAACTAAAATGGGAAAATAAAAGGCAAAGCTTGAATGCTGCCCCGGTATTGGCACATTCATACCATAAATACTTGCTACCAGCGTTGGCAACTGAAGCATAATGGTAATAGAAGTTAAACGCTTCATTACCTGGCTCTGATTGTTATTGATGATACTGGCAAATGCATCAAGCGATGAGCTGAGGATGTTGGTGTAAGTATTTGCCATTTCAAGCGCCTGGCTGGTATCTACAATAAGATCCTGTAAAATTTCATCTTCATCCTCATTAAGTCCCATGAAATGTGTTCGTTGCAGTTTCATCAGCAGCAGTTCATTGCTGCGTAAAGCTGTAACAAAATAAACGAGGCTTTTCTGGATCCGCATCAGGTCGAGCAGTTCTTCATTCCGGTTGGCATCATATAATTTTTGCTCAAGCAGGTTGCGTTTGTGGTTGATCTCTTTCAAAAATTCCATAAAAGCCTGCACTACTTTTTCAAAAATCTTCAGCACCATCAGGTTTTTTTTATCGGGATGCCGGTTTTGAAAAGTATTCAGAAATTTTTTGATGGCGCCGTTATCAAATGAATTAACCGTTACAATCTGGTTATGAGTTAAAATGATGCAGATGGGAATGGTGATGTAAAAGGCATCGCTGTCGTTGAATGAATTATTTTCCGTTGGGGTTTTAATTACAATCAGTTTTACATTGTCTTCCACTTCAAAACGGGAGCGTTCATCAATATCAAGAGAGTCAGCCAAAAAGTCGAGAGGAATATCCAATGCTTCTGCCACTTCAGAAAACTCTTCCTGTTTTAACGGGGGCACAATATTTACCCATGCACCGGGTTCTGGTTTTTCAATAGCCAGGGTGTGGCCGTTTACATTTTTAAAGTATTGCAGCATAGCGGCGCAAAGGTAACAAGCTCAACTTTATTCCACGCTTGAAAATTCAATGGCTTCGTTTTTTCTGCTGCGAATGGTTTTGTAATGATGGGTGTTATGGAATAAGTTGAAATAGATCAACTCTCTCACTGTTATCATGCCCAGTATTGGATGAGGCAACTGGTATGCATCAATGGTTTCATCTTCCCAGTAATAACGTATCTGGTCAAGATATTTTTTAGAGGCATGTTCAAACCGGGTGATTAATTTTTCTTTCGTGTCTTTTTCCTGTTTTACAACCGGTTCGTAGCGTTTGTCTGGTTCATACCCGCTGTCTAATTTATTGTAATAAACTTCTACCAGTTCTTCATAAGTTAAGGAGGCACGGGTTGGCTTACCGAATTTCCATTTAAGAATGAACCTGGGCATAAGCAATCCCAGCCAGCTTCTGTGAAGACTCAGGGAAAGATGTTCAAGGTTTTCAGCTACTGACCATTGTTCTGATTTATAAAAAAACAGTTGATCTTCCATTTGCAGGCATTGTTTTAAAATGTCTTCAATGGTATTTTCAGCATGGTTCAATATCTGAAACTTGTTTAAATGATAACGTTTAGCAATCATCGGTGTGTTGGTTAGGGTTAGGACTATGGTTTTGAGTTCAGGTTTTATAGTTCAATTGATCCCGAAAAAACAAACTCAGCTGGGCCGCAAAGCCAAATGTTTTCAAAGTTTGTATCGGATCGCTTGTTAAATTTTACTTTCAGTTCACCTCCCGGCGTTAGTATCTTTTTCTCCTGGTAACCCGTTGCTTCATCACTTGCTGCTATTGCTGCGGCTGTTACACCTGTACCACATGATAAAGTTTCGGCTTCCACACCACGTTCGTAAGTACGAACGCTCAGATGAGAAGGTTGAACCTGAACAAAATTAACATTGATCCCTTCTTTTAAAAAAGGGGGGGAGTAGCGTATTTGTTTTCCTTCCGTAAAAACATCTGTTTTGTGTACATCATTATCCCACTTGATATAATGCGGCGAACCGGTATTTAATATCATATAACCTTCCGCTTTTTCCAGGGCATTCAGATCTTTCATCTTCAGCTCTACCCAGTTTTCTTCGTTGATGGTTGCTTCGTGAAACCCGTCTGTAGCAAGGAACCTGGCCGATTTATCAATTACATGCAAGCGTTTTGCAAAGGCTACCAAACAACGTCCGCCGTTACCGCACATACTTCCTTCAGCACCGTTGGCATTGTAATAAACCATCTCAAAATCACAGCCATCTTTCAATTGCAATAACATCAAACCATCGGCCCCAATGCCAAATCTTCTGTCGCATAAAAAGGCTATTTCTACGCTGGTTAATTGCGTAAAATTACCAAGACGATTATCTAATATTATGAAATCGTTACCTGTACCCTGGTATTTATAAAATTGAATATTCATATTGCTGCTATGATTTCAAGCGATTTTTTGATCAAAGCTTCTACTGCTGCGCTACCATCTTTACTGAACTCTTTCTTAATTCTGTTAGCAACTATAACGCTCAGTGATAAGCACTGATGCCCCATTAATTTGCCCAGGCCATAAATAGCCGAGGTTTCCATTTCAAAATTGGTAATACGGTGCTTGCCAAAATGAAAATGAGTTAATCCATCAACAAGAGCAGGGTTTGCAAGGCCCAGCCGCAACACTCTTCCCTGCGGGCCATAAAACCCGGGTGATGTTATGGTAATGCCATGATGAAACCCGTGTACAAAATGTTTGAGTAACTGTGACCCCGCCCCGGCAATATAAGGATAGGATAAACTATCCTGCATTTGAGTATGTGTTACAAAAGCCTGTAATATTTGTTTTTCTTCTTCATTATTTTCATGCCGGTAAAAGTGCATCAGGTTGTCAATGCCCAAACCATGAGTGGAGACAACAAAACTATCTACAGGAATATCGGCCTGCAAACCGCCGCATGTTCCCACACGTATAATTTGGAGTGGTGTAAGAGTGGGTTTGATGGTTCTTGTATCAAAATCAATATTAACCAAGGCATCCAGTTCATTCATTACTATATCAATATTATCGGGCCCGATGCCTGTTGAAACAACTGATATTCTTTTTTGGCCGATAAAACCTGTGTGTGTAATAAATTCCCTGTGCTGGTTTTTATATTCAATGGTATCAAAATGTTTCGATACTTCGTGTACACGATCAGGATCTCCAACTGTTATGATAGTTGTTGCCAGTTCATCGGGCCGCACATTTAAATGATAAACTGCACCACGACTATTAATAATGAGTTCACTTTCAGCAATTCTTTGCATAGTTCTTTGGGAGTATTTGCCCGAATATACTACATTTGCTCCTCACAAATTGGTCCTGTGGCCGAGTGGCTAGGCAGAGCTCTGCAAAAGCTCGTACAGCGGTTCGAATCCGCTCGGGACCTCCAAAATTGAAAGGCGTCAGAATACACTGGCGCTTTTCTTTTGAAACATCTGTTTATGCGTTACTCCAATTATATTGGCATACTTGCCGGGCTGCTCATGATTGCTGCAGCTACATTTCCCTGGATCTATATTCCATCCATCCATGCAACAGTAACGGGTTTTGGTTCTGAAACGGTGAAGCAGTTTGGGATACCTGTATTGATGAATTTGATTATGCTGCTGATGAATGTGGTCTTTTTCCTGATTCCAAGGTTATGGGCAAAACGGATCAATCCTTTTATGGGTGCAATTGGTTTTGCATGGGCATTTCGAAACCTGTTGTTGCTTTCTACCTGCCGCAATGGCGAATGTCCTGAAAAACAAATCTGGCTTTACGTTTATTTTGTTGCTGCTTTTGTTGTACTGCTCATGACTGTACTGCCTGAGATGAAAGTGAAGGGAGATAAATAAAATCCAGAATACAAATTCCAAAATCCAAAAAACAAGGTTCAAGGAACAAGGGGCAAGTCATTGCTACGCCACGGAAGATAATACCGGTTCGGGCTCAAATTCTCTTTCACCATCGGTTTGCATTTCAACTCTGTGCAGAATATCTTTTAATGATGCCAAACGTTGAATCATATAAGGTACTGTATCAAGCCCGCTTACAAACTTCAGGATATAGGTATAGATGCCAATAAGATCTCCGGCCTGTAATGTTTTGCCATTCATGGTTGAGGAAATGATGAGTGATGCAGTAATGATCACCATCACCAATAATTCCATCACACCAAAATTCCATGCTTCCTGATCGCTGATTCTGATTTGCCATTTACGGAGTTTGTTATAATGCTCATTGATACGAAGCGGATTCCTTGTGGCCAGCACATTGATCTGCTGTTCCAGTTCATCGTTGCGGTGTTTATTCAATTTACGCATCCGTTTGCCATAAATGTAACTGGTAACGGTTACAGGTATCAGCATCAATAAACAAAGGAGTACAACCTGCGAATCGTAAAAGAAAAGCAAGATCATGGAACCTATAATGTTGTATGCTGCTTCTATAACATAATTGAGATCAAACTCTAAAAAATCAATAAACTCCCTGGTTAAAGTGGAATGAGCACTTAGTTGTGAAAGTTCTTTGTTTTTATTGCGGCTCATCAGCCTTACCACCAATGAAGTGTAAATATCAGAATAGGTTCTGGAGTCGTAACGATGGCGGATAGTACCTGTAACAACCCACAACAGATGAGCTGCCACCAGGTAAATTAAACCATTGTATGAACCTTTGATGAGACCATTCACCGCCTCACCTAAAAAATAAGGTCGTAGCAAAAGGCCCAGCATTTCCACTGCAAATAAACTATAGGTAAGCAGCAACTTATGCTTGTGCTTTTGAACAATTGTTTGTATGACCCATTTTCCAGGCATAAAATATCTCCTTGCTTTTTAAAATCTTCAAAATAGACTGTGCAGAATCACCGGAGTTTAGCGAAAGAAAAATTTTCTTTAACCGGTTAGATGGATTAGTAAGAGTGCTGCAAAGATAAGCCGGAGATGGCTGGGGCTGAGGTTAAGTCTTTCTGAAATTTTGTTCCCTGCGTGTAACAGAGTTTCCTTTTTGTCCTGAAATTATTTTACGGCAGTTAGAGGCACCGCACTGGCAGTCAAAGGTTTCAGCCTCTTCATCCAGAAGTTCTGCATAATCCATTGTGAGCTCCTGACCGGGAAAAATTGGTTGAATTGCCACTAAATTAAGTCCCTTGTAGGCAGTATTGGGACTGCAGGAATGGTTTTGCGGCGCCCATTCCGACGGGTTGTTATCCCACAAAACATATACTTCACTGCTGAGCGGAACAGCATAATGCCTGAATAAAAGTTTTTCTTCGGGCAGCCAATTCTCATCAGCAAAACGTTTGGTAACGATGCGTTGTGGTTTTTCCTCACCTTTAAAAATTACTTCCTCTTTTGCAATGGATTGTGTAGCATAAATTCCAAAGCCGGCAATGGAGTTGCCCTTCATGATATATTTCTTTTGCCTGCGTTTGTGGCGGGCAATTCCTTCATCAATGATATGTTGTAAAAAGCCAGCCTGGCCAATGCCGTCGGCTTTAATAATATAATCGGCGCTGCCTTCGTAACCACCGGTATAAAAAACGGAGCAGGTAAAATTTACTTCTAGAAAAAATAACTTACCTTCTTTATTCATTCTGAAATCCATTCTTGCATAACCAACAGCGCCAAAGCTTCTGAAAATGCGTTGGGCTGCTTCTGTTAATTGTTGTTTGATGGATGGATCTGTAACAGGGATATTGCTTTCGGGGTGCAGCTCCGATGTTTTGAGTGCATACGTTTTAAATGTTCTGCTTTCAGGAAAAATAAATTCGATGGGTTGAAAAACAGTGCACTTCTTTTCATCTTTTGCATTGGCAGCCACCAATACTGTAAACTCTCTTCCATCAATATATTCTTCAACTAATAATTGCGGATAGGATGAAAGAACAGTTGATGCTTTTTGTTTGAGTTCTTCCGTGTTATGGCAAACTGAATGTTCATCAATCCCTAAACTATCACCGGCCTTTGCAGGTTTTACAAACAACGGATAGGAGAGATGTTTTACCTGTTGTTCTAAATTGTCAATTGTTTCAATCAATGCATAATTTGCAGTTGCCACACCTTCAGTATAAGCCACATATTTCATTAATTCTTTTGGAGGATCGTATAACAATGTATTGGGGCCGGTAAAAGGAAGGTTGAGTAATTCCAATGTATAAATCACATCAATGGAAGGCACTTCCCATTCTAAATAACCTTCGCATAAGTTCACAAAACAATCATAGCCCTTCTTGCTTAATTCAAGCAATTGTTTGTAGGTGGTGAGTTTGTTGAGAAATACATGATCAAACTGCACAGCAGGTAACAGATGCGATAAGTTGCGTGGAGGATCGTAGTATTGATAATCAACAGCAGAGGTGGAATAGTCGGGTTGCAGTACACAAATCTTCATAATTCATCATGCAGTTATCGCACAGCCACTGCCTTTTTTTGTTTTTGTTGATGACGATGTACAGCGTCGTGTAAAATATGCAGGATGAGGCTTGAATAGCTTTGATTACTCAACCGTACAATAGCGCCAATGGATGTATAATTTTCATCTTCACTCAATCCGCATTGTGCATTTACTTCCAGCACATACATTTTGCCGGTTCTTTTATCCATACGTATATCAACCCGGCCGTAACCTGTTCCGCCAACTGCACAATACGCTTTCCAGCTGAGGTCCATAATCTTTTTTTGCAGGTTGATGGGGGGCAGGTGGTATTGATAAAAATCTTCTTCATCGCCCAGTGACTTTTCCTGTTCATACGTTTCCCATAAACGGTCGAACGATAAAAATTTTTCTGTATCGGGTAAATCTTTATGAAAAATACGTTCAACAGGAACATATACTTTCCTGCTCCTGGGTGTATGATGCGATCCTGAAAGAAACACCGTGTATTCAGGGCCATTGATAAATTGTTCTGCCACCAAACCGCCATAAGAAAAATCCCAGCCACGGTAACCATCAAACAATTCCTTTACCAACGCTTTCAATTCCTCATCTGTATGTACCACATTCTTTACACCCAGGCCCATACTGCCCCCGCTCACGGCAGGCTTTACAATCAAAGGTGTACCAACACGTTCACAAATACCGCTGAGCTTTTGTTTGGCATGATGAATGGGAACCCATGCTGCATGTGCAATGCCGGCTGCATCAAACAGTTCCTTCATAACGATCTTTGAAGTAGTATTATCATAAAACGCAGCATCAGCGCCGGTAAACAGCAATCTTTTTTCTTTGAGATAATGAATAACTGATACCCCGGGTGTGCCATTCACTTCATCACCATCACATAAATTCAATACTATTGGAGTTTGGAAAGAAGTGGTTACAGCTATATCATCAATGATGGTTTTAAAATTCTGTTGTGTTACGGGTTGCCATTTCCAGTTGAGGTTTAATTCTTCAAAAACCTTTGTGTATTCTTCAATGCTTTGTGTAAAATCGTAGTAATAATCAAGATTGGCATCGTTGGTTTGCAAATGCGGCACCAGTACCCATATAAACAAAGGATGCTCCGTAGAAGGTAAAGAAAGCAATGGGTTAGAAAGCATAATGTAAATGTAAAAGATTAATCTTTTAATTGATTGATTTTTGATTGAATAAAATCAGTCAGTCTGTATTGGGATAATACAGTATTGTTTAATTCTTTCGCTCCTTTTATAACAGCAATGCAATTGGCTTCGCCACACAAACAGTTGAAAGGTTCTGCCATAAACCATTCGGTTGATGGATAAAAGAATGTAAACTCATCGCCGGGTTCAATGGATGTTAATGCTGTCAACTCCATTGTTGTAGTATTGAAGAATACGTTGGGATTGCAACTGTGGTTGATGTATTGCAAAAATTGGGGATAAAGGATGATGTGTTTGTCTTCTGCAATCTGCACCGTGTATTTAGACGGGTGATCATGTATTTCACTTGATCCGAAACTGCAGATTACATCATTTGGCTGATAGCTTTGTACAGAGCGGAGCAGGTGGTGATCCGATCCGTTCAGTTTGTGAATTTCAGCAAAACCAAAGTGACCGGTAACGATGGTTGATGCAAGGGTTGAAGTACTCATGAAGTATGATTAAGTATTAATAGTTTGAAATTAATAATAGATGTTTAATAATAACAATAGTTTAATGCAATGTTGAATGAATGTGTATAAAAGGATGGGTAATACAACTTCGCTCTTTGCTGATAACAAGGGTATTGATTTTCCGGTATTTCTCCAGATTGTGAACTGAGCTTCGTTGTATAAATAACAAACCCGTTTCAATGCTGAAACGGGTTTGTTATAACTTTTCAATAATCTTACATGTGCTGCTCAATCTTTTTTACAAAGTTGCCTTTTGGCTGTGCGCCTACCAGCTTATCAACTACTTTACCGCCTTTCACAAAAAGTATTGCAGGAATGGAAGTAATACCGTAGTTCATACTTATTTGCGGGTTTTCATCCACATTTACTTTACCCACTTTAACCTTACCATCATATTCTTTAGAGAGTTCTTCAATAACGGGTCCTATTGCACGGCAGGGGCCGCACCATTCGGCCCAGAAATCAATAACGCTTAGTTTATCTGAACTGATGACTTCTGCCTGAAAATTTGAATCGGTGAATTGTAATGCCATATTATTTTCCTTTTAATTTAGTTTGAAAGAGAAGGGCAAATTTAAGTCCATTCCCGTTAAACTGATGTTATGTCATTATCCACAGTTGTTCACATCTTCCTGAATGCAAGCCGGGCAATGGTTTTGACAAGGCGGCAGAGAAAACTGCTGAATTTGCATAATCCGGAAACAAATAACTCAAACAGCTTCTAAGGCCAGGTATGAGGCACACAAATTTCATAATTCTAAACTTGCCAATTTTATTGTTTTTTCTTTATTATCAGTCCATGCAAATATTAATTGATTACCTGCTTTTGTCATTTGAGGAAAACCGCTTGCCCTTGAATCGGAAGATTCTGCAATGATGATGGGTTTGCCTTTAGTTCCATCCGAATTTATTTTTAATGCTTTGATGGTTGAACCTTCCATCCAACTGATCATGGCCTTTTTTTCATTAAGCATCACAACATCAACACGGCCAATGGGTTTGCCTTCATCAACCTGGATGGGTTCTTTAAATGTAGCGCCGCCATCTTCAGAAAAAACAACTTTCACCTGTGCTTTACCTCCGGACATTGAAAACCATGCAATGGCTAAATGATTTCCAATGGCATCAGCTCTTGGCCCATTCACAGGGCAACCGGCAATTTTCCATTGATCAGCAAAAATTGTTTTGGGCTCTGTCCATTCGCCATTGATAAAACGTACGATGGACATATCCCTGATTTCTTCAGTGGAACGATCCCTGTAAACAACTACTGGTCCGTTTGCGGTAATGGCAATACTTGTTTGGCAGCAATCACATATTCTTCCGTCGAGTTCCCATTCTTTTGTCTTCGTTCCGTTTTTACTGAGCAGGGCAGCTCTCAAAGTCATTTCACCATGATGACCTTCATGATGACCGGCATTGCCTTCCATAGCCGTTTTTCTTCCATCAAGCCAGGAAATAAAAAATTGATCATTAAATGGAGTGATGGAAACAAAACCATGTTCAGCTTTTTTACCATCATCATGCAGGATGGTTGGATTGCCCCATGTTTTGCCTGCATCTGCTGATGCCAGGAGTTTAATATCGTAAGTAAACTTTGCCGTATCACTTTTTTCCAGAAAATGCGCAAGCATGTGACTGCTGCTATCAGATGCTATGACCGGATAATCGGCCCAGTTGATAAACCAGTTTTTTCCAGAACTCACTACAATCGGTTGCGACCATTGCTCATTTACAAGCGTAGAAAACTGAAGCGAGGATTCCTTCCCTTTTTTTTGAACCCATGAAAGATAAACGATTCCGTTTTTGTTTGTAAACAAATAAGGTTCTGCACTTGAGTCAGTTGCTGGTGAAGAAAGAAATACCAGTTTTGAATCTCCGTTTGTTTTTGATTCATTTTCAGTATTTGTGCAAGATGCCAGTACAACTAAAACCGTTAAGGCTGTTATGAGTTTGTTCATTTTGTTTTTCCGATGTTTATGAGTAAGTCAATATTGTTTTTGTCATCCCATTTCCTGTAACCCATTTCTGAGAAAACAAGTTTTCCCTGAGGGTTAAAGATATAGGTTGTTGGCAAAGCCATTATATTCAATGCTTCCATATTTTCTGCTCGTACATAATGAAAAGGATATTGATGATTGGTTTTAAATTTTTCAATTTGTTCAACTGCTTCATCAGATGCAAACAGATAAACGATGTTTTCATTTTTCAACTGCTCCTGTGCTTTTTGAATGGAAGGCATTTCCTGTAAACACGGTTTGCACCAGGTTGCCCAGAAATTTATAAAGATCGTTTTGCCTCTGTATTGGTTCAGGTCTATTGGCTTACTGTCGAGGTCTGTTAATTTTATTTTGTCAGTTTCAGATTCAACGATGGTTGGTACAAACTGTTCATCTTTGTTTTTTTCTTTTCCTTTTTCATTACAGCTAATAAGGCCTATGAAGATGATTACAGCTATCTTATACATACAATTCAAGTTTGTTTTATTCTGTTATTTTATTACGTGAAATTACTTCACTTTTAAAAGGCTTGCATTAATGGCAACAACAATGGTACTTACCGTCATTAAAACAGCACCCGCAGCAGGACTTAATAAAATACCCTGTTTGTACAAAACTCCTGCTGCCAAAGGCAATGCAATAACATTATAACCTGTTGCCCAAATCAAATTCTGAATCATTTTGCGGTAAGTGGCTTTGCCAAATAATATCAAACTTACAATGTCTTTTGGATTACTGTTGACTAAAACAATCCCCGCTGTTTCGGCAGCGATATCACTACCGCTGCCAACGGCAATCCCAACATCTGCAATCGCTAATGCAGGCGCATCGTTTACACCATCCCCTGTCATGGCTACAAACTCGCCTTTACTTTGCAGTTCTTTTATCTTTTCTAATTTTTGATGCGGTAATACTTCAGCAAAAAAACTATCCATGCCCAATTTTTTACTTACACTTGCTGCAACCTTATTGTTATCACCTGTAAGCAAT
This sequence comes from uncultured Chitinophagaceae bacterium, assembly GCA_947085245.1. Classification (GTDB taxonomy): domain Bacteria; phylum Bacteroidota; class Bacteroidia; order Chitinophagales; family Chitinophagaceae; genus Lacibacter. The sequence continues at coordinate 47,730 of CAMTVU010000028.1, read as the reverse complement.
ATGGATTTGATATTGTTTTCTTTCAATATTTTAATTGCCCCGGCTGACTCAGGTCTTATCTCATCTGACAATGCAATATAACCTGCCAATTCATTATTGAGCAAAATAAACACAACTGTTTCCGTATCAATGGCTGTAAAGCCATCAGGAACAGCAATGTTATTTTCTTTTAAATAGCCCGGGCTTACTACTTTAATATCTTTTCCTTTAATTGTTGCTTCAACTCCCTTACCTGTGATGGCATTAAAATTTTCTGTTGCAGGAATTGTAATTGTTAAGTCTTTTGCTTTTTGCAGGATGCCTGTTGCAATAGGATGTTCTGATTTTTGTTCTAATGCAGATGCTAAACGTATGATTTCATTTTCAGTTAACCTCACCCCTAGCCCCTCTCTCCCGAAATCATCGGGATCTGCGACAAAGGAGAGGGGAACTATTTTAGATACTTCAAATTTACCAACAGTCAATGTTCCTGTTTTATCAAATACAATGGTGGTGATTTTTCTTGCATTTTCAAATGCGGTTCTGTTCTTTATCAGTAAGCCATGCTGTGCTGATAGTGCGGTAGATTTTGCAACCACCAACGGTACTGCCAATCCCAAAGCATGCGGACAACAAATAACTATTACAGTCACCATTCTTTCCATAGCAAATGCCAAAGATTGCCCTGTTAAATACCAATATAAAAAAGTGACAATGCCTGCAGCAATTGCAATAAGGGTTAACCATCTTGCCGCCCTGTCTGCCAGTAATTGTGTTTTAGATTTTGATTTTTGTGCATCATCCACCAGCTTTATTACCTGTGACAGATAAGAATCTTTTGCTGTATGCGACACAGTGACTTTTATAGAACCATTTCCGTTGATTGCCCCGGCAATTACTTTATCGCCTTTTATTTTTTGCACCGGCTTTGATTCGCCGGTCAACATACTTTCATTTAAATAACTTTCACCTTCCAGTATTATTCCATCGGCTGCCACTTTTTCCCCCGGCTTAACGAGTATAACATCATTCTCATTTAGTGTTACCGTTTTTACATCAGTGATTTGTTCACCCTTTACAAGATGTGCATCATCGGGCATTAACTGCACCAGCAATTCCAGTTCCCTTGATGCGCCAGCAACAGATCTCATTTCAATCCAATGCCCCAATAGCATAATTAAAATCAAAGTTGCCAGCTCCCAAAAGAAATCCATGCCTTCTAATCCAACCACTGTGGCTACACTATAGATGTAAGCAACTGAAATGGCAAATCCAATCAGGGTCATCATACCGGGGTTCTTTACTCTTATTTCACCTGCCAAACCTTTAAGGAACGGCCAGCCACCATAAAAGAAAACAACAGATGACAAGGCAAGCAATACATATTTTGAGCCGGGAAAACTGATATGAAGATTTAACCAATGCTGTATCATTTCTGATAGCAGCATAATGGGAATAGTAAGTACGAGCACTATATAAAATCGTTTTTTAAAATCAGCAATGCCGGAAGAGTGTGCTTCATGCCCGTCATGTGTACCGGGTTTTGCAAGCGGTACCAATGTCATTCCGCATAAAGGACATTTTCCCGGCTCATCCTGCACTACCTGCGGGTGCATGGGGCAGGTATATCTTTGAAAACTTTGTGTGACTGTTTTCAAATCAGCGTTTACCATTTCACCATGACTGTGGCCTCCACGATTCATTGGCGGATTGCTATCACTGTGTTGATGATGTGAAGCAGATTTATCTGCATCAGCTTTTACAGGAACTAAGTTCATTCCGCATTTAGAACAATTGCCTGGTGTGGCCTGCCTAATTTCAGGATGCATGGGGCAGGTGTAAATAGTGCTTTTTTGCCGGTTGTCGTTAGGATGTTCATGTTCCATATCTGTATTTTTTATTGAGGAAACCGGTTAAGTATTTCCTGTTGTATTATGTATGTTGTTACCATCCAAAGTCAGGTTGAAAAATGGATTGTGAAGAAAAATCTTTATTGGTAGTAACGGGCCGCATATAGCCCAACCCCAAGATAATATTTTTATTCAATCTTACTTTCACACCGGCAAGCGGGTTCAGTACCACTCCTCCATCCGGCATGCGGGTGCCCAACATTTCAGCAACCAGAAATATTTTGGGCGTGGCTTTAAAAACCAGCGCAATGCTTCCATCTACCATATCTGTACGGGGATTATAATGCAGCACCTGATTGAATGCCATCCTGGAATTGCCCAGCGCAGATGAAAAACCCACCAGCGTATTAATCCGCTTTACGCCTTTGTTTGTAGGCACTTCAAATTCTATAAGAGTGGATATGCCGTTCATGCCGTTTTTACTCCTGATCACCGCAAACTGAAACATGATTTCGGTAGCAGGGTTCATTAAAAAACGGTCGTTGCGGATATGTAACCCTACAGGTTTGGAAAGGCCGGTTTCAAAGTGAAAAGCAAAATCACCCTTTGTTTTACCATCCACTTGTTTTGTAAGCAAAGCAGCCGTACGCAGACTATAGGTGCCCACTGCTTCCGGCATGCCCATGTGTGTAAAAAAAGGATGGGGAATTTCTTCATCACCGCTCATCCGGTTTCTTTTATCATCTGCATTTTGTTTTTTAACATTTGCAGAATTGGGTTTCATTTTTGGCATTTGCTGGCTGTATGCAGAATATGTACTAACACTAAAAATGATAAATGAAGACAAAGAAAAATTTATGAACCTGTGAATTGAACTTATATTTTTTTTCATTTTCTCATTTTTAAAGTTTTTTTACTGCCTAATAATTTAACTCTACAACTGCTCAATTACTTTTTGCAACCTGGCTCTTATTTCTGTAGCAATATCAGCCAGTGCTTTATTTTCTATTGCTTGCATGGAGGCTGATGGGTCAACAGCAGAAACCTCCACCTGGCCCGCTACTTTTTCCTGAACAATCACATTACAGGGCAACATGGTTCCGATTTTATCCTCTGCCAGCAATGCTTTGTAGGCAAATGGCGGATTGCAGGCGCCCAGGATTTTATAGTTATAAAAATCCACATCAAGCTTTTTCTTTAAGGTAGCTTTTATGTCAATTTCTGTCAATATGCCAAAGCCTTCAGCTTTGAGGGCTTCTATAACTTTTTGAATTGCATTGTCGAAACTTTCGGCAATTGTTTTGCTAAAATAATATTCCATAATTGTTTTATTTTTCTGGTAAAAAAAAATATCATTAAACGAGTTTATATTAATTCGGTTTCCATGATTCAGTATCACATTTTTATCATACAGTTTAAATTAATAATGCCATGTTAAGCCTGCGCCCCATTTATAATCGCTGTCATAATTGGTACTGATGGAAAAAGATTTTGCTACCATGTAACGGAACCCAACCGTATATTCTTTATCAGTATTTACTCTAAAGTCGAAAAAGAAATTATTGCTCAATGGTAAATCCCTTCTCTCCAACTGCAGGCGTAACCTGCCTGTATTATCTATCCTCCATTCTGAACGGATAAGCATTGGCAGCAGGTAATAAAAACCCGCATCAAATACGTGGCGGTTGTCTTTGCTGTTCGGCTTATTGAATAGCGGCAATGTTTTGTTTTTACGGTAGTCATAACCTACATAAAAAGCCAAATACTGCTTTTTATCAAGGTAGCGGAGTAAATGTGTTTCTGTTTCAAAATTGCCTTTCCAATTAACTCTTCCTTCAAACTCCAGGGCGGTTTTATTGTTGGATATATTACCAGAAAACCAAGCACCCTGAGAATGCACCGATAAATCGTACCAGGGATAAAGTATGTTATCTTCTTTTTTTAATTTTTTATAGCCTGTTTTGGCAAATTCATTTTGTTCACTGCTATCATAGCTTACAATGCGAGCCATTCCGCTCATCATGTGATAAAGAATATGACAATGAAAAAACCAGTCCTGTTCTTCGTTTGCTTCAAATTCAATGGTAATGGTTTCCATGGGTTTTATATCAAACGTATGTTTCATGGGCGAATAGTCGCCCTGTGCATTGATGAAGCGAAAGAAATGACCATGCAGGTGCAGGGGGTGCCGCATCATGGTATTGTTTGTCAAAACAAATCTTACCCTTTCTCCTTTGCGAATGAGGATTTTATCGGCAACAGATAAAGTTTTAAAATCAAACGACCATACATAGCGCAGCATATTACCGGTTAGGGTTAGTTTTACTTCTCTTGGCTTTAAAGTAGAATCTAATGTGGTAGAGTGTAGAGACCGCAGCATATTATAATTAAATTCTCCGGGCATTGCCATATCCATTCCCGGCATATTGCCCATGTCCATATTACTCATGTTATCCATGCCCATTTTTTTAGGCATGGCATCTGGTTGCATTTTCATATCCTTCGTGTTCATGTCCATATTTTTCATATCCATACCCCCCATGTTCATTCCACTCATATTCATGCTACCCATTTCCCTCATCATTTTAAAATAATTTAGTTTTGGAATTTCGGGGGCGTTCATTACAGTACCGTTTCCAAAATAAGCGGATGAAAATCCAATTACATCCCAGGAAGTAGCTCTTAATTCTGCAGCGCCGTTTTCAGGAACGGTAATTAATACATCGTAAGTTTCTGCGACAGCAATTTCCAATTTGTTTACAGAAATGGGAGTAATATTAATTCCATCTGCTGCAATCAGCCGCATGTAACTCATTCCATACTGCAGTGTAAAATAACTGGAGGCTGAACCATTAATAATACGAAGCCTTATTATTTCGCCGGGCTTTGCATCTTTAAAATAATTTTTTTCCTGCCCGTTCATCAGGAATTTATTGTAATACACATCCGATACATCCATTGCCGGCATACGCTGCCATTCCTGTTTTAGTTTATCTTTAAAATAACCTGCAGCAATGGCTTCGCCATAACTTTGCAATGCGCCTTTTTTGATGGCATACCACTCGCCTCCACGCTTGAGGTAACGCAATACCTGGTGAGGATTTTCATCCGTCCAGTCGGATAGCAACAATACATATTCTTTCAATTTTGGTTCTTCCAGGGCTGGGTGTATAACAATTGAACCGTAGAGGCCGCTTTGCTCCTGCAGCATGGTATGCGAATGATACCAGTAAGTGCCGCTTTGAATAAGCGGAAAAGTGAAGACATGCGTTTCGCCGGGTTCTATGGGAACAGTGGTTAAGTAGGGAACGCCGTCTTCTTTATTGGGCAACAGTAAGCCATGCCAGTGAATGGAGGTTTCCATCTTCATCCCGTTATGCACACGAACGATGGCGGTATCACCTTCGGTAAATTCAAGAATGGGCGCCGGTATTTGTCCATTGATGGCAATGGCATGGCGGTGTTTACCTGTAAAGTTCACCATAGTGTCGGTTACATACAGGTCGTACTCCACTTTTTTTCCAGTGTAAGTCATTCCCGGTTTGGTTTGCACGGGTTGCAGAGGGTAATCGTAAGTAGTAGTTTTTCGCATTCCGGGTTCTTTACCCATTGGCATTTGCATGGATTTATTTTCCTGAGCCATACTGCAAAAAGGAATCAACAATAAAAAGAATAGAAGCTGTTTCATTGTACACTGTTTTATTGTTTGACCGGTTTCTTTGATTTTTTTCTGGCAGGGTTATTATCCGGGAAACGGAGGCTGTCCATTGCATTACTTTTCATATTCATACCTGTCATATCCATTCCTTTCATGTTTTTCATATTATCCATACCCTTCATGTTATCCATACCTTTCATATTTTTCATCGTATCCATACCTGGCATATCCTTCATGTTATCCATACCTTTCATATTTTTCATCGTATCCATACCTGGCATATCCTTCATGTTATCCATACCTTTCATATTTTTCATCGTATCCATACCTGGCATATCCTTCATGTCTTTCATGTTTTTTATGTTGTCCATGCCGGGCATATTTTTCATATCCTTCATGTTGTCCATGCCTTTCATGCTATCCATCCCCTTCATTTTATTATTCATATTCATGGTGCTGTCGCCTTTCATGTCCATCCCCTCCATGTCTTTCATATCGCCACCCTCCATGCCATGATCCTTCATTAAATATCTGCCCATTGGGCCTACGCCGGCAATATGTGTGAGCCTTGCTCCATGATGTCCTGCTATAGATAGAAAAACAGATGCAATGATTGCTGAGATGAGTACGATTACTTCGTATAGCCGCCTGTTTAATTTAAAGAATATACCAATGCTTTTGAGCAATAAAGTAATACCCGACATCCACAAAGTATATGCTGCATATTTTTCATGTTGTTCAAACATTTCCATAGCAGCTTTAGGCGCATCAGCCGAAGGCTCGGCATGAAAGATAGTGCTGGCCGCAAGGGCTGAAAAAAATGCACCTGCCATAATAAATAGAGTGGCCCAACGGATTTGTTTCCAGTCTTTCCATACCAACGCTGCCTGAAATACAGCCGCCAATAAAATAAGCACAATGGGAAAGTGGATTGCAAAAGGATGCAATGAAGGAAAATCCTTGAACATAATCTTTTTATTATTTTACGATAATAACCGGGGCTTATCAGAAACCACTAACTTATATCTATTGAGTCAAATTGGATGGTTATGGCTTCACCAACACGTCAAAACCAATTTTCAATTTTTCCCATGCTACTGCAATTGTTCCTTTATTAGTTCCAACATCATTGATAAAGTATTGCAACCGTTCGGTATGATCAGTTTTCTTCGGCTTCACTTTTATCCTCACTACATCTTCTTTTTCATCGTACTCAGTTGCCAGATGTTGTTTCCAGTTTTTAGTAATAATAACTGTCCACTCATTCTCACCAGGAATGGTGAAAAAAGCATATTTACCGGCAGGGATTTCTTTACCTCCCACGATAAAAGGTTTTCCGATTTCAATTGTGGTTGCATCATGTGCCCCTGTTACCCATACTTCATCATAAGGAACCAATCCGCCCCAGATAACCCTTTTACGAACGCCGGGAGAATGATAGTTGATTTTTACACTGTCGCCATTGATTACGGCGACTGCCATTGATTTGATACTTTTCTTACTGGTATCTTTTACCAGATTGGGATTGTAACATACTTCTTCATTTTTTTGCTGTTGTGCTTTTACCGATAAAGCAGAAGCTGATAATGCAAGAGACAAAACGAAAAGTTGAAAGTAAATTTTCATAATTTATTTTTTATGTGATTATATTTTTTCAGCACTGATTATTTGCACTTCACCAAACATGGTTTTGAAACGCCTTTGAATACCCACATTTTCAAAACCCGCTGCTGAAATTAATTTAGGTAATAATCCATCTGCATTTGCTTTTGTTGATTTGAAACCATCCAAGCCTCTTATTATATTGAAAAGAGTTCTTTGAATCCATGAATTTGAGCGACCGAAATCGGCAATATATAATTGCCCGTTCTTATTTAAAACTCTGAAGATTTCTGCTAATACACTTTGTTTTGTATCCGTATCAAGGTGGTGAAACACAAGACAGGAAATAACTCTTTGAAAACTGTTATTCTGAAATGGAAGTTTCACTCCATCATAATTAAGTAATAAAATATCTAAACCTTTCGCCTGAACTTTTCGGATTGCCCTATTTAAAATTTTCACGTCAATGTCAATACCAATAATATGTGCTCCGGGATGAGATTGCTTTGCCATGATGGTAAGTGTGCCTGTGCCGCACCCAAAATCCAGAACTTTTGAGTCATCTGAAATTGCTGCACAATTAATCAACTGTTTCTTAATTTTTTTCTCAGGCATTGTAATGCCTAAAAAGAAATCGTAAAGCGGTGTAAGCCACTTGAACCGTAGTGCTGGTATGTATTTAGTTGTATCCAATGCAAAATCTGTTTATATTTTTATTAAATATCCTGTTGTTGTTGTGCGTGTAAATACTTCCTGAGTGCTTTTTCTCCAAACTGTTTAAACACAACAGGGGTTACAATCATATCTAATAAAGTAGAGCTGATTAAGCCCCCCAGTATAACAGTAGCAACCGGGTATAATATTTCTTTACCCGGCGCAGTTGCATCCATTGTTAAAGGAATCAAAGCGAGTGCCGCTACCAAGGCCGTCATCAATACAGGCACTAATCTTTCTAATGAACCCCGTATAATCATTTTATCACTAAAGGTTTCTCCTTCATGCTGCACAAGATGTATATAATGGCTTATCATCATAATTCCGTTTCTTGATGCTATGCCCGTAAGTGTAATAAACCCTACCATAGTGGCAATAGAAAATACACCGCCTGTGAGTAATACAGCAACCACACTGCCTATCAGTGCCAATGGCACATTCAGCATAATCTGCAACGTAATGCGGCTCGATTTAAAATGGCTGTATAATACCAGGAAGATACCGGCAATGGAAAATATACTTAGTATAGTGATAAGTTTTGAAGCGGATTGCTGGCTTTCAAACTGGCCGCCCCATTGCAGGAAATATCCCTGCGGCAGTTGCAGTTGTTCATTTACCTTCTGTTGCATTTCTTTTACTGTACTGCCTAAATCTCGGCCCTGTACATTAGCAGAAACCACAATGCGCCTCAGTGTATTTTCATGATATACAGAATTGACTCCATTTTCCATTTCAATTTTGGCAATTTGTTTCAATGGGATTAATGCCCCGTCTGATGTGGCAATTTGTGTATTGCCGATTTCATCAAGATTATTTCTGATGCTATCGGTTGTACGCAGCACTATATCAAATGTTTTTTGCCCGTCCAATATCTGGGTGCTTATTTTACCGTTATAAAAGATTTCAATATCCTCAGCTACTTTACCCACCTGCAGCCCATACCGCTGTACAGCCTCCCGGTCTATTTTTATACTTAGCTGGGGCACCAATACTTGTTTTTCCACCTGTACATCCACTGCGCCAGGTACTGAACTGATAATGTCTTTCAGCATTGCCGCATTGCTGCGCAGTTCGGCTAAATCGTTCCCAAAAATTTTGATTGCAATCTGTGCCCGTACACCTGACAGCAGGTGGTCAAGGCGGTGAGAGATAGGCTGTCCTATATTTACGGTTACTCCTTTCAGTACTGCCAGCCTCTCCCTTATTTCAGCCAGTATTTTGTCCCTTTTGCCAATTTTATCGGCTTCCAATGCTACTTCAATTTCTGAATTACTTGGGGGCTCGGCATGTTCATCCAGTTCGGCACGGCCCGTACGGCGGGCAGTAAGTTGTACACCCGGAACTTTCAAAATTTCTTTTTCAGCAATGCTGCCTGTTTTATTGGCTTCTTCCAGCGAAGTGCCCGGGGGTAGGGACAGGTTAATGGTAAAACTTCCTTCGTTAAAAGGCGGTAAAAACTCTGTTCCTAAAAACGGGATGATACTCATGGAAGTTACAATCATGGTAATAGCTATGCCAATAACTATTTTCGGATGTTTTAACCCAATCCTCAGTAATTTAATATCCTGTCGCTTTAAAAATTTTACAAAAGTACTATCGTCGTGCGATGAAGCGTATAAGGCTTCCTCTTCAAGAGTTTGTCCATGTGGTTTTTGCTGTTCCGCTTCTTCAAATGTATGGCTGTGTTTTTTTCTTCCTTTCCAGAAAGCGAGGTTTACATGGTTCAAATGTTTTTTCTTACTCAGCAAGTAGCTGCACAAAGCCGGTGTAACGGTAAGTGACACTGCCAGAGATGCTATAATAGAAGTGATATATGCAATACCGAGTGGCGCAAATATTTTTCCTTCGATACCCTGTAAATAAAACAATGGAAGGAATACGAGAACTACTATGATCGTGGCATAAACAATAGAATTTCTCACTTCACTGCTGGCTTCATAAATTACTTTCATGAGTGGCTTTGGATTGGGGCTGGTCCAGTTTTCTTTTAACCGCCGGAATACATTTTCCACATCTACAATGGCATCATCAACTAATTCTCCAATAGCAATGGCAAGGCCACCAAGTGTGAGGGTGTTGATAGATATGCCAAACATTTTGAAAACAATGGCTGTAATAATAAGTGATAAAGGAATAGCAGTAAGCGTAATGATGGTGGTTCTGAAATTAAGCAGGAAGAGAAACAAAATGATAATAACCAGGATAAACCCATCCCTTAATGCTTCTTCCACATTGGTGAGAGAGTTTTGGATAAAATGTTTTTGCTGAAACACATCGGTGTTGATCTTTACATCGGAGGGTACTGATTTTTTTACGTCATCAATCGCTTTTATGATTTCTGATGTCAGAGTAATCGTATTGGCATTCGGTTGTTTTTCTATGCTCAGTATCACCGCAGGCTTGCCATTGAGAGAACCATCACCTCTTTTAACTGGTCCTCCAAATTTTACTTCGGCTAATTGATGAAGCAGTACAGGTGCGCCATTTTTGTTGGCTACTACGGTATTGGCCAAATCTTCCAGTGTATTAGCCCGTGCAAGATTACGAACCAACACTTCAGAGCCCTTGTTATCATTCACAAAGCCGCCGGTTGTATTGATATTGGTAAGCTGTAAGGCATTATCAACATCACCAACAGATAAATTATACTGGCGCAATTTTTCGGGAGAAACTAAAATCTGGTACTGCATACGGACACCGCCAATGGGAATTACCTGTGCAATACCTTTAACACTCATCAGCCTCCTGCGGATAACAAAATCACTCAGTGTACGCAAATCTTCAGCAGATGTGGTATCGGAAGTTACAGCTATCATCATAAATTGTCCCATAACAGAACTGATAGGCCCCATTACAGGCACAATTTTATTGGGGAGTTGAACGGTTTGTATTTTTTCGGCAGTTAACTGTCTTGCCCGGTAGATGTCTGTCTTCCAGTCAAACTCAACAAAGACCAAACCCAATCCGGGTGAAGCTACCGACCGTACTACTTCAACACCCGGTGCGCCATTCAGAGAAGTTTCAACCGGTAAAATAACCTGTGCTTCAATTTCTTCCGGCGACATGCCATTTGATTCTAAAAAAATAGTTACCCTCGGCCGGTTTAAATCTGGCAATACATCTACCGGCAGGCTTAGGAGTGTAAATACACCATACACCATCAGCAGGGCGGCCATAGCAACCACCAGCATCCGGTTCTTGAGAGAAAAATGAATGAGTCTGTTCAGCATAATTATTTTATTTATGTACTATATTTTCTGGTTACTATTTAGGTTCCATCCCGTCTGCATCCTTGTGTAATAAGTAATTCATTCAGCATATTTGAAAAACAGGCGCCTGATGCCTGAGAAAAATGGATCACCGTAATCGAAATGAGAACAGCAAGCCACCTGTCTTTTTATTTTGATAGTTTTATTTTAAGTGTCATGTTTTAAGAATTCAAAAAATTGGTTTACTTCATTTTAACAATTAAAGCCCCTGAATTACGTTCGCTGCGGATATACAGGTAAAAATAAAATGCTGAAAGCCCTATGAATAAATTCCACAAACTATGCGGTTGAAAATAACTGTTGGGATTGCATAAAATCTTGTTTTTATCAAATTCAAACCACAACAAGGCAATCAGAATGGAGATAACACTTAGAATAAGGGAATGCCTTCCGGGATTATCAGGCTCAGCTATAACTGTAGCAAAAGTCAACCCTAAAAATATCACTATGATTACAAGTGCGGCAATACTTTCTTTTCCTTTTGGCAGTAAAAAACTGAGTAAAAGATTAACTGCAAGAAAAGCTGAAAAAAATATTGCGAATGATTTCCATTTTTGTGCTGGCGATAGGTTTTTGCTCCGGCCAAGCCACCGGCGGTGTAAAAAAAACATTACCGGGAAAAGTGAAAATGAAAACACTGCCGAATAATCAAATTTATGCGCAAGATTAATAAGTGAAGCATGATAAAATGTACTTGCACAAAAAACATAAAAAAGGATAAATCCAAAAAGATAACGATAGGCTATATACAGGCCATGTGTATTTATTTTATTTCCATCTTTCCTGCCCTTTTTCAAAATAACTATTGCAGCAATTAAATAAACAATGCTGCTGAATGTATTGATTGGTTGACGTACAGGATTACTCATGCCAATTTTTTCACAAAAAGAAGCAGGGATCTTTTTATCAAAAGCGAAAGATTCCCAAATATGCTGTAAGGAAGCATTATGATTCAGCCACCAGATTGCAAAAGCAAAAAGTAAGGCAACTACTATCAACAAAATAACGGTTCCCGGCCCGATAAAAATATCCGGCCCTGTTTTCAGCTTCCTTTTAGTTTGATATGTTTCTATACTATCGGACATAATTTCAAGAAATGTCTTTTCATCCCTACATATTTTTTTAATGTCATTGACCTTGTTCCCTAAAATGATTTCATTACGGGTGATGAAGAGAAGGCAGTAACGAATTGGAAGCTATTTAAGCGTACGATTTCTTTGAACGAAGAATAGTTATTTTCCCTTTCATTACTGCCTATGGTTTTTCATTAATGATTTCCCTTTTAATTTAATGTTGATGCTTATGCCCGTCCTCTGCTTTTTTCACATTCAGGTCAAAAGAAGCAGATGCCGTTTTTCCGCCTGTGTCAATAGTTACAATTGCTTTATTGTATTTTTTAGTCTTATCAAGAGTGTACATAAAACCTTCTTTGCCGCTGGGGATGAGGGTAATGTTTGAAGTTTGCCCGTCGGTCGTTTGAATAATGGCAGTTGCACTGGCTCCGTTGTTTTTCATTGTTTTTTCCTTGGCGTCAAGCAAATAAACCATCATCATACCATCCTTTAAGGTTACTTCAATATGAAACTCCTTGCCTGATGATTTCACAGTACCCCCATGTGGTGAACCATGTTTATGGTCTCCGCCACCTTGTTGAGCAAAAGTTGTGGCAAATGCTGTTATCATGACTGCCAAAACAAATGTTATTTTTTTCATTGTTTTACGATTTTAATTTTTAAGGAATAATATTTAAAAAATGGGCATGGAATTAATGTCCGCTATGTTCATCTTTTTTCATTTCCCCTTCTTTACCTTCTCCAACATTCATCACAAAATCGCTGGTATATACCTTGCCTTTGCTTTGAAACTGTATCCATCCACGATATACTCCGGGCTTTTCAAATGTTGTGTGTAAATCAAATTTTCCACCTTCTACACTTGGGTGAACATGTAAATATTTTTTATCGGCAAGGCTTACTACAACCATGTGTGCTTTTGCGCCGAGGTAATCTTCTAAAGTAGTTACATCAACTTCTTTACCATTAAGCATCACCATGCCACTGATGTGCATGGCCATATTGGTTAAAAGCTTACCGCCTGTTGGTGTAAGTGAAACTGTAAAACCATCTCCGGCTGCACCGGTTAATTTATTCTCTCCATAAGTTTTTGCAGCAGGCGCTGTACCTATAACATTTACGTCCAAATTATCAACGGTATGGTTGCCGCCGCTTGGTTTGTAATCAGCAAACAAGGTGTATTTGCCGGGTGTTGGAAATTTTTCTGTTACGGTATAAGAACCATCTGTATTGTATTCAGGATGAATATGGTCGAACCAAGTAAGGTCATCATTTACTACAATCAGGTGAATTTTTTTGGTGTGCTCCACATCAAGCGGTACTTGCTCATTAGCGTTGTCTTTATTTTTTGGTGTCAATGACAATGTAACTTCCTGATTAGGATTTACTGTTGCAGGATTGGTGCTGAACTGCATGGACACATTACTAACTGCACCGGCGTTATCGTTGTGTTTCAGTTTCATACCGCACTTAGGGCATTCGTCACCTTCCTTACCTGTAACTTCAGGATGCATAGGGCAGGCATAAATATGGTCGGCGTCATCATGTTTAGCGGAAGTGCTGTCATGCTGGTGATCATGTCCGTCACCGGCGTTTTTATCAGCATTACTATTATTACATGCTGCAAAAAATATGACAGTTGCAATTGCTAAAACAGTGATTGAAATTTTAAATCCTTTTTTCATTTTTTTTGTTTTGTTAAAGTATTTATTTGTGATTATGGTTCGAATGGTCTTGTGCGTCTTTCATTGATTCTACTTTAGCAAGAATCATATTGCATTTCGGGCATTTACCTGCATTATGATATGTTTTATCTCCTTCGCATTTCATGGGGCATTGATATACTGCTGCAACTACTGGCTTTGCCATGGCTTTTAAATTCATGTTACACACGGGGCATTTACCTGCTTTGTCGTAGGTTTTATCGCCCCCGCATTTCATGGGGCATTTATAAACGACCGTATCTTTTGCAACCTGATTTACTTTTGTTTTTTCTGATTGAGCATTTGAAGCAGTAAAACAAAAAACCGCTATTGCCATTGAAAGAATGATTTTGAATTGTTTCATTATTATTCATTTTTAATTTAAAAATTATTTTGCCTTTCTGAATGACGAATGTGTTTGTACAATCTTCCAGCCTTCTTTTGTTTTCTTCAGCACAGAAGTAGCCACGCCTTGGCTTTTGATTTCTTTCCCGTCTTTTGCAAGGATAATTGTATAGATATAAGTCTCCGTTGAGAATGCATATTCCCCGGTTACAGTTACATCCACCTGATAGTCGCTAAAAGTGAATGACTTGAATTCTTTCAGCTCGGGACCTAAGTGGTGCTCCATGTAATGACCAATCGTGCCTTCATCTTTTGCCTGCTCAAATACTTTTGAATCTTTTACAAACAGGCTTACAACTCCGGTAGTGTCGAGCTTTTCAATTGCTTTTTTGTAGTTGTTCAACACCTGTTTTACGGCTTCCTTATCTCCTGCTTGGGAAAGCGCTGCAATGGCTGGTACAAGCAGCAGTAACATCATTGTTAGTTTTTTCATGTTGTTTATTTTTTAATTATTGATTTAGATACATCATTTTCATCTGATACACATTCGCAGTTACTACTCTTTCGCCGTCTTCAGCCCCCTTACTGATAATAGTAAACTTATCGTTGCTTTGACCCTTTAAGATAAAGCTGATACTATACTGTTCCGCTTTATCCTTAATAAAAATGGCAGGCTTGCCATTCACATCGGTAATCGCTTCATTGGGCAACATGACCTGCCTTATCACATTATTTCCTGTCATACGGACATTTACATTTTCGCCTATTTTAAACTGGCCTTTCGGGTCGATGATTTCAAATACTACTTTTTGAGACTGATTGCCTGTATTTACAGACTGAGCAGTGCTTACCAGTTTCATTTTATATGTTACCGTATCTGTACTGGAAGTAGTAGTGAACGATGTTGCCGATTTCATTTTCGGAACATCTGTTGTAAATACCTGTGCTTCTACAAATACCTGTTCCAGATTGGTTACTTCAAACAATGTTTCACCGCCACTTACTACAGCACCAATGGCATAATTAAATATGCCTACCACACCGCTTATGGGTGAAGTGAGTGTTATCATTTTTGTACCGCCAGTATTCTTTCCGGTGTTAGCATCAAACAGGGCTTTGTTTTTCTTCGCAGTTTCATAACGGGCTTTTGCTTCGGTTACATCTTTTTTTGCAGCAATATCTTCAATAGCTTTCAACCTTTCGTACTGTGCTTTGGCTGCTTCGTATTCAGCATTAACACTGTTGCTTTGTGAGATAATGCTGATCTGCGTGCCGGCATCTACCTGTTGTTCTATTACTGCCACTAACTGGCCCTTGCCAACCCGTTGACCCGGGGTTACCCTCAGCGAAACTATTTTACCTGCTTGTGGCGATTGTATTACGGCCCTTCCCTGTGGTGCGGCTGTAACAGTGCCCAGCAAAATGGTTGATTCATTAAAATCTCCTTTGCCAATTTTTTGTGTTTGAATATTGAAAAGGAACTGTGTTTCTTTTTCTACAATAAATGTAGCAGAAGAACCTCCCCCCTTTGATGCAGCAGCTTCATCGTGGCCATCATGCGCAGAAACAGAATTGTAAGTGGCTGTAGGTAACAGGCAGAGGAGAATAATGGCTGCCGTTGTAATCTTCCGGTTCCGTTTTTTATTGATGAGAGACATTACAATTAGCCCAACCAACAAACCTGTTAAACCAAAAAACCAGTTGCTGCTGTACCAGTGTGAGTGTGCCTGGTTTTCATATTCAGCTACTGCAAATTCTTTTCCTGCTTCAATGTTACTCAACTGAATTAAATCAATTCCGGCATAGCTGTTGATGTTTACAACAAGATTATAAGCCTTTTTTTCGGAGAAGGTTGTTTTCAGTTCGTAAACTCCCTTGTCAATTCTGGTAACTGTCACTTTAATATTGGGATTGTCAGCTACGGCTATCTGGAGCATTGCACTGTCAATCGGCTTGTTCGTATTGAACTCACTGATGAATAGTTTCAGTGTTGTTTCCTTTCCCGGAACTATGGGGTTGTATTTAAGCAGCAATTCATATACATCAGAAAAAGCTTCTGATGAAAAATAAGTCATGCTTCCTGTAGCTGCTGTTTTCTTTGCATCACCGTGGTCTTCGCCACCATGAGCAAATACGGCACCAGGCAGTAAGAGTAAAAGAAAAATTTTGCGTATCATAATGTTCCTGTTAAAAAATTATAATTAATTACACTGAGATTATAGTTTCGTAATGCTTCAAGATAGCGGAGATAAATAGCAAAAGCGTCGTTGGTATTTCGTAAAAAATTCACATAATCAATTTCACCACTTTCAAAAAAACGCTTTGATGTAGTAATAACTTCTTTTGCCTTTGGCAAACCTGTCTGCTGATGATAGATAATGCTTTGCCAGTTGGCTACTATTTCTCCCCGGGCATTCAATGTTTGCGAGGAAAGTTGTTGCATAAGTCCCTGCTGTTGGGTTTCAATTACCTGTTGTGCAATTTTTGCAGCACCGATATTGCCTTTATATTGCCAAAACCACAATGGGATAGTTACTCCAAAGCGGAAACGGTTGCGGGTTAACGTCTCTCTTTCCCCCTGGTTGAAATATCCAAAGGCCAATCCCGGTAAAGCTTTGTTCTTTTGGAGCTGTACATTTTTCTGCGCAACAATTTTTTGCTGATTCAATACATGGAGGTTAGGATTTGAATAGATCCAGGAACTGTCCGGTAATTGAGCAACAGATAAATTTTCAAAGGGGTAAACAGAAATTGGCTCTGAAATAATTGAATCCTTTATGCCGGTAAGCCACTGCAATTGCTGCTGAATGGCAGTTACTCTTGTTATGGATTGCAGGTATTGGTAATGCACTTCTCCATACTGAGCTTCAGCAAATGTTTGTTCAAGGTAGTTGATCTGACCTGCATTGAACTGCCGGATAGCGGCTTCACGAATGCGATTATATAATGTGTCCTGACCGTATAATTGGCGGATCAGTGTATCGGCGTATTGAAGTTCAACATACAGCGTTCTGACCAGGTATTTTACTTCAAATTCTGTTAGCACTTTTTCTTTTTCAGCAACACCTGTTTTTGCTTTTTGCAACTGCTTTTGTTTGGCATAAACTATAGGGAACTCGATTGATTGTGTAATACTGCCTGTATAAAATTTTCCTGTGGGGCTCTCCCAAAAAAAATCAGGATTGGGAATATTAATGGAAGACTTAACCAATTGCTGTTGCTGCTTTATATTCAGTTTGGAAGCTTCCAGGTTTTTACTGTTGGCCAAACCCAGGTTAACAGCTTCTGAAACTGAAATAACTTTTTGCGCAGCAGCAACTTTTGATAAACCAATTACCAGTGCTATAAGTCCGATGTATTTAAACATAAAAATTTGATTTCTGTAACACAAATACCAATGCATGAATGCCCTGAAAAGGCAATGCAGGAATAATGATTAGCAGCATTATAGTGCTAACCTGTTACAGAAATCAGATCTGGAAGGATTGTATGGACACACGTATGTCAGGTGGAGGCGGAAAACACCATCGGACAACAGGAAGGTGCTTCGTTATCTGTGAAGTTGATAAAAAATCAGAGAGATAAAAAATGTGTATTAATGCTACGAAAACGGGAGTATTAAAGTTAACCTTAACTGTGTTTGTAACTGTTTTGTCAAGTTTCTCAAACTTAAGTACACTATCGTTACAGCAATTGTTTTTATTATCAGATTTATCTTTTAGTTGTTGCTGATGGTTGTCTGCATCATTATGATGATGTGAGTCGCTCGCTTTATCATGATGATGAGGCAGGGTGCCTTCTTCATGCTGATGTGTTATTGCATCAGAATTTTCATGATGTTGGCTTCTAAACCCCATATCCATGCCCAATGCACAGGCAAACAATATAATTGTGTTTAGTGAGAACACCAACAGCAGGATTATAGCATTGATCTGTATGGAATTTTTATATTTCACTGAAGAAAGATTCGCAAATATAAAGCCGTTTCCCAATAGTAGTTTATGAAATTCGGAGAATTTGTTACAGAATTTTGATTTTGTACCTTGTTTTGTCATTTGATTAACAAGATTTTATCCCTTTTCAGCTTATCCCGCCTTCGTCCTAATATAGATTTGGTAAAAAGAAAGGAGAGACAATTTATGAAAAGGTTTTCATTTTGCTTTGTCATTACAGCAAGTCGGGCAAAAAAATCGTCGGGTACACCCTGAGGCTGGCTCCTCCTGGCTGTTATTATAAATGGTAGGGGTATTAATGAACTGTTAGCTGATGAAATAATTAATTTTCTTCAGCATTTAATTTGCTGCCCGGC
This sequence comes from uncultured Chitinophagaceae bacterium, assembly GCA_947085245.1. Lineage (GTDB taxonomy): Bacteria > Bacteroidota > Bacteroidia > Chitinophagales > Chitinophagaceae > Lacibacter. Next base: position 29,228 of record CAMTVU010000028.1, on the reverse strand, counting down.
ATTACAAAACGATATTATGCATTAGTAAATGATTCTGATGCGGTGAAGCTTTCCCTTGTTTCCGCATCAACCGGGATGGCTTTATATTGTATATTCTCATTGAAAAGAATTTGTTCAAGCTGCTTCCCATTGGCGCCACCGGATGGAAACAATGCCAGGCTTTCTCCACTCAATTTTTTGATGGCTTTGCTTAAATTAATACCACCACCACCTGCTTCAATCAATAAATCGGTACAGCGTAGTTTTTTTTCTGGTATCAGTTTTTCCAGGGTGGAGCTTTTATCTACAGCCGGGTTCATTGTTACTGTAACTATCATGACTAAAAAAAATATGCATAAGTATTATGTGTTTTACATATTATGTCCTTCCATTGGATTTGCACCCTTTTTAAATATATATTCACTGTGTAGCAGATAAGCCCCGGCTATTACAACCACATCGCCTGCACTTAAACCTGATTTTATTTCAATCCTGTTATCATTTTCCAATCCCACTTCAACCATTTTACTTTTAAACGAATGTTCACCCGTTCTTATCCAAACTGTTGCCCCTTTACCATCCCTGATCACTGCATCAATAGGCAGGGTTAATGTTTTTCGCTGACGGCTTTTTAAAACTACATACGCCGGCATACCGGGTTTTAATTGATTACCTGCATTGGGGATTGATACACGGATAAGATTTATTCTTGTATCGGGATTGATCTCCGGGTTTACAAATTCAATTCTTCCTGTAATTTCTTTTCCATCCATATCGGGCAATTGTACGGTAGCAATTCCACTGAGATCAATTTCAGAAAGTTGAGAAGTATATACCTGTGCTTCTGCCCAAAGTGTTGACAGATCAGCCAGCTTTACAATGGTACCGCCTTCCATTACATAATCGCCTTCTCTTATGTCTAACTGTGTGATGTATCCACCGGCAGTACTGTAGAATGTTGTAACAGGTGTTGCTTTTTTTGTTTTTGCCAATTCCTGTATTTGTGCTTCACTCATGCCCCATAACAGCAATTTATTTTTTGCGCTTTGCAGCAGTTGATCAAAGTCAATTGCTGTTTCATTGGTAAATGCTTTCTTTCTGTCTAATGCCAGTAAATATTCCTGTTTGGCGTTGTTAAGTTCTTCGCTGTACAAATCATACAAAGGAGCGCCTGTACGAACATAGTCGCCCATATTTTTAAAATAAAGTTTTTCAATTCTTCCCATCACTCTTGAACTCACAGAAGAAGCTTTCATCTGGTCAAAATTCAGGCTGGCAGTTAATACAAGCTGATCGCCGATGGTACCGGTGCGGATGGTATCGGTTTGAATATTGCCTAATTGAATTTGCTGCTCACTCAATTGAATTTCATCTTTCTTTTCACCATTACTTTTTTTCACAGGTGTGAGTTCCATTTTACAGATAGGACATTTGCCCGGCTTGTATTCTATCACCTGCGGATCCATGGAGCAGGTGTAATACACATCGCTTTTTGTTTGTTTTTCATTCTTGTTTTTACAGGCACTAAGAACAAGAATGGATAGGAGCATGATGAAAAAATACCGCATAACTAATTTTTTATTTTGATAAAGCTTTCGCTGTCCATTAAATATTGTGCATTTGCAGCAACCGAATCAGTTGCCGATAAACCGCTCATGATCTGAATATGATTCTTGTGCAGAATGCCTGTGTTTACTTTATGTGCCTTAAAGCCGCCATCAACTTTTTGAAAAACCACTTTATCCAATCCTAACGATAACACGGCTTCTTTGGGTAACCAATACGCATCTTTTGAATTGCCGAATATGACAGCTCTTACCTGGCTGCCAATAGGAATTTTTAAACTGCTGTTGTTAAAATAAACTCTTGCCGTTACTGTTTTACTTTCTTTGCGGTAGAAGGGTTCAATGAAATCAATGCTTGCCCTGAAATCTTTTGTGGGCGCTGTTTCCGGAACAATCCTCACAGTATTGCCTGTTTTTACCAAGCCCTGGTTATCGCCATAAATATTCAGCAGGGCCCATGCACGGTCAGGATTATAAACAATAAATACCGATTGCCCTTTTTGTACATACATCCCTTCTTTCAGCTTAAGTTCTTCAGTAAGCAATGAAATATCTTTCATTGTTCCGGATGATGTATTCATAGAGCCACTGTTCACCGATTCATGAATATGCCCGCTGTAGTTGCTGTAAACAGCAATGGTAAAGGATGGTTGATTTGTTTGGATAACCTGTTGCAACTGCTGACTGCTCATGCCCAGCAACAATAATTTTTCTTTAGCTGCTTCTATGAGTGTAGTGTTAAGAGGATCGTTTTTAACAAGGAATAATAAATTCTGTTGTGCGGTCATCATTTCCGGACTGTAAATGTCCATGATGTGTTGCCCCTTACTGATTTTTTGATAACGATACCGAACATATAATTTTTCAATTCTTCCTGCTATTCTTGAAGAGATGCTCCCAACCTGTCTTGTATCATAAGCAATTGTACCCAGTGCATCAATTTCAATTTGCTCTTCTTTTTTCTCAATGGTTGTAACAGGGATGGAAGACACAACAAATTCATTGGTTGGTTTCAGTAATGCTTCCAGATCAACATCGCTTGATTTTTTTCCTGCTGTTTCTTTCTTCACAAGGGCCATTCCGCAGACAGGACATTTGCCGGGTTTATCCTTTATGATTTCCGGATGCATGGGGCAGGTATATATCTCCTTTGCCGTTTCTGTTTTGTGTGCTGCATGCGGGTCTTTGTTATTGTTGCAGGCTGTTGCAACAATCAACACAATAAAAGCCGCTAAATAATAAATTTGCTTCATAATAATTTTACTTAACTCAGTTGATATTGTAACATCATTCCATCGTCTTCATGTTCCAGGTTGTGGCAATGAAAAACGAATTTGCCGGTATTGTTTTCAAAAGGAATAATCACTTTTACTGTTTCGCCCGGCATTACCAATACGGTGTCTTTCCATCCAGTCTCAGATGCAATCAGGTTACCCCTGCCTCCATTGCGTTGCAATACCTGAAAGAAAACACCATGCAGGTGCATGGGATGTGGTTCATCACCTTTGCTGTTATCAAACACCCATATTTCATTTGTATTAGCCGCAACGGTTTCATCAATACGGTTGCTGTCATACAGTTTGCCATTGATGCGGTGACGCATCTGCATACCGTTGTTCATGGGCACACCGTGATGTTCCATTGCGTTTGAAATTTCAAATGTTCTTGTCTTTACTGCTGATGACGCAGGGATAACAGGAATGGCTGAAAGATTAGCAGGAACGGTAAATGTATCTGCAGCAGTAACAGCTACTTTAAATTTCATGATTTTGAAACCCTGCTTACCCTGTGCATTTCCAGCATTACCAAATTCTTTGCTTTGTAAATAAACCTCAGTACCGATTGATAACCCTGCAAAATTTACCAGCACATCCAATCTTTCGCCGGGAGCAATCATAATATTTTTTACAGTAACAGGATTCTTTAATAGCCCCCCATCGTTACCAATAATTATCATATCTGCATTGTTGCTTAATGCCAGATTATAGGCTCTTGCATTGGAACCATTGAGAATGCGAAGGCGATAATACCTTGTAGCCACTTCTGTATAAGGAGCAAAAACTCCATTCACCAAAACAGATTCACCCATATAACCGGCCATCACTTCTTCCATAGATGGATTGTAAGTAATGCCGTTGGATGTAATACGTTTATCCTGTATCACCAATGACAGCTCGTACAAACCGGAAGGAAGATTGAGCGCTGCTTCTTCCACATCATTAATAATAAACACTCCGGCAAGTCCCTGGGAAACCTGCCTTCCCGTTTTTTCATGCGGATGCGGATGATACCAGCTTAAACCGGCTCGCTGGTTTACTGTAAACTGGTAACGGAATGTACTACCTGCATTGGCCAACTGGTCGGGATGGCCATCCATCAACGCAGGCACTTTCAAACCATGCCAGTGAATGTTGGTATGCTCCGATAAATTATTCTGCAATAAAATATTTACTGCATCGCCTTTATTAATCCTGAAAGAAGGCCCCAACAGGTTGTTGGGCTGATAACCCAATACAGGAATATTTATTCCTTTAAGATTAGCTGTTGTTGCCTGTGCCGACAGTGTATGATTAGCGCCTGCCTGAGCCGGAAAAGAAATCAATTTTGAAAAATCTCCTTCCGTTACCAGTACCGGTTCTGTCATTAAACCAATATGATGGTCTTTTTTACAACCAGCAAGAAAAGCAGTTAAAGAACCACCAGCTAAAACTCCGGCAGCGCTAAGCCCGGTTATGTTTACAAACTCCCTTCTTTTCATATTACACTGTTTTATTTTTTTTCAATAATACGTTCGATAGTTACCTGCAACCGCAATGCCTGGTTCAGCAGTTCAATGTATTCCAGCTGCTTCATGTTTAATCTTTCCCACGCATCATAGAGCATAAAGAGTTCTTCTGTATTCTGCTCATACCCCAGCTGCATTGTTTTATAGTTGTTCTTTAATGCAGGGATAATATTTTCTTCATAAAGTTTCAACTGTTTTTTCTTCAGCTCCATTTCATTCCGCATGCTGTAAGCCATACCGCTGTACTCATTTACCATCATTTCCTTTTGGGATTGTATGGTATTAGCTTTCCAGTTCAGGCTTTCAATATTGGCCTTATTCATCTTTGATGACCATCTCGCCATTGGTATCCTCACCATACCCATGATTGTATATAGTACAGGCTGGCCGCCGAAACCTATCATATTATCAAAGCGGATACCATACTGTGGTTTCAGGCTTTGTCTTTCAGTTTCCTGTTTTAACCTTGTAAGATTAATTTCCCGATCCAATGATTTTAAATCGCTGCGGCTGTTGTAAAAAAGTGTGCTGTCAAAAACAACCGATGAATAGTCCTGTAACAGGTAAGATGTATCAATATCAAAATAAAGCATGGCGTTTCTGCCCATCAGTGCATTTATGCGGATGCGTTTTTCTTTAATGTCGTTTTCAAACATTAACTGCATGCTCTTAACATCGCCCAATGCAGCTTTTGCTTTGTAATAAGCGCTGATTTTTTCCAACCCGTTCCTGTATCGTATTTCCGCATTTTTTATCATGAAGTCCAGAATCTTTTCATTTTCTGAAAGGACAACTAATTTTTTTTTGAGAATTACCCATTCGTAATAAAACTGTTTGGCATCGTTAATCAGCTCATTCAGCGTTGCTTTCTTTTTTTCTTTTTCAACAGATGACATGGCTTTCATATATTGTTCATCCGCATCCAGCTTTTTTCTATTGGGAAACATTTGTTCACCGGAAAACATGACTGAACCCATGCCTGGTATATCACCTTCCCTGTGCCAGAGACCCACATTATAAGGTGTCATGAACTGACCGAATCCTAACTGCGGCGCCATCCAGCTTCTTGCCCCTTTTGCCGCTTCATCCATGGAGCGGATTTCGTTGTTAAACATTTTCACAACAGGGTGTAATACGGTGATGCTGTCTAATATTTCCTGCAACTGCATCACCCGTTGGGCAAAAAGAAATGTTGCAGGTAAGAGCAGTGCAAGCAGGGAAATGAGTTTCTTCATTATTTAGTTTTTTAAGCGCAGCAATTTTTATTTTTTTGGATTGGCGGACAAGGAACACTACCATAAGAGCAGAACACGCAACAGTCGCCGGGTTGTGGCTTTAATATTGTTTTGCAGTTTTCACATTCATAAAAGTACTGGCAGGCATCCGTTGGCATTTCTTCCTGTTTCTGATGTTGGCAATGAGGGCATGTAATGGTTGATGTCAGTATTATGTCCATATTATTTGAGTATTGATTCAGTTATTTTATATCCTGTTTTTTCCACGGCCTTCTCAATTTCTTTTATGTTTGTTTGGGTTGTATCAAATGTAATCAACGCATTCCTGTTGGTATATGAAACGGAAAGAGTTAGTATGCCTGCTAATTTGTTTACTTCATGTTTTACATGTTCTTCACAAGCTTCACAGGTCATTCCTTTAATTTTCAAGGTCGCTTGATGGGTGGGAGCCTTATCAACAATGATCAATTTACTTTTATTTTCAGGATAAAATATTTTAGAGTAATAAGGAAACGCTATCATTAATGCAGTAAAGACTGTAACTATTCCAAGAAATGATTTTGTTTGAATGAACTTTTGTTTTTCAGCAGTATCACAAATGCAATCATCTGTTTTTTGAGGTTTTAATTTTTGATACCAGGCAAAGCCAATCAGCAAAACAGTAAGTCCAATCAAATAAGGCCTGAAAGGGTCCATCCACGAAAAAACCGAAGCGATACCACTGCTGCCGGCCATCAATGCCAGTACAGGTGTAATACAGCAAAGTGAAGCTGCAATGGCAGTTAATACGCCTGCTCCGATAAATTTGTTATTTTTTTTCATTTCTGATTTTATCCGCATTTCATTTATTCTTTTATTTCAATGAGATCAATCTTTCCTTTGCGTTTCAATTCCCGTTCTTTGATCATTTCAAAAATTACGGGGGTTATCAGCAATACATAAATTGTGGAGGTAATGGTACCGCCAATCAGTGGAATAATAATTGGCCGCATAATATCACTGCCTACACCGGTTGCCCATAAAATAGGGATTAAACCAAAGAGGTTTACAGAAACCGTCATCAACTTTGGCCTTAATCTTTTTACAGAGCCATCCATTACATATTGCCGGATGATAGCATTCGTTAAAGTGGCTTTTGAATTACCATGTTTTGCTACCATTTTTTCCATGGCTTCGTTCAGATAAATAGTCATGAGCATAGCTGTTTCAATGGCCATTCCAAACAAGGCGATAAAGCCTACAGCCACTGCAACGGATAAATTCACTCCATAGAAATACACCATGAACACACCGCCAATTAAAGCAAACGGAACGGTGATCATGGTAACGGCAGCTTCTTTAAATGAATGGTAGGTGAAGTACAAGACCATGAAGATGATCACAATTACAATGGGCATGATGAATGTTAAGGTACGGGTGGCCCTGATCTGGTTTTCCCATTGTCCGCTCCATTCTAAAAAATATCCTTTGGGTAACTTCGTCAGCATTTCATTTAATTTCTTCTGTGCCTCTTTCACTGTACTGCCCAGGTCTCTTTCCCGTACATTGAATAAAACAGTTCCCCGCAGCATGGCATTTTCAGAATTGATCATAGGAGGGCCATCACTCAGTTTTATATCAGCCACTGCTTCCAAAGGAACGGGGCCGAAGTTCATTGTTTGCACCTGCAACCGTTTCAATGCCTGCAGGTTGTTACGGAAATCCTGTCCATATCGTGCATTTACTGAAAAACGTTGGCGTCCTTCAATGGTAGTGGTGAGCTTCATGCCACCCAATGCACTTTCAATCACTGTATTTACATCATCCACACTCAGGCCATATCTTCCAATCTCTTCACGTTTCACTATTATATCAATGTATTTACCACCGGTGATGGGTTCTACATACAAATCTTTTATACCATCAATTCCTTCTAATTGTTTTTTAAGCGTTTGTGCAAAGGCATAAATAGTATCAAGGTTTTGCCCATATACTTTCAATCCAACATCAGTTCTTATTCCTGTTGAAAGCATATTGATGCGGTTGATGATGGGTTGTGTCCATCCGTTGGTAACACCGGGTATCTGCAGCTTTGCATTCAGTTCATTGATGATGCTGTCTTTTGTCAATCCTTTGCGCCATTCTTTTGTGGGCTTCAGCAGAATGATGGTTTCGATCATGCTGATAGGAGAGTTGTCTGTTGCGGTATTGGCACGACCGGCTTTACCCAGCACATGCGATACTTCAGGAACAGTGAGTATCAGTTTGTCCTGCACCTGCAACAAACGTTTTACTTCTGAATTGGACACATCGGGTAAGGTTACCGGCATAAACAACAGCGAACCCTCATCAAGTGGTGGCATAAATTCAGAACCCAATCTTGTCATCATGATAACGCCAACTGTTAATGCAATGATGTTGATGCCGATGGTTGTTTTACGCCATTTCAAACACCAGGACAGAATGGGGGAGTAAATTTTCTCCAGGTTTCTTGTAATGGGGTTGGCACTTTCCGGTTTCATTCTTCCTTTGAGAAAGAATGAGATCAGTACTACTGTTAGTGTGATGGCTAATATTGCATCCACCAGCAGGATGAATGTTTTTGTCCATGCCAGCGGATGGAATAATTTTCCTTCCATTCCTGTAAGCAGAAACACGGGCAGAAAAGAAGTAACTACAATGATGGTGGAGTAGAATACACCCGGCCCCACCTGCTTGGACGACTTCTCAATGATGTCTAATCTTTCCTGTTCTGTTAAGGGATCTTTATTTCGTTTAAATAGTTTCACTATGAACACTTTTAATTAGATGAATTTAATTTCTCTGTTTGTGCCTCACTCAAATGCCGGTATGCATTTTCCACCATCACTATACCATCATCCACCACCACGCCAATAGCCAAAGCAATACCTGTTAACGACATGATGTTGGAGGAAATGCCAAATGCTTCCAGCAGAATAAAACCGGTGGCCACAGAAATGGGAAGCTGGATAAGTATGACCAAAGCGCTGCGCCAGTTAAAAAGAAAAAGTAACACAACAATGGAAACGGTGATCATGATCTCGATAAGAGAACCTTTCACTGATTCAATAGCTTCTTCAATCAAAACGCTTCTGTCGTAAGAAGCTTTAAACGTTACGCCTTCGGGCAAACCTTTTTCCACTTCTTTCATTTTCTCTTTCACAGCTTTGATCACATTATTTGCATTTTCTCCATAACGCATGACAACAATGCCACCAACCACTTCGCCTTTGCCATCCATATCAAAAATGCCGAGACGCAAATCGCCACCCATTTGCACACTGCCAATATCTTTTACACGAACAGGGATGCCGTTGTAATTGGTTAACGCAATATTTTCAACATCTTCTTTGCTTTTGATGTAACCCAATCCACGGATGATGTAAGCCATATCGCTCATTTCAAATTTTCTGCCGCCCACATCATTGTTGTTGGCTTTTACTTTAGTCATTACATCCATGAGTGAAACATTGTAGTACTGCAGCTTCACCGGATCAACTACTAATTGGTATTGTTTTTCAAAACCACCAAAAGAAGCAACCTCAGCAACTCCGGGTACTGTTTGTAATGCAAATTTTACATACCAATCCTGCAATGCTCTTTGTTCACCTAAATCCATTTTGGGTGCATCGAGGTGATACCAGTAGATATGGCCAACTCCTGTTCCATCAGGACCAAGTGTTGGAGTTATACCCTGTGGTAACAAACGTTGGGCATAGTTCAACCGTTCCAGTACTCTTGTTCTTGCCCAGTAGATGTCAACATTATCTTCAAAAATTACATACACAAAACTCATCCCAAACATAGATGTGCCACGTATGTTTTTAATTTTTGGAATACCCTGGAGATTGCTAACCAATGGATAAGTTACCTGGTCTTCCATCACCTGCGGGCTGCGGCCCATCCATTCAGTAAAAACAATCACCTGGTTCTCACTCAAATCGGGAATTGCATCAATTGGGTTTTGTTTGATGGAGTAAAAGCCCCAAGCAAACAAACCTGCCGATATCAGCAATACAACAAACCTGTTTCGTAATGCCAGTCCAATTAATATTCGAACCATAGTTTAGAATTTTTGGCCTCACCCTCGTTCCCTCTCCGAAGGAGAGGGAGGCCGGGCTTCAGTTTATAATTTATCTTTCGTAATTGAGCATTTCAACATTTGAATACGTATTGAGTTATCGAACCTTGTGTGCTGCAAATCTTCCACAAACCAGCAGAGAGATTTAGAAGGGGCTTTATTTAATCATTTCTTCCACGGTACCACAAGTGAGCATCTCTGCACCAAAGTAAGGATTCTTTATTTCCTGCATTTCACTCAACCACATGGCGCCCTTGTTTTCATTGTACATGGGACAATGATCATGATACAAGGGTTTACCTGCACCAAATGCTTTCACCAGTTCATATACATCTTCACTCAAAGAGGCAAAATGCGAACGCTGGGGTTTGATATTATCTCTATTATTGCCAATATGCTCAGCATGTTCTTTTAAGTCTTCTTCTATTTCATCATACACTTTCTTTTGTTCGGCAGTAAACAAAGATTTATCTAAACTGCTGATGACTTTTTCCATCGCTTTTGCACCGCTGGCTGCTTCGCCGGCATTATCATTGCTCAAAGCATTTTTAATATGCAGGTAATGATCAGCAATTTCCCTTACAGATGCAGATACTTTCGCATCTGCATTGGTAAAGGTTACTGAAACTATTTTAATTTCCTTGTCATCCGAGACTGTAGCATGTGATGATGTGTCTTTATTCATAGTATGCCCCTCATGTTCATTTTTGTTTTTACTGTTATTACATGCAGTGAATGTGAGGAGGCCGATTGCTAAAACGCTGAAAATTATTTTTTTCATTCTTATAGTTTTTATTATGAATTAATGATCATGGTTGGAGTGCTTGTCTTTCTTTTCTTTCAAATCCATCCCGCATTTGCTGCACTTGCCGGGTTTGTCGCTTGTTATTTCGGGATGCATGGGGCAGGTGTACGTTTTCATCTCTTTCATTTTCATTTTTTCTTTTTCTGATTTTACCAGGTTCATTCCGCACCTGGAACAAGTTCCCGGTTTTTCACTTGTTACTTCGGGATGCATGGGGCAACTGTAAGTTTTCATTACATCCGTTTTCATTTTTTCTTTTGATTTCACAAGGTCCATTCCGCATTTGCTGCACTTGCCGGGCTTATCACTTGTTACTTCGGGATGCATGGGACAGCTGTAAGTTTTCATTACTTCCATCTTCATTTGCTCCTTTTTGGATTTCATTAAATCCATCCCACACTTTGAACATTTACCGGGCTTATCACTTGTTACTTCGGGATGCATGGGGCAACTGTAACTAACCTTTTCGGTCTTTACCTTTTTAATTTTTTGCTTAGTTGTGTCCTGTGCAATTACTCCAACAGATAAGATGGTTAACACTGCCATCAACAGTACTTTTATTTGTTTCATTTGAAGGAAATTTTATGTGTATGAAAAATTATGAACAAAAAACAGAAATGCCAATAGCCCGGCAATTATTTGCCCGGCTCAAAAAGAAAAGTAAAATTTAAATACGGAAAAAGCAGTTGCGGATATAAACTGCTACTGTACTACTTCGGGGTGGGGCGTGGCTGAAGGGATTTCCTTCCGTTACAGATGAAAAATCATGTGCAGGAACTTCAATAAAAGAAACGGGTAATGCACAGGGAAGTAATTGCAGCATTTGAAAGGATTCAACACCCTTTTGATCCTTTTCAACCTTCATCTGCTTATGTTCATCTTTGCAACAGCCGTTGCTTTTTGTAGCATTTTTCTCCATGCCACATTTGTCGCATTTGTCCGACTCGCTATGCCCCAAACTCCAGTTCACCAGTTTGCCCATACAATAATGCATGTGAACGGTAGCACCGGAAGAAGTGCTGATGTAAAGAAAAGCTAATATGGCTACGATGAATTTTTTCATTCTTACTGTGAGTACAAAAGTATAATTATTTTTTTCAGAAATGGGGAATAAAAATACTTGTAACCAATAATTATAACATTTCAATTAGAAACTGATTGATTTATACAGTCATTATATTCACTCCCAACTCCGGTCGGTTCAATAAAAATTCTGCCATTTCATCATTCATTTCAAATCCTTTCTCCACGGTGTACATTCCTATCTTCCAGTTCTCTTTCGGTTCAAAGAGGTTAAACTTCAGATTGCTTTTACCGGGATTCTTCTTCACATTATGCTCAATGAACCGCACCATATCTTCAGTAAGGAAACGTGGCTCAATATCAACTGACAGTTGCTTGGTCATAATACGCTTTACCGTTTCCAATAACAATGCATTGCTGAGTTTAAATTCAAACTCATCTGTTTTGTTCCAGCGGTTTTTAAAACTGCCTGTTACAAAAATCACTGAACCCGGTGTAAAATGATCTTTGAATTTTACATAGTCTTCGCCAAACAAAGCAAACTCTGTATTGCCGCCATAATCTTCCATCATACAAATGCCAAACTGCTTTCCTGTTTTAGTTACACGTTGGTTGTGGCTTGTTACCAGCCCCGCTAAACGGAATTGCTGAAACGGGTTGGCATGCAACTGAATGGCTTCTTTAAATTCATTGAATTCAATAAGGGGTGTGATTTTATAATGCTTCAGTTCAAATTTGAAATGATCAAGCGGATGGCCACTGATGAATATGCCTGTAATATCTTTTTCATGATCCAGCTTTTCGGTTAATGTCCATTCTTCACAGTTTTGAATTTTAGGCGTTGGCACTTCCATCATCATTGATTCGCCAAACAAGGTATTGCTGTTGCCCTGGATATTTGCCTGGTAACGGTTGCCGAAGTTGATGATGCGTTCGAGTGTGTTGATTGAATCGCCCGGCATTACATGAAAATACTGTGCCCGGTGCCAGGCGGTAAAGCAATCAAATGCACCGCTGTACACCAGGCTTTCCAGCGATTTTTTATTGACTGTACGCTGGTTGATGCGCTTGATAAAATCAAACAGATCTTTATAAGAACCTTTTTTATTCCGTTCTTCAATGATACTTTCAATGGCGGCTTCACCTACACCTTTCAATCCACCCAAACCAAAACGTATTTCACCGGCTTTGTTTACAGCAAAACCATTTTGTGATTCATTGATATCGGGCCCCAGCACTTTTATACCCATACGTTTGCACTCTTCCATAAAGAAGGTGATTTTTTCAATGGCTCCTGCATTGTTGAGCACAGCACTCATATACTCACCCGGGTAATGGGCTTTTAAATAAGTTGTTTGATAGGCAACAAGCGCATAGCAGGTGGAGTGTGATTTGTTGAAAGCGTATTGGGCAAAGGATTCCCAATCGGTCCAGATTTTTTCTAATGTAGCAATGGGGTAACCTTTAGCTGTTGCACCTTCAATGAACTGACTTTTTTTCTTGTCAAGTGTGTACTTATCTTTTTTACCCATTGCTTTACGCAGTGTATCCGCATCACCTTTACTGAAGTCGGCAAGCTTTTGTGCCAGCAACATTACCTGTTCCTGGTAAACAGTGATACCATACGTTTCTTTCAGGTATTCTTCCATTTCAGGTAAATCATACGAAATAGCTTCCTTGCCATGTTTGCGGTCAATAAAGTTGGGGATATATGCCAATGGGCCGGGACGATACAATGCATTCATTGCAATCAAATCACCAAACTGATCGGCTTTTAATTCACGCAGGTATTTTTGCATACCCACACTTTCAAACTGGAAAGTTCCAATGGTTGAACCATGCTGATAGAGTTCAAATGTTTTTGAATCATCAAGCGGAATATTGTCAATGTCAATTTCTATTCCATGATTTTGTTTGATGAGCGCTAATGCATTTTTAATAACGCTGAGTGTTTTCAAACCGAGAAAGTCCATTTTAATAACACCGGCTTCTTCAATTGAATTTCCTTCAATTTGTGTAAGCCAGAGTTCCGATTCTTTAGAAGTTGCTACCGGTAATAATTCGGTTAAATCTTTTGGTGCAATGATGATGGCCGATGCATGAATACCGGTATTACGCACAGAGCCTTCCAATATTTCTGCTTCATGCAAAATTTTTGCAGGAAGGTCATCTCCATTATAAATCTGCCGGAGCTTTTTTACCGTTTCCATTTCATCGGGCCCTAATCCTTCCTTCTCTGCTAAACTTTTTTCACCTGTTAATGGTGCGTGCAATACACGTTTCAATGAAACACCGGGCCGTTCCGGGACTAATTTCGACAAAGCCCTGCTTTCAGCCAATGGCAGATCCATAACACGGGCCACATCGGCAATGCTTGATTTGGCAGCCATGGTACCATACGTGATGATCTGTGCCACCTGCGCTTTTCCATATTTATCAACTACATAATCAATTACTTTCTGACGGCCTTCATCATCAAAGTCTGTATCAATATCGGGCATGCTCTTACGATCTGGATTGAGAAAACGTTCAAACAGCAAATTGTATTTAATGGGATCAATATTGGTGATACGGATGCAATAAGCAACTACACTTCCTGCAGCTGAACCACGACCGGGGCCAACAAAAACACCCATATCCCTTCCGGCTTTGATGAAATCGCTCACAATTAAAAAGTAACCGGCAAAGCCCATGGTTTTGATGGTGAATAATTCAAAGTCGATGCGTTCACGAATTTCTTCACCAATTTCATGATAGCGTTCTTTGGCGCCGATATAAGTGAGGTGTTTTAAAAATTCCCATTGATTCAGATTGGCATCTTCATGAACCTGGAATTCTTTCGGAATAGGAAAAGCGGGAAGCAGAATATCTTTTTTAAGATTCAGCACATCAACTTTATCAACTATTTCATTGGTATTATCAATGGCATCGGGAATATCCTCAAACAACTTTTTCATTTCCCCCGTTGTTTTAAAATAGAACTGATCATTGGGGAAAGCGAAACGTTTGTTCTTTACACTTACATCATCATCACTAAATTCACGCAGGGCAGGAGTGGATTGTTTTTCACCTGTGTTGATGCAGAGTAAAATATCATGGGCATTAAAATCTGTCTGGTCCACATAATGTGAATCATTACTGGCAATTATTTTTACATCATGCTTTTTTGCAAACTTCAGCAGTACAGCATTTACTTTATCCTGTTCGGCCAGGCCATGCCGCTGAATTTCCACGTAATAATCTTTCTGAAAAATATTCAGCCACCATTTGAATTCATTCTCTGCTTCTTCTTCGCCTTTGGTTAATATCATTTGCGGAACCATAGCACCCAAACAACAGGTAGTGGCAATTAATCCCTCATGATATTTATGGATGAGTTCTTTATCAATACGTGGATACTTGCTGTACATGCCTTCAATAAAACCAAGCGAAGTAAGCTTCACTAAATTTTTATAACCTTGTTCGTTTTTGGCCAGCAGCACCTGGTGATAACGCTGATCTCTTTGTTCTTTGCTGAAGGTTTTAATATGACGGTTCTCCGTTAAATAAAATTCGCAGCCAACAATGGGTTTTACTTCAAGAGAACCATCGGGATTTTTATGTTTGTAAGCTTCGGCCACAAACTGAAAAGCACCAAACATATTACCATGATCGGTGATTGCCAATGCAGGCATTTTATCATTGATTGCTTTTGCATATAATGCTTTTATAGAAGCGGCGCCATCTAATAAAGAGTATTGCGTGTGAACGTGTAAGTGAGAAAATTTGCACATAGTAGAACTCCAAATTTCGCTTATCTCAGCTTAAGTAAGCCAAAGAAATAATCCACAATCCCAACAATTAAAAAAACAGCAATGAAAATATGGCAGCCGTTCAGCAGAAAAGGAATCCTTACAATTCGTCAATTTGGCCTGTTTCTTGTTTAAAAGGCCCGTTGACCGTACATTTGCTGCGGCAAAAAAATTCAAACCAATGAAGAATTTGCTCTTATGTTTTTCTGTTTTATTTCTGCTCAGCAGTTGCAGTGCAGTAAAAAGTGTGTTTCAGCCAAAGGCTGCAACAGCACCTGTGCAGCCTAAATCTTCTGAATTGATTGATCATATTGAGATAAAGCCCGAAACAACTCCGGCAACCACCAGAACTGTTTCATCAGGCAAGAAACAATACAATGCTTTTCAAACAAAAGATGTAGCAGATTACAGTTCTGCCCTTGAACTTTTTTCACTTACACAATTCAAGTATGCCATCAAATTAGATGTGCCTGTTGAAAACCTGCAGAACAAAAATTTATATGAAGTAATTGAAGATTGGTGGGGAACGCCGTATCGTTTAGGCGGCACAACACAAAGAGGGGTTGATTGTTCCTCATTTGTACAAACACTCATGCTGGGTGTATTTGCGCTTCAATTACCCAGAACAGCAAGGGAGCAGCGGAATGCAGCTGAATGGTTGCCCATAAATGATTTGAAAGAAGGTGACCTTGTTTTCTTTAATACAAGACGTGGCGTATCGCATGTGGGCGTATATCTCCAGAATAATAAATTTGTACATGCTTCCACATCGGGCGGTGTAATGATCAGCGATCTGAAGGAAACTTACTGGAGCCGTAAACTGATTCGAGCCGGAAGAGTTTTGCAAAACATTTTACCACAACCTTAATCTTTATCTTTGTTTTTAAGAGGAGGCTGTCTTAAAAGTCGTCATTGCGAACATAGTGAAGCAATCTGCAAAAATTGATCAATTGATAAACAGATAGATTGCTTCGGTCGTTCCTCCCTCGCAAAGACGTTTAACGACTTTTGAGACAGCCTCCTCTTTTTCAAATTATGCTTACAAAACGCATTATACCCTGTTTGGATATTAAAGATGGACGCACTGTAAAGGGAACCAACTTTATTGATCTGCGTGATGCCGGTGACCCGGTAGAGCTTGGTACTTTATACGCTCAACAGGGAGCCGATGAACTGGTGTTCCTTGATATTACGGCTACTGTTGAAAAAAGAAAAACATTGAATGAACTGGTGAAAGGTATTGCCCGGCATGTAAATATTCCATTTACCGTTGGTGGGGGAATAAGTTCGGTGGAAGATATGAGTGTGTTGCTCAACTCTGGCGCTGATAAAGTGAGTGTGAATACTGCAGCGTTTAAAAATCCGCAACTCATCAGTGATATTGCAAAGGCTGCCGGCAGCCAATGCTGTGTGTTGGCAATTGATACCAGGAAAGAAGAAGACGGTGAATGGTATGTATATCTGAATGGAGGAAGAACCCGAACAGATAAAAAATGTTTTGATTGGGCGAAGCTTGCTGTAGAGTTGGGTGCCGGTGAGATTTTATTAACCAGTATGAACAATGACGGAACCAAACAGGGTTTTGCATTGGATATTACAAAGAAATTATCAACGGAGTTATCCGTACCGGTGATTGCAAGCGGTGGGGCAGGAACCATGCAGCATTTTGGAGATGTGTTTGAACAGGCTTTTGCTGATGCGGCATTGGCAGCCAGCATCTTTCATTTTAAAGAAATTGAAATTGCTGATCTGAAAACGTACCTCTATGAAAGAAATATTGCTGTAAGAATATAGCTTTGTTGTTTAATACAGAATAATAGAAACACAGATAACACGGATTATTGCAGATAGTAACGGATAATATCTGTATAATCAGTACCAGTCAGCGTCATCAGTGTTTCTATAAAAAATAAAAATTTAAATAATCAAATTGAAACCGGATTTTAAAAAATATCAGGACGGATTGATGCCTGCCATCATCCAGGACTTTAAAACGGGCAAAGTGCTCATGCTTGGTTTTATGAATGAAGAAGCATTTGTAAAAACAGGGGAAACAGGACAGGTAACTTTTTACAGCAGAAGTAAGCAGCGCTTATGGACGAAAGGCGAAGAGAGCGGTAATTTTTTAACTGTGAAGCAGGTGTTGCTGGATTGTGATCAGGATACATTACTCATCAAAGCAGATCCGGCAGGGCCTGTTTGCCACACCGGTGCTGATACCTGCTGGAGTGAAAAAAATCACAGCGATGATTTTTTAATGTATTTGGAAGAGATCATTGAATTGCGCCGCAAAAGCAACGATGAAAAAAGTTATGTGAAGAGCCTTTTTGAAAAAGGCATCAATAAAATTGCACAGAAAGTGGGAGAGGAGGCAACGGAAGTGATCATTGAAGCAAAGGACAATAATGAAGAATTGTTTTTAGGCGAAGCGGCTGACCTGCTGTTTCACTTTATGGTTTTGTTAAGAGCGAAAAATGTTTCTTTGCAGGATGTAATCTATGTTCTTAAACAAAGACATTCAAAATAAAATATGAAAAATCTTCTTTTGGTTCTATTTCTTTTTGGTTCTGCAGCAATGCTGCAGGCACAACAACTGTATTCCATTAAAGGAACTATAAAGGGAGCTAAAGAAAATGCAAAAGTGACTTTGCGTTTTGATAACCGGCAAAGTGAAACATTGGCCGAAACAGAAATCAAAAACGGCAAGTTTGAACTGAAAGGAAATTTAACGGAAACAGCCATGCATATATTGGTGGTGGAAGGAACGGAACAGCACCTCGGTATTTTTCTCGATGCATCAAATGTAACGGTGAACGGACGAATTGATTCATTGGCAAAGGCAGAGGTGAAGGGATCAAAATCCAATGATGAGTTTAAAGAGTTTCGCAACAAGTTTGATCCCTACTTTTCAAAATTAGATCTGCTGGGTAAGCAATTGAGCAACCCTGCCATGCAGGCAAAACAGGATTCATTGTACAATGTTGCAAGAACGATCATTGGTGAACTTAATCTCAAAGCCGATGAGTATATTGTAAAGAACAATCAATCGGCTGTAACTCCATTGCTTTTGTATATTCTCTATAATTTCTTTCAGCAGCCTGAAATACTCGATCAGCGTTTTGCAAAGTTGAGTGAGCAATCACAGAAAAGTTTTTATGGCCGCATGGTAAATGATATTGTGCAGGAAAATAAAATTGGCGCTGTTGGCACACCGGCCATTGAATTTGCGCAGGCCGATACATCGGGCAATATGATTTCTTTGCAATCTTACCGTGGTAAATATGTATTGGTTGATTTCTGGGCCAGCTGGTGCGGTCCCTGCCGTATGGAGAACCCCAATCTTGTAGCTGCTTTCGAAAAATATCACAATAAAAATTTTACTGTACTTGGTGTTTCACTTGATCGTGAACGTAATTCATGGATCAAGGCCATTGCAGAGGATGGTTTAAAATGGACACATGTAAGTGACCTGAAATTCTGGAGTAATGAAGCGGCAAAGCTTTATAAGATATCAGCCATTCCACAAAACATTTTAATTGGTCCTGATGGAACCATCATTGGTAAAAACCTGCGGGGTGAAGAGTTGCACGCCAGGCTGGAAGAGATTTTCAAAACAAATTAATATGTATCGTTACTTATTTTGTTTTTTGTTGGTGACAGGATTGTCTGCTTCGGCACAACAAAAGAAATTTACAGTAAATGGTTCTATTCCGGTTGATTCAAAAAAGTACAATGCGTTATTGAGCTGGAACAATGGTAACGATGCAGAAGAAGTAAAAGTGCTGAATGGAAAGTTCACAATAAATGGAACCATTACAAAACCGGGTATTGCTACTTTACTGTTGCAGGAAATTTCTCCCAAAAAGAATAAAGAATTCAACCGGCTTGAATATGGACAAAATTCCATCTATCTTTTTTTAGATACGGGGGTTATCATTGTTTCATCCAAATCATTTTTATGGGATGCCGAAGTAAAAGGTTCGGCAGTTGTAAATGAGTATCAAAATTATCAGCAAAAAATAAAATTGCTGTTAAGGCTTGAAAGCAAATTTGGTGAAGTGTATGATGCATACCATAAAACAAATAATACCAAAGCTGCCGGCAAAGTGTTTGAATTGTACACGGGCATGCTTGATTTGTATTATGACGAGCAATTGCAGTTTGTAAAAGAAAACCCTTCATCGCCTGTATCATTGTATTTGACACAACAGGCTATTGGAGCAGAGCTGGATGCTGCGAAAGCTGAGCCGATGTATGTTTTACTCACTCCCGCTTTACAAAACAGTGAAGAAGGAAAGCAAATAAAAGAAATGATTGAAATTGGCAAGAAGACAATGGTTGGAAAACCCGCCATTGATTTTTCGCAACCCGATGCCAATGGAAATAATATTACTCTCTCTTCCTTTAAAGGCAAATATGTATTGGTTGATTTTTGGGCAAGCTGGTGCGGGCCATGCCGTGTTGAAAGCCCCAACCTTGTGAATGCATACCAAAAGTACAAGGGAAAAAACTTTGAGATATTTGGTGTGTCACTTGATAAGGATAAAACAAAATGGCTCAAAGCCATCAAAGATGATAACTACACCTGGCCGCAGGCAGGTGATATGAAAGGCTGGGAAAATACTGCTGCGCTTGAATACGGCGTGCAGGGAATTCCATTCAATGTTTTGCTTGATCCTAACGGAGTGATCATTGCAAGGAACTTGAGAGGAGAGGCATTGGAGAAAAAGCTGGAAGAAGTACTGAGATAGTTTATGATGTCAGGCCACTTCAAGTGGCCAGACATTTATTCAGAAGATATTTTTTACAAGTAGTGGATTTAGTTCCTTTTGAGTGAAATTTTCAAAATCCTTTTGGGAATAGCCTAATAATTCCATGAGCATTTTTTTATTGATGAGTGTTCTGTTACGAAGACCATAAAAATCAGGCCAGGACGAATATGGCCAATCGTTCATGTTGGTTACAAGATTTGCAACAAACGGATTTAGATGGATGTAATGAAAGCAGGTTTCCTGATAATCTCTTTGTGAAAATTGGTTAATCATTATTTTATCCGGGATAAGAATTTTTGCTTTTGTCTTTTTCTGAAAAAGATTGCCGGTTGTTTGTTGTTGAAGATTGATTGCCTTCGTATAAGAGCTGAGTGTTTTCCCTATTGTTTTTGAAAACACCTGCATGTGGGTTTCTTTCTCATTGATAATTATATTTTTGCAGGCTTCCTCCTTAGGAACTATCAGGAAGTGAAAATGATTGGGCATAAGGCAGTAGGCCAAAATATCACAAAAAGGGAGCCATTCATTCCTCACTTTGCGACGGAAATAAAGATAATTTTCGTGGGAAAAGAAGATGGTTTGTTTATTGTTTCCCCGGTTGTATAAGTGATACACATGATTAGCTTCAAAGTGCATTTTTTTTTACAAATTAGGAAATTTTATGGAAAGCAAGGCGTCTGGCCATTTTGAATGGCCTGACTCCTAAAACTTCGGATCAAAATAAGCTTTGCTGTAATTCAGCTTCCACAGTTCGTATCGTTTAAACTGAATCAGTAATCGCTTTTCAAAATTTTCCCAATTCTTATCTTCTTTTTTGCTCCATAATACTTCACTCAGTGCAGAAATACGGGGAAAGATCATGTATTCAACCTTGCCGGTATTATTTATGTACTCAGTCCAAACATTGGCTTGTGCGCCTCTTACGAATTTAGCTTCTTCCTCATTTAATTCTTTTGGTACCGGTTCATAACTATATACTTTCTGAACGGTTGTATAACCGCCAATGGTAACCGAGTCTTCATTTTTTGTCTGGCTGTGATCAAAGTACACATGACTTCCGGGTGTCATAATCACATAATGATTTTGTTTGGCGGCAGCAATACCGCCTGCCTCACCACGCCAGCTCATTACCTGTGCATTGGGCGCTAAACCTCCTTCCAGTATTTCATCCCAACCAATGAGTATTTTGCCTTTGCTGTTGAGATATTTTTCAATGCGCTGTACAAAATAACTCTGCAGTTCATGTTCATCTTTCAGCTTCAACTCTTTTATCCGTTGTTGACAGGAAGGACAAATTTTCCAATGAGTTTTCGGACATTCATCACCACCAATATGTACATACTTTGATGGAAACAAAGCTATCACTTCATCCAACACATTTTCTAAGAAAGAAAATGTTGAATCTTTTCCTGCACAAAACACATCATTAAACACCCCCCATGTTTCCTGCACTAATTTGATGCGTCCTTTTTTTTGTTCTTCCACACTTTTATTCGAAATCATATTTGTTGGAATGACCGTTGGTTTATTTGGAAAACAACTCAGCCAGGGATAAGCTGCAATGGCTGCACTGCTGTGGCCGGGCATTTCAATTTCAGGTACCACTTCTACAAAACGACTTTTAGCATACTCCACCACTTCTTTTATTTCTTCCTGTGTATAATAACCTTCGTGTGGTTTGTTATCATTTCCTTTTCCGGGATAGCCGCCAATGATAGTGCCATTCCGTTTGCTGCCAACAGAAGTAAGTAACAAATATTTTTTGATCTCCATACGCCAGCCCTGGTCTTCTGTTAAATGCCAGTGAAACGTATTGAGTTTATGTAATGCGAGGTAATCAATATACTTTTTGATGAATGATACAGGCGCAAAATGACGGCCAACATCCAGGTGCATGCCACGGTACTGAAAACGGGGCTCATCCTGAATTGATAATTGGTTTATGGATAATTTATAATGGGAAGTTTTTGATTGTAGCTTTTCAGTTGGGAGCAACTGTATTAAAGTTTGCATACCGTAAAAAGTACCCGAATAAGTGTCTCCTGAAATATCAACTCCTTTTGAAGATACAGTCAGATCATATTTTCCTTCTGTTCCGGGGTGAATAAATTTCTTTGTTGAAAAACGGATGAAATTATTTGCTGAAGTTTTGACTGTTTTTAACTGAAAACCATAATGCGTTTTCAAATGCTGATTAAAAAAAGAAGCTGTTGCTTTTTCTTCCCCATCGCCCAAAACGATTACTGTTGCAGGAGAAATGATGAAGTTTCCTTTTTTCAGTTCAAGCTTATTTGGTTTCGGAATGATATTAATTTCCTGTGCTTGTAATGCAGTAATAAAAAATGACAGCATTGTAAAAAATAATTGTTTCATAGTTATACTTTATTTATTTCAACACCGGTAAAATAATATTCGATGCATTCTTTGCATCATGCCAAATCTTAATGTTTGCTTTCTGATAATCACTTTCTGCTGCTTCGTATATGTTTACAAACTTCTGCGGGTTACGATCAACCAAAGGAAACCAACTGCTTTGAATTTGAATCATGATACGATGCCCTTTGAGGAAAGTGTGCGCTACATCGGGCAATTCAAACTTAACTTTTTCAATTTTATTGGGTGTAAAGGCAACAGGGTTTTCAAAACTGTTCCTGAATTTTCCACGCATCACTTCACCACGTACAAGCATTTGGTAATCGCCCATTGGATAGGAGCCAATGCTCCGGCGCCCCATTCTTTGTTTCTCATCGGGATAGTTAAAGTCGCTTGGAAAAACATCAATCAGCTTTACAATAAAATCAGCATCGGTTGCAGAAATACTTGCAAGCAGATCTGCAACTACTGTTCCTGCAAGTGTTACATTATCTGTTAATACATCTGTTTGAAAAGAAAGTACATCGGTTCTTCTGTTGGCAAAACGCTGATCATCGTTCATATACGCAACAGTACGGTCAAAGTGAACATCTTCTGTATAAGGCACAGGCTTTGATGGGTCACTTACATATTCACTGAAGCTCTTTGCTGCTGATGGTTTGCTCCAGTTTAATTTTCCATTCTCCTGTAAATAGATTGGTTTGTTTTCTATATTGGCAGCAGGCCATTGTGCAAAATTTCTCCATTTATTTTCACCGGTGAAGAAGATGGTTGCTTCAGCTAAGGCATCAACATTTGCTTTTCCTTCCAAGTGATGAATGAAGAAAGGGATTTCAATTTCATTCTGATAATAGGTAGAAGTATTGCTTCCGAATTTTATATTCCCCATACTTGTGCCATCCGTACTTGACCATTGCCCATGATACCAGGGGCCCATCACCAAACGGTTATTGTTTTTTGCTTTCTTTTCAATGGCTTCATAAGTACGCCACGCTCCATAACAATCTTCTGCGTCAAACAAACCGCCCACAACTAATGTGGCTGTATGTGAAGGAATATTATTGACAAAATTTCTTACGTTGCGTGCCTTCCACCAATCATCATAGTTGGGATGTTTGTACAACTCATGCCAGAATGCAATACTGTCGCCAATTAATGTTGCCAGTTTTTTTGTACTTCCTGCTTCCAAATAAAATTTATACGCATCTTTTGTTTTGAAATCAAAACCTGCTGATCCAACTGTTGTTGGTTTTGGCCTTGGTTTGCCGAAGGAAGAATAAAATGCAAAGCCATCCATTTGAAAAAATGCGCCGTTGTGATGAAAGTCATCGCCCATGAACCAATCAGTTACAGGTGCCTGCGGACTAACAGCCACCAATGACGGATGATTGCTCAATGCTGCCATGGTTGAATAAAAACCGGGATAAGAAATACCGAAGATGCCTACTTTCTTATTGTTGTTGGAAAGATTTTTTGTAAGCCAGTCTATAGCATCATAAGTGTCACTTGCTTCATCTGTTTCTGTTCCTTTCTTTGTTCGATTGAATGGGCGGACATCTGCAAACTCACCTTCACTCATCCAGCGGCCACGTACATCCTGAATAACAATGATATAATTTCTGCGCATATAATAACGCCAGTGATTATTCCAGAAACCACGGAAATTGTTTTCGCCATAAGGTGCGCAGGAGTAAGGTGTTCGGTTCATTAAAATGGGATGATCCTCACTGTTATCTTTCGGAATGTAAACCGATGTAAACAATTTTACACCATCTCTCATGGCGATGTAAATTTCCTTTTTGATGTAATTATCACGTATCCACGAAGAATCCTGAGGATTTGCAGTTTGTGAATAAAGAGATGAAAAGAGAAAAAAAGATAAGAGCGTAAAAAGAAATCTTCTCATGTGAAATGGTTTAAGATGGGAAGTTATTGAATTTGAATGAATGGGAAAGACCCAGTCATGTAAATGGGAGGAGCGGTTACTCAGCATTGTTTTTCGGCAATCACATTCCATTTACCCGGACTTAATTTCAGCAATGAAATCGCACCTGTTTGAAAGTTTTCTTCCAGTTTTTCTTTGGAAAAGTGTTCCCATGCTTTAATGAAATCGCCGGGCCTGATGTCCCTGTTGGCAATGGTTACATGCGGATGAAAAGGCCTGTCATCGGGTTTGATGATGCCCCCGCTAAGGCGGGGCAGGCTATGAAATGGTTGAATGAAATGATTTTCCACTTCATTGTGTAAACGGCTCAACTGATGATTTTCAGTGACTGTAATAAAAATAACCCTGTTGCTGAAATGAGAAAAATTGTGCAGCAAAATTTCAATGGGAAATAAACCTGTTTGAAAGTTTTGCAATGTTTCAACAAGCAATTTTTCTGATTCATGATGGAGCCAGAAGGGAGGGATGAGTGTAATATGTGCTGCTGATTTTAATGCAAGAGTGCAACCGAAATGATCTCTCATCCACAGCTTATACCTTTGCACTTTGTTGTCAATTGCTGCCGGACAAACTAAAGCAAGGTAATACATGGTGTGTGTTGAAGGGTTGTGCACTGTTATACTATTATTTCGGTGTGCAGTCACCCTTTGGGTGAACAGACACCAGTTAAAATAACTTTGGTATTTCATTTACAAAAGTAACCACACTCATCCACAACATTACTGCAACAACAACCCATCCGCTCCATAATAACCATTGCGGATGAGTATAATGATTGAGCTTTCGTTTCATCATCACCCATAACATCAATCCTAAAGAAAAAGGAAGAATAAAACCATTCAAAGCGCCGGCCAATACTAAAATAAGAATGGGTTTGCCCCACAATAAAAAGATAACGGTTGAAATAATAATGAATGCAATGGTGGCAATACGTTGCTGGCGGGAGAAAACAGGATGCAATGTTTTTAAAAATGTAATGGATGTAAATGCAGAACCAACAACAGAAGTTATAGCTGCACTCCACAATACAATGCCAAACAATTTATAACCCATTGTTCCCAATGCAGATTGAAATACAGATGCAGCTGGATTGGATGCATTGAGTTGAAAACCCTTTGTCAATACACCCAGTACAGCAAGAAATAATAAAATACGCATGCAGGCCGTCAATACAATTCCACTTACCGCACTGCGTTTCACTTCTTTCATATTATGTGCAATCGTTTTATCTTCCAGCAAACGATGTGCACCGGCAAATGTAATATAGCCGCCAACTGTACCGCCAACTAATGTTACAATTGAAGTGAGATTAATCGTTGATGGAAGAAAAGTGCGATGAATGACTTCTGCAACCGGTGGTTGAGCAAAGAAAACCACATAAAGCATCAGGCAAAGCATAACAATGCCCAGCAGTTTTACAAACACATCCATTGCTTTGCCAATATCCTGAAACAGGAAAATAATAATGGCAATAACTGCGCTGATGATACTTCCAGTTTGCACACTCAACGGAAATAAAATATTCAAGCCCAAACCTGCACCGGAAATATTACCGATGTTGAAAGCCAAACCACCAAAGCAAATCAAAATGGTAAGTATATGTCCGCTGCCGGGCACTACTTCATTGGCCAGTTCTGAACCACGCTTGTTGTTGGCTGTTAATATTTGCCAGATGTTAAGTTGTGCAATAATATCAATGAGTACAGAAACAAGAATCACAAAACCCATGCTTGCCATGAGTTGTTGGGTGAACACGGTTGTTTGAGTTAAAAAGCCCGGGCCAACAGCAGATGTTGCCATGAGAAAAGCAGCACCAGTGCCTTTACCACTCAAGAGTTTCCAATTAAACTTTTTTGATGTCAATGTTGGTTTATTTTAATGCTGTTGATATAGCTTTAACAAAAGCAACGGCATTTGCGCCATCACCATGAATGCAAATGGTATCAGCATTAATCGTAATTGTTTTACCTGATGTTGTCGTTACTGTTTGCTGCATAATCATCTGCAAAGCCTGTTGTACAGCTTTGGTTTCATCTTCAATCAAAGCATTGGGTTGGGAACGTGGCGTTAAACTTCCATCATCCAAGTAAGTACGATCAGCAAAAACTTCGTTGGCTGTTTTTAATCCAATTTTTACAGCCTCTGTAATTGACGCACTACCGCTTAATCCAAATAACACAAGTGAAGAATCAAAATCTTTCACAGCCTTTGCAATTGTTGATGCTATCATTGGATCTTTTGCTGATTGATTGTACAAAGCACCATGCGGTTTTACATGATGCAATTTGCTGCCCTGTTGTTTTGCAACAGCAGAAATGATGTTGAGTTGTTCAGTAATGATTGTGTACAATTCAGTTGATGAGAATTGCATTTCTTTTCTTCCGAAATTTTCCCGGTCGGGCCAGGAAGGGTGTGCACCAATAGCAACGCCATGTTGTAAGCAAAGTTCAGCCGTTCGTTTCATTGTATAAAAATCACCTGCATGAAAGCCACAGGCAATATTGGCTGATGTGATGAGTGGAATGATCTGCTCATCTGTTTTCATGCCTTCACCTAAATCGCAATTGAGATCAACTTTCATATAAACTCAAAATTTCAGTCTGACGCCCCCGTTTGACTGAGTTATGTAAATAATATTCTTTAATCAGCAGCTTTTTTATTCCGTCAGATGAGGCGTCAGACGGGGCTGAATTTCTCTAAAGTTTGTTTGATTGAATTTAACTGTTCAACCTCCTTCAAATATAATTCTTCTGCTTTCCGCAGGCCAATCATTTGAAACTGAATTTCATCTCCGGGTTTCTTTTGTGCAAGTACAGGAAGATCAGCAGCACATACCTGTGCAATGCGGGGATAACCGCCAACCGTTTGTGCATCGGCCATCAGTACTATCATTTCACCTGAAGCTGTTAGTTGTACCGTGCCTTGTGTAACGGCAGATGAAATGATTTCACAAGGCAGTGTTGTTTCCAAGGCTGTTCCTTTTAAACGATAACCCATCCTGCTGCTTTGCTGACTTACTTTATACAACACTGAAGTGAATTTTCCCTGTGAAGTTTCATTCAGGTAATTCCATTCAGCGCCATACATCACTCTGATGCTATTTGTTTTGAATGCAGGTAAAGGATAATTCAATTCAACATGAGCACCAGACTTAAGCACAGCCAATAATTTTTTTTGCAAAGAAGTTAACGGTGTTTTCAGTTGCAGCAAATCATCTTTCTTTAATGTTCTTCCATGATGACCGCCTGCTTTTACCAGCAGATCCGTTGAATGACTGTTCAGGAACATATCACTTTTATAACCTCCTGCTACGGCCATGTACAAACGATAGCCGGGCAGTTGCTGTTTACATTCAACAACTGAATCAGCTGCCATAAAAACCGGTTGGTTCAGCTGAATCATTTTATTGTGCAATTGTGGTTGTAACCCACCGCCTGTAAATGCTGCAACTGCATCCTGCAAAAAATGAAAACGATGTGGCGCCTGGGTGATCTCAAGCACAGCTTCAGTTTCATCATTCCCAACTAAAAGGTTGGCTGAATAAGCTGAACGAATATCCATAGCTCCGCCTTTGCTGATGCCAAATTGCAGAAAGCCCTGCCTGCCACTATCCTGCAGGCTTGTTAAGAAACCGCATTGTTCAATATGGAGGATTTGTCCGGTCATTTTTTTTAGAGGTGACAGCTTTTCAAAAGCTGTCACCTCTTTGTATAATCTTCAAATTCTTTTTTAGTGATAGCTTTAAATTGAATGGTATCGCCTGCTTTTAACAGGAATGGATTTTCTTTTTGCTGATCAAATAAAAGCAGGGGTGTTTGTCCAATGATATTCCAGCCGCCGGGAGTTGATAATGGATAAATGCCTGTTTGATTTCCTGCAATGGCAACAGAACCTGGAGGAAGGTTAACTCTTGGTTGGGCTTTTCTTTTGGTAAATAATTTTTCATCTAATGTTCCCAGGTAAGGAAAGCCGGGTGTAAAACCAATCATGAACACTCTGTACGTTTTTTCTTTATGCAGTTGAATAATTTCTTCAAATGAAAGATTTAATTGTGTTGAAAGATCCTGCAGATCAATTCCATATTCTTCATCATAACAAACGGGGATGGTGATTGTTGATTTGTCGATTGGCTTGCCCTCCAAAGCTTGTGTCTGTGTTAAAAATTCGTTGGATAAATTAGCGAAGGAGGGCTTATTAGTTGATTGTTCGCCTGTTTGTATTATTTGTTTGAGTTGACCAATGACAGAACCAGAAATTGTTTCAGCATCTTTCTCTACAGTAACAGGATTATAGAAAACAGTCAATGAGTTGTAAGCAGGAACCGTTTCAACAAAACCTTTGAAGGGATTTTTTTCAATGCTGTTTTTTGCATGCATCAGTTTTTCATGAATAGCCTCATTGATTGTATTGCCAAAGGAAAGCAAAACCGCATTTTCACTGAAAGGTATAAACTGAATTTCCTGCACAACTTAATCTTTATTTTTGTTTTTAGAGGTGACAGCTTTTCAAAAGGTGTCACCTCTTTTTCAACCATCAACCATGAAAATACAAAATCAACAAAAGAAATAATCAATTACTGTATAATCAACATGGATTAATCATAACCCTAAACATTAGTTTGGGGATAAAAGAAGCAAAGAGTAATGGCTTTAGCCTTCACCTTCATGGCTAAAGCCACTTTGTTTTTATCAGTGATCTAAGGCCTGAAGGCCGGAGTAATCAATAAAAAAAGCGAGGCTGTCTCAAAGGTTGATAAAGGGGGAACACAACGAACACAAAGAATGACACGAAGAACACAACGTATTGATTATGAAAAATAACTTCTTCGTGTCCTTTGTGTTTTCTTAGAGTCCTTTGTGTTACTTACTACTTTT